>NZ_BAABEV010000001.1:0-466163 GCF_039540335.1 Actinomadura verrucosospora | reverse complement strand
CCGCTCGACTTGCATGTGTTAAGCACGCCGCCAGCGTTCGTCCTGAGCCAGGATCAAACTCTCCATCAAGGTCCAACGACCAGCCAGGGGGCGAACCCCGACCAGCCAAACCTCAGGAAACAATCCCGGCATCACCATCCCCCGCAAAGAGGGACAGCATTGCCTCAAAGAAATCCCCACCATCCCCGAAGAGATGGCACGGGGCGACCCGGTCGAAAAAGACCGGGCCGATAAAGGCACTGGCTTTTAACACGCTGTTGAGTTCTCAAGAAACGGACACCCACCGCGCCGAACCCCGCTCTCGCGGACCCCGGCTCCGGGGCAACCCTGCTAACTTACCAGACTCATCCTCGCTGTCAAGCCGATCTGCGAAGATCTTTTTGACCGTCGAAGGTGTGCCCGTCCCCCACGCGACGACACGACACCAAGCCAGAGACTCGGAGAGATCGTTCCGTGGGAGGCGCCCTGCGGGCCGGCCACCTTGCGGCGTCCTGCATCCCGTTGTGGGCTGTGCAAGCCATCTTACAACAGTCCGAGCGGCGCTCGAACCATTTTCAGCGACCTGCTCCCCAGGGCCGGCCGCCTCTCGGCGTCCCGCGTCCCCTTGGGGCGAGGAAGACATTAAGACGCCTCACCGGGACCGTCAAATCGCGGGGCCCGTGAACCCGGCCCCTTGTTCACCAGCCCCCACCATAGGGTGCGCTGACCTCGCCATTCACGCACTACGTGCTTCGGGTCACAGTGGGGTACCGTGCCCTGACCGCTCTCCCCCGGCGAAATGTCCCCTGGGGCTGGCGGTGGCTCCCGGGTCGGTTGTCGCCCGAGGTCAGGAGGAACGCCCGTGAACGTGCCCGCCGCCGCCCGCGCCTCGGCGGAGCGCCTCGTGGTCGCCGCGACGATGGGGCCCACGGTCCATGACGTCCATGCCTGGCGGTTCAAGGTCGTGTCCGGGCTGATCGAGGTGCACGCCGACCCTGACAGGTTCCGGCCGAAGAACGATCCGGCGGGGCGGGGCCTCCACCTCAGCAGCGGCGCCGCGCTGGTGAACCTGCGTCTGGCGGCGGCGCAGCTCGGTCACGAGGCTGTCGTCCGGCTGCTTCCCGATGCCGGACGTCCATCCGTCCTCGCCTCCGTGCGCCTGGCCGGACGGCACCGTGTGTCCCGCGAAGAGCGGCTCCTCTACGCCGCGACGCTCCGGCCGTTCCGTGGCGATCCGTCCGCCGCGGGCGCCTGCCCTCCGTCTCCCGTCGTCGACGAGCTGGCCGGGGAGGCGAGGCTCGAAGGCGCCGCGCTTCGGCGGCTTCCCCCGGCGCCTCACTCGGCGGGACAGCGGGCGGTGCTGACCACGCGAGGGGACTCCCCCGCCGAATGGCTCCGTGCCGGCCAGGCTCTCCAGCGCCTCCTGCTGAGCGCGGTGGCCCGCTCGCTCACCGCGTCGTTCGGCTACGAGGCGCTCGACGTGCCGGGCGTCGAGGAGGTGACGGAGCCGGGCGAGACCCCGCAGGTGCTGCTGGAGATCACGCAGGCCGGGGACGCTCCTACTCCAGCCGCCGGTAGGTGGACAGGACGAACGACAGCGGCGCCGTCAGCGGCTCGGGCAGCGTGTCCAGCCGTTCCCTGAGCTGCTCCGGCGGGACGTGGTGCGCGCTCGGCCCCATGCCGACGAGCGTGATCACCTCGCCGTGCGTCAGGACGGTCTCGGTTTCGAGCTCCTGGCGCGAGTCCAGCTTGAAGTAGCCGGAGAGCGCGGTGTCCATGCGCTCGGTCTTGTGCTTGTCGATCGAGAGCAGACCGAGGGGCTCCACGAGTGTTCCGAGATGCCGGGGTGACGGAGTGACCGTCAGTAGCAGCCCGTCGTCTCGGAGCACGCGGTGGAACTCGGTCGCGTTGCGCGGGGCGAACACGTTGACGACGATGTCGGCCGCGCCGTCGCGCAGCGGGAACGGACGCCAGAGGTCCGCGACGACGGCGCCGCAGCGCGGGTGCGCCTTCGCGGCGCGCCGGGCGGCGTGCTTGGAGATGTCCAGGGCCAGGCCGACGGCGTCCGGCGCCCGGTCGAGGATGCGGCTGAGATAGTGCCCCGTCCCGGCTCCCGCGTCGAGGACGAAAGAGGGAGCGGCGCGAGAAACGCTCCAGGCCAGCCGATCCGCGAGAACCGCGAAGTGGCCGGCCGTCAGGAACTCGTCCCGGGCGCGGACCATCTCCGGTGTGTCGGCCGTCCCCGGACGGGCGTTGCCCGGCAGGAGGTTCGCATATCCCTGTCGCGCGACGTCGAAAGCATGCCCGCCCGGGCAGGCCAGGCGGCGGTCGGCCAGTTCGAGGTCGGCTCCGCACACGGGGCACACCAGGTATCGGACGACATCGGCGAGCATCCGTCCATCATCGACCATGCCGGCCGGTGAAGGGGCGGCGGCGTCCGCTTCTTTGCCCACGCGCCTCCGCGGCGCCCGCCGCGCGCCTCGTGCGCGCAACCCGGCGGGCCGCGGGTCAGGCCTTCGCGCGCCGGCGGACGTCCTCCATGTCGAGGCCGCGGACCTGCTCGATCACGTTCTCCAGCACCGACTCGGGCAGCGCGCCCGGCTCCGCGAACACGATCATGCCGTCGCGGATCGCCATCAGCGTGGGGATGGACCGGATGCCGAAGCGCTCCGACAGCTCGGCCTCGGCGTCGGTGTCCACCTTGCCGAAGACGATGTCCCCGTGCTTGTCCGCCGACCGCTCGAACACGGGCGCGAACCTCTTGCAGGGGCCGCACCACTCCGCCCAGAAGTCGACCAGCACGATGCCGTCGCCCTGAGCCACCTCGTCGAAGTTCTCAGCGGTCAGTGTGACCGTCGCCATGTCGGTTTCTCCTCAGTCGGGGTATCACGACGTAGAGCGGCTTACAGCCTCGCAGTATTCCCCACCTGGGAATCACAGAGCGGTAATTGGCGTTCTCCTCCTAGGGAGATCGCACCGGAGAAGGGTCAGGATGGCTGGAACCCGTACCAAGGGCGACAGGGTCGAAGTCCCCGACAAGGATCTTGTCGGGGCGTACCTCGACCGGATCGGCCGTACTCCCCTGCTCGACGCGCAGGAGGAGGTCGATCTGGCCAAGGCGATCGAAGGGGGCCTGTACGCCGAACAGCTGCTCGAGGAGGGGACGGTGCCCGAGGGCGCGTCCCGCGAGGAGCTGGCGGAGCTGGCCGCGGCGGGGCTGTGCGCGAAGCAGCGCTTCGTCGAGGCCAACCTGCGGCTGGTCGTCTCGATAGCCCGGAAGTACCCGACCGACTCGTTGCCCCTCATCGACCTCATCCAGGAGGGGAACCTGGGGCTGATGCGCGCGGTGGAGAAGTTCGACTACCGCCGCGGCTTCAAGTTCTCCACCTACGCCACCTGGTGGATCCGGCAGGCGATCGGCCGTGGGCTGAGCCACACCGCCCGCACGATCCGCCTGCCCGTCCATGTGGAGGAGGAGTTGTCCCGGCTGCGGCGCGCGGAGCGCCAGCTCAGCCGCGAGCTCGGCAGGGAACCCACCCGCGAGGAGCTCGCTGGTGCCGTCGGCGCCGAGGCCGAGCATGTCGACGAGCTGCTGCGTTGGCGGCGCGACCCGGCGAGCCTGGACGCGACCGTCGACGACGCCGGCGAGACGCCCATGGGCGACCTGCTGGAGGATCCCGACGCCGTTACCCCGGAGGCGGAGATCCTCGCGCTGGACGACATCGAGGGCCTCGGACGGCTGCTGGACCGGCTTCCCGAGCGCGAGTCCGCGATCCTGCGGGCCCGGTTCGGGATGGACAGCGGGCAGCCGCTGTCGTACGCGCAGATCGGCGCCCGCTACGGGCTGAGCCACAACCGCGTCCGGCAGATCACCGACCGCTCGCTGCGACGGCTGCGCCAGCTGGCCGGCGAGACGGACCTGAGCGGCCGCCGGGCGCTCGCGGGCGGCCACGGCACCGCGCGGGAGCCGGCCGCGGCCGGGTCCCGGGCGGCCTGACCGGGCGGTCCGAGCGGCGTCCCGCCGCACGATCGGCGACCGGCGGCCCGGCGAACGGGGCCGCCAGCACGCGTCAGGGCCCGCGAGCCCCCCGGCGCGCGGGCCTTTCCGTCCACGCAGGGCGGGCCGTGCCATAGCCTTTCAGGGTGAGTAATTCCGCCGTCATCGGGGACCTCGACGCGTGGCGCGCCCTCCCCGCTCTCCAGCAGCCCGATTGGGACGATCCGGCCGAGGTAGGCGAAGTCGCCGCCGAGCTGGCGGCCCAGCCGCCGCTCGTGTTCGCGGGCGAATGCGACCAGTTGAAGGCACAGCTCGCGGACGTCGCCCGCGGTGAGGCGTTCGTCCTGCAGGGCGGCGACTGCGCCGAGACGTTCGAGGGGTCGAACGCCGACGCGGTCAAGAACAAGCTGAAGACGCTGCTGCAGATGGCGGTCGTCCTCACCTACGCGGCGAGCGTTCCCGTCGTGAAGATCGGCCGGATGGCGGGCCAGTACGCCAAGCCGCGCTCCAAGCCCGTGGAGACCCGCGGCGGCGTGGAGCTGCCCGCCTACCGGGGCGACGCGGTCAACGGCTTCGCCTTCGACGCGGACTCCCGCCGCAACGACCCGCATCGCCTGCTCAAGGCCTACCACTGCTCGGCGGTGACGCTGAACCTGTGCCGGGCGTTCACCAAGGGCGGCTACGCCGACCTGCGCCAGGTGCACGCCTGGAACCAGGACTTCGTCGCCCAGAGCCCGGCGGGCCGTCGCTACGAGCAGCTGGCGGGCGAGATCGACCGGGCGCTGACGTTCATGAAGGCGTGCGGGGCGAACCCCGACGAGTTCCACGGGGTGGAGTTCTACTCCAGCCACGAGGCGCTGCTGCTGGAGTACGAGCGCGCGCTGACCCGCATCGACCATCTGAGCGGCCTGCCCTACGACGTTTCGGCGCACTTCCTGTGGATCGGCGAGCGGACCCGGCAGCTGGACGGGGCGCACGTGGAGTTCCTGCGCCACATCCGCAACCCGATCGGCGTGAAGCTCGGCCCGACGACCTCCGCCGACGACGCGCTGGCCCTGATGGAGAGGCTGAACCCGGAGCGCGAGCCCGGCCGGCTCACCTTCATCACCCGAATGGGCGCCGACCGCATCCGCGACGCTCTGCCGCCGCTGATCGAGAAGGTCCACCAGAGCGGGGCCCCGGTCGCGTGGATCTGCGACCCGATGCACGGCAACACGTTCGAGGCGCCGAGCGGGCACAAGACCCGGCGGTTGGACGACGTGCTCGACGAGGTGGCCGGGTTCTTCGAGGTCCACCGGGCCCTCGGCACCCACCCGGGCGGCATCCACATCGAGTTCACCGGCGACGACGTGACCGAGTGCGTGGGCGGCGGCCAGGGGCTCGCCGAGGCCGACCTGCACCAGCGCTACGAGACGGCCTGCGACCCCCGGCTCAACCGGGGCCAGTCGCTGGACCTGGCCTTCATGGTCGCGGAGCTGTACCGCAAGTCGGTCTGACCGGCTTCTCTGACCGGGAGCGCGCTCGCCCGCCGTGTGCGGCGGGCGCGCTGCCGGTCAGACCCCGTGCGGAAAGCGCGTTCCAGGCGGGACGCGTGCGGGACGTCGGTCTGCCGGCCACCGCCGTGCCAGATGTCGACCTGTCAGATGTCGACCTCGGCCCACACGACCTTTCCGCCGGTCACCGGGTCGGCGCCCCAGGAGTTGGCGAAGCGGTCGACGATGAACAGGCCGCGGTGCGACTCGTCCAGGGGGCCGGGCACGGTCAGCCGGGGCAGCTGGGACGCGCGGTCGCGGACCTCGACGCGGATCCGGCCGCTGCCGCGCAGCAGCCGCAGCTCCAGGGCCGTCCCGGCGTGCCGGACGGCGTTGGCGACGAGCTCGGCCACGATCGCCGTGACGAGCTCCTCACGGTCCATGAGCGCCCAAGTGCGCATCGTGCGGGCCGCGAGTCGCCTGGCGTACTCGACCGCCTCGGTCTGGGGCGCCGCGCGCAGCGTGGTCTCGGTCATCGGGTCGGTCACTCCGCCCGCTCGCCGTTCTTCATCGTGTCCCTTCACCGCCCATCGGCCGGAGCCTCCTCCACCGGATCCTCCATGAGGAAACGGTCGAGCCCCGTCGTGCGCAGCACGTTCTCGACGCGGCCGTAGGCCCCGGTGACGGTGAGCGTGGCGTTCTGCGCACGCGCGTGCTTGTACGCGCGGACGAGAACGTTCAGGCCGGAGGAGTCACAGAAGTCGACCGCCGCGAGGTCGACGACGACCGACCGCTCGCCCGCGTCCACGAGCTCGGTCAGCCGAGCGCGCAGCTCGTCGGAGGAGTGCAGGTCTATCGAGCCGCGCGCGGCGATCGTCGCACGGCCTTCCTGTCGTGTCGTGTGCAAGGCAAGCCCCACGCCACCCCACCTTACCGATTGTTGGTCTCCATCATGACGCCCGCAGAACGATGAGGGCAACGTCGTCGTTCGACGGCTCCGGGCCGAAGTCGCGGACGGCGCGCTGGATGCGCGCCGCCACCGCCCCGGCGCTCAGACCGGTGCAGCCTGCGAGAAGCCGCTCCAGGCCGTGCCCGTCGCCGAGCAGCCGGTTGCCGGAGCGCCGCTCGGTGACGCCGTCGGTCACGCAGAGCAGAACCTCTCCGCGCCGCAGCTCGACGGTGTCGGTGGTGAACTCCACGCCGTCGAAGACGCCCAGCAGCGGCTGGGGCGAGGCGGCCTCGCGGACGCCGCCCTCCGGATCGAGCACCAGCGGGGGCGGGTGCCCCGCGCTCGTCAGTTTGATCGTCACGCCGTCGCGGCGCCGGCGGGCCGCGATCTCGCCGTGCAGCAGGGTGAGCAGCCGCCCGCGCTCGCCCTCGCCGAGGATGAGCCGGTTGAGCCGGGCGAGGACGGCCGGGACGGACAGGTCCTCGGCGGCGAGGATGCGCAGCGCGTGCCGGGCCAGGCCGGTGACGGCGGCGGCCTCGGGGCCGGTGCCGCACACGTCGCCGATGGCGAACCGCCAGCGGGTCGCGGGGGCCGCGCCGCCGGGCCGGCGGCCGCTCGCGAAGACGTCGTAGAAGTCGCCGCCGACCTCGCTGCCCTCCCCGGCGGGCTCGTAGACCACCGCCACCTCCAGGCCGGGGATCTCGGGGATGCCGGGTGGCAGGAGGCTGCGCTGCAGGGCGCTGCTCATGGCGGTCTGGGCGGAGAACAGGCGCGCGTTGTCGACGGCGAGGGCGGCGCGGCGGCTCAGCTCCTCGGCCAGCTCGATCGCGCTGCGCGGGAAGCGGTCGCCGGCCGGGCGGCCGATCACGATGGTGCCGATGCGCCGGCCGCGGGCGATCAGGGGGAAGGCGTAGACCTGGTCGGTGGCGGTGTCGCCGGCGGCGGCCCGGACCTCCCCGGGCGCGGCGGCGAGCCCGTTCCAGGGCCCGGGGGCGTCGGTGGGCGGGGCGGCGCCCGCGTGTTCGAGCAGGTCGCGCAGGCCGTCGGAGCGCTCCTCGTCGGCGTGCCACACGTAGGCGAGCCGGTCGGGCTCGGCCTCGGTGACGGTGTAGACGGCGCACCAGGTGGCCAGGCGCGGCACGACGAGCTGGGCGACCAGCGCCATCGTGCGCTCCTGGTCGAGGGTGCCGGCGAGCAGGTCGCTGGCCTCGGCGACGAAGCTCAGCCAGCCGCGCCAGGATCGTTCCAACTCGCCGACCCTGGCCTTCTCCAGGGAGAGCGACATCTCGTCGGCGAGCCGGCCGAGGCGGGCGCCGTCGGCCTCGCCGAAGCGGCCGGACAGGGACGAGACGGCGACGATCAGGCCTGTCAGGCGGCCCTGCGACTCCAGCGGGGCGGCGGCCAGCGAGGAGGCCCGCAGCGCCGCCGCGATCGGGTCGGAGGCGTCCGCGGCGACCCAGGCGGAGCCGGCGCGGGCGGCGGGGGTGAGGGAGGAGACCGACAGCTCGCCGAGCGGCATCTCGGCGGCGGTCCCGGCCGCCGAGCCCATGATCAGCCGTCCGTCGCGTTCGGTCAGCAGGACGGCGGCGCCCTCGGCGCCGAGGAGCTCCCGCGCGGCGGCGACCCCGTCCTCCATGGCCTCCACGGCCGCCGGAGAGCGCAGGAGCCGGTCGCCGGCCGCGGGGATCTCGCCCGTGCCGCCCGCGAGCCGGCTCTCCCGGGCCTGCCCGCCGGCGCCGGGCCCCTCGCGCGCCTGCTCGGCCGCGTCGCGGGCCCGGGTGGGGAGTTCGTCCCGCAGGGAGCCGGTTCCGGCGATGTCGGCGGTGAAAGCGGCCTCCGCGCCCTCCGCGGCCGCGCCCTCGGCCGGCACCGCGGCGCCGGCGGCGCCGGGCCGGGGCAGCCGGAACCAGACGCCCTTGGTGCGGCGGTCGTAGGAGACGCCCCAGGAGTCGGCGAGGCGGGCGATGGACGGCAGGCCGCGCCCGCTGGAGGCGGTGACGCCCGGCATCTCGATGCCCCGGGTGGGGTGGCGGTCGCGGACCTCGATCTCGACGTTCCCGCCCGCCAGGCGGCAGGAGACCTCGAACGAGGTCCCCGCGTAGGCGATCGCGTTGGTGGCGAGCTCGCTCGTCGCGAGGACGGCGTCGTCGGCCACCTCGTCCAGACCCCAGTCGGCCAGCACCTTGCGGACGAACCGGCGCGCGTCCGCCACCGCCGCCGCGGCGGACGGGAAGGTGGCCGTCGCCGTCTGCCGATCCAACTGTCGTCCCTCGTTCGAAGCGTTTTCTACCCGGGCCTGGCTATCGTGGCAGACTGCTCGGCCGCCCGGCACCGAGAGCCGCGAACCCGCCCCGGAACGCGTCCGGCCTGGGCCTTCACGATCCCGCCACAACACGACAGACCGTAACACGAAGGCTACGAGGGAGGACGCGCCCCCGGTCCCGCCCGGGCGGCGGAACCACGCGGAAGAAAGTCCGCCGCCGCGCGGCGACGTAGAGTACAGGTGCGGCCGATGAGGCCCCTAGAGCAGCCAGGAGTCCGTGGTATCCGGATAATCGACGAATCGCGGGCCAGGAGGATGAAGAGCATGCCGCGTACCGCGTCACGTGCCCGCCCGAGCGGCGGGTACCGCGACACCACCCCGCGTTACAGCGACGCGGACCTCGAACCGCTCCTGAAGGCGCTGGTCGCCGTCCGGGACGGCAAGGCGAGGTCGGAGCTGGACGTGCCGGGCGAGGGGGCCGTGGCGGAGGCCGCCGCCGTCCTGGAGGAGATCCGGGAGAACGGCATGGAGTTGGCCTCGGGCCTGAGCCGCGTCCGGAGGGAGATCGGCCGGGAGGGCCAGCTGCGGGGACGCCTGACGCCGGGGACGTTGCGGGGCACCTGGGCGGGCGCCGTGGAGGACGCGAACGCGATCATCGACAAGCTCACCGACCTCGCCACCGGGATGAGCCAGGTGGTGGAGGCGGTCGCGGCCGGCGACCTCAGCCAGCGGGTGGAGCTGCGGGTGCGCGGCAGGCCGATGCGCGGGGAGCTCCTGCGCATGGCCAAGTCGGTCAACGGCATGGTCGAGCTGCTCGACCAGTTCACCTGGGAGGTCACCCAGTTCGCCCGCGAGGTGGGCACCGAGGGGCGGCTCGGCGGCCAGGCGCCCGCCCGCGGCATGACCGGCCGCTGGCGGGACGTGACCGCGTCGGTGAACGTGATGGCGTCGCGGCTGACCTCGCAGGTCCGCGACATCGCCGAGGTCACCACGGCGGTGGCGCGCGGCGACCTGACCCGCAAGGTCACGGTCGAGGCGACCGGTGAGCTGCAGGAGCTGAAGCTCACCGTGAACACGATGGTCGACCAGCTGTCGGCGTTCGCCGGCGAGGTCACCCGCGTGGC
Source organism: Actinomadura verrucosospora (assembly GCF_039540335.1). Lineage (NCBI taxonomy): Bacteria > Bacillati > Actinomycetota > Actinomycetes > Streptosporangiales > Thermomonosporaceae > Actinomadura > Actinomadura verrucosospora. The sequence continues at coordinate 456,379 of NZ_BAABEV010000001.1, read as the reverse complement.
GCGCGAGGTCGGCACGGAGGGGCAGCTGGGCGGCCAGGCGAACGTGCCGGGCGTCAGCGGCGTCTGGAAGAACCTGACCGACAACGTCAACGCGATGGCGAACAACCTGACCTACCAGGTCCGCAACATCGCCCAGGTCACCACCGCCGTCGCCGAGGGCGACCTCGGCAAGAAGATCACCGTCGACGCGCAGGGCGAGATCCTGCAGCTCAAGAACACCGTGAACACCATGGTCGACACCCTCTCGGCCTTCGCCGACGAGGTCACCCGCGTGGCCCGCGAGGTCGGCACCGAGGGCCGCCTCGGCGGCCAGGCCCGGGTGCCCGGCGTGAGCGGCGTGTGGAAGGACCTGACCAACAACGTCAACGGCATGGCGTCCAACCTGACCTACCAGGTCCGCAACATCGCGCAGGTCACGACCGCCGTCGCCGAGGGCGACCTCGGCAAGAAGATCACGGTCGACGCGCAGGGCGAGATCCTGGAGCTCAAGGACACCGTGAACGCGATGGTCGACACGCTGTCGGCCTTCGCCTCCGAGGTGACCCGCGTCGCGCGGGAGGTCGGCACGGAGGGGCGGCTCGGCGGCCAGGCGATCGTGCCCGGCGCGGGCGGGGTCTGGCTCGACCTGACCGACAACGTCAACTCGATGGCGAACAACCTCACCAACCAGGTGCGCGGCATCGCGCAGGTCACCACGGCGGTGGCGCAGGGCGACCTGACCCGCAAGATCGAGGTCGACGCGCAGGGCGAGATCCTCCAGCTGAAGACCACCCTCAACACGATGGTCGACACGCTGTCGGCGTTCGCCGACGAGGTCAGCCGCGTGGCCCGCGAGGTCGGCACCGAGGGCCGCCTCGGCGGCCAGGCCCGGGTGCCCGGCGCGGGCGGCATGTGGAAGGACCTGACCGACAACGTCAACGGCATGGCGTCCAACCTGACCTACCAGGTCCGCAACATCGCGCAGGTCGCGACCGCGGTCGCGCACGGCGACCTGACGCGGCGCATCGACGTGGACGCCCAGGGCGAGATCCTCGAACTGAAGACCACGCTGAACACGATGGTCGACACGTTGTCGTCGTTCGCCTCCGAGGTCACCCGCGTGGCCCGGGAGGTCGGCATCGAGGGCCGTCTCGGCGGTCAGGCGGAGGTCGAGGGCGTCTCGGGCACGTGGAAGCGGCTCACCGAGAGCGTCAACGAGCTGGCCGGCAACCTCACCACCCAGGTCCGCGCGATCGGGGAGGTCGCGAGCGCGGTCGCCACCGGCGACCTGACCCGGACGATCACCGTCGAGGCGCGCGGCGAGGTCGCCGAGCTGAGCGACAACGTCAACCTGATGGTCGCGACGCTGCGCGAGACGACCCGCGCCAACGAGGAGCAGGACTGGCTCAAGACCAACCTGGCGCGGATCGGCGGGCTCATGCAGGGCCACCGCGACCTCCAGCAGGTCGCCGACCTGATCATGCGTGAGCTGACGCCGACCGCCAGCGCCCAGTACGGCGCGTTCTACCTGGCCGAGAGCGCGGGCGAGGACACCGACCTCGCCCTGATCGCCGGGTACGGGACGCGGCGGCACCGCGGCGGGGCGGTCCGGTTCGGTCTCGGTGAGGGCCTCGTCGGGCAGGCGGCGCAGGAGCGCCGGCCGCTGCTGATCGCCGACGCCCCCGCCGACTACGTCAAGATCGGATCGGGTCTCGGCGAGGCGTCCCCGGTCAACATCATCGTGCTGCCGATCGTGTTCGAGGACGAGGTGCTCGGCGCGATCGAGCTCGCCTCGTTCGGCCGGTTCACCGACGTCCACCTGGCGTTCTTCAGCCAGCTGATCGAGACGATCGGGGTCACGCTCAACGCGATCCGGGCCAACACCCGCACCGAGGCGCTGCTCGGCGAGTCGCAGCGGCTCGCGCAGGAGCTGCAGGAGCGCTCGGACGAGCTGCAGCGCCAGCAGGGCGAGCTCCGGCACTCCAACACCGAGCTGGAGGAGAAGGCGGCGCTGCTGGCCCAGCAGAACCGCGCGATCGAGATCCAGAACTTCCAGATCGAGCAGGCCAGGCGGACGCTGGAGGAGCGCGCCGAGCAGCTCGCGATCTCCTCCCGGTACAAGTCGGAGTTCCTGGCGAACATGTCGCACGAGCTGCGCACGCCGCTGAACAGCCTGCTGGTGCTGGCCAAGCTCCTGTCGGAGAACCAGGACGGCAACCTCACCGACAAGCAGGTGGAGTTCGCCCGGACGATCCACGAGTCCGGCACCGACCTGCTGGAGCTGATCAACGACATCCTGGACCTGGCGAAGGTCGAGGCCGGGAAGATGGAGGCGCATCCGCAGCGGCTCTCGGTGTCGGCGCTGGTCGACTACGTCGACGCCACGTTCCGCCCGCTGTCGGTCGACAAGGGCCTGCAGTTCGGGGTGGAGGTCGCGCCGGACGTCCCGGCCGCCCTCAACACCGACGAGCAGCGGCTCCAGCAGGTGCTGCGGAACCTGCTGTCGAACGCGGTGAAGTTCACCGCCGAGGGCGAGGTGCGGCTGCTGATCGAGCGGGCCGGCGACATCGACTTCACGCTGCCCGCGCTGTGGAACACCCCCGACGTGATCGCGTTCCGCGTGATCGACACCGGGATCGGCGTGAGCGCCGACAAGCTCCAGGAGATCTTCGAGCCGTTCCAGCAGGCGGACGGGACCACGAGCCGCCGCTACGGCGGCACCGGGCTCGGCCTGTCGATCAGCCGGAACATCGCGCGGCTGCTGGGCGGGGAGATCCACGCCGAGAGCCAGCCGGGCCGCGGCAGCGTGTTCACGCTCTACCTGCCCGCCCAGTACAGCGACCGCGACGGCCGGCGCCGCTCGGCGCTGCCGGACGAGGCGGTCGCCGCGGGGGCGGAGGCCGCGCCCGGGGCGATCTCCGCCGGCCCCCAGGGCAACGGCGGCGGCGGGGGCCCGGCCGCGGAGGGCGCGCTGCCGGTGGAGCAGCGCCCGCCCGGCGCGCAGCGCGCCGGCAAGTCCGAGCAGGCGCTGAACGGGATGCTGCAGGAGCCGCCCACGGACTTCCTCGACACCGTCCTGTCGGGCCGCAAGGTCCTGATCGTCGACGACGACGTGCGGAACGTGTTCGCGCTCACCAGCGTCCTGGAGGGCTACGGCATGGAGGTCCTCTACGCCGAGGACGGGCAGGCCGGGATCGACGTCCTGCACCGCAACCCCGACGTGGCGGTCGTGCTGATGGACATCATGATGCCGGGCCTGGACGGTTACGCCACCACGGCCGCGATCAGGGAGATGCCGCAGTTCGCCGAGTTGCCGATCATCGTCATCACGGCCAAGGTGATGAAGGAGGACCGGGAGAAGAGCCTCGCCTCGGGCGCGTCGGACTACGTGCCGAAGCCCGTGGACGTGGACCATCTCCTTGACGTCATGAGGAACTGGCTGCAGCCCTCCATCGTCCGCTGAGGAGAGGAGCCGGACAGTAGGGTCGCCGTGGGGGTGCGGCGCTGGCGGGGACCGGGATCGGAGAGACGCGCGTGGACGACAAGGCCAAGATCCTGCTCGTGGACGACCGCGAGGAGAACCTGATCGCGCTGGAGGCCATCCTCAGCTCGCTCGATCAGGACCTGGTCCGGGCGCGGTCCGGTGAGGACGCGCTGAAGGCGCTGCTCACCGAGGAGTACGCGGTCATCCTGCTGGACGTCGTCATGCCGGGCATGGACGGGTTCGAGACGGCCCGCGACATCAAGCGCCGCAAGAAGACCCGCGACCTGCCGATCATCTTCCTCACGGCGGTGAACAGCGACCCCGACTACGCCTTCCGTGGCTACGCGGCGGGCGCGGTCGACTTCATCTCCAAGCCGTTCGACCCGTGGGTGCTGCGGGCCAAGGTCTCGGTGTTCGTGGAGCTGCACAACAAGAACAAGCAGCTCCGCGACCAGACGGCGCTGCTGCGCGAGCAGGCCGCCCTGCTGAGGGACCAGACGGCCCTGCTCAAGGCGCGGCCCGCGGAGGCGCCGCAGGAGGCGCCCGCCGACCGCGCCGCGGGCGACCGGCTGGCCTCGGTGGAGGAGCAGGCGGAGGTGCTCGGCAAGCACCTCCCGGCCACGCTGCGCGACGAGTACGAGGAGCTCAGCCACAGGCTCATGCTCCTCCGCGAGGCCCTGGACGGGCAGGCGCCCACCGCGGACTGACCGCTTCGCGGCCGCCGCGGGGGCGGCTAGGCGCCGGCCTCCAGCCGGGCGCGGGCGGCGGCGATGCGGGCGAGGGTTCGGTCGCGGCCCAGGATCTCCAGGGACTCGAACAGCGGCAGCCCCACGGTGCGGCCGGTGACGGCGACGCGGACGGGCGCCTGGGTCTTGCCGAGCTTGAGCCCGTGCTCGGCGCCGACCCGCTCCAGCCGGTCCTTCAGCTCGGCGGCGTTCCACGGCGCGTCCTGGTAGGCGGCCTCGGCGGCGGCGAGGATCGCGGCGGCGGGCTCCTTCATGGCCTTGTTCCAGGACTGCTCGTCGGACGGCGGCTCGTCCAGGAACGCGAAGTCGATCATCTGGACGATCTCCGACAGCAGCGCGACGCGGGTCTGCGCGAGCGGAGCCAGCTCGGCGAACACCGCGACGTCGACGTCGAAGGGCGCCTCCTGCAGGAACGGCAGGCACTCGGCGATGAACTTCTCGGGCGCCAGGGCCCGGATGTACTCGCCGTTGATCGCGCGGAGCTTCTTGACGTCGAAGAAGGCGGGCGAGGTGTTGACGTCCTCGATGCGGAACTCGTCGACCATCACGTCCCAGGGGACGATCTCGCGGTCGTCGGACGGCGCCCAGCCGAGGAGCATCAGGTAGTTGCGCATGGCCTCGGCGAGGTAGCCCTCGGCGCGGTAGTCCTCCAGGGCGACCTTGTCGCGGCGCTTGGACAGCTTCTGCCGCTTCTCGTTGACGATGACGGGCACGTGCGCCCACACCGGGGGCTCCGCGCCGAGCGCCTCCCACAGCAGCTGCTGCTTGGGCGCGTTGGACAGGTGCTCCTCGCCGCGCACCACGTGGGTGATGCCCTGGCTCATGTCGTCGACCGCGTTGGCCAGCAGGAACGTGACGGACCCGTCGGCGCGGGCGATGACGAAGTCCTCAAGGACGGCGTTGTCGAAGACCGGCTTGCCGCGCAGCAGGTCGACGACGGTGGTCTGCCCCTCGTCGGGGGTGCGGAACCGGAGGGCGCGTCCGGGACCCGCCTCCAGGCCGCGGTCGCGGCAGAAGCCGTCGTAGCCCTTGTGCTGGTCGCCGGTCCGGGCGATGACGGCCTCGCGGGAGCAGTCGCAGTAGTAGGCGCGCCCGGCGTCCTTCAGCGTGTGGACGGCCTCGGCGTGCTTGTCGGCGTTGGCGGACTGGAAGTAGGGGCCTTCGTACTGCCCGCCGTCCATCCCGAGCCACGCCAGGGCGCGGATGATGCCCTCGGTCCATTCGGGGCTGTTGCGGGAGGCGTCGGTGTCCTCGATCCGCAGCACGAGCGTCCCGCCCGACTGGGCGGCCATCGCCCAGTTGAACAGCGCCGAACGGGCGCCGCCGACATGGAACATGCCGGTCGGTGACGGGGCGAAACGTACGCGGATCGAAGAGGTCGAAGACATGCCTACCAGCGTAGAGCGCGCGGGGCCCCGCTCGCGCCGGGACCCGCGCGCGGGCCCGGGTTTCAGGGCTTCCAGTACGGGTCGCGGCCGGACAGCCCGAGGAGGCGGTCGAGCAGCGACGCGTCGTCCGGCACGGCGACCTCGGGACCGAGCGCGCCGTACTGGCGGCTGATCTCGGCCGTGGAGGCGACCTGCTGCCAGGCGGCCTGGAGCACCGGCTCCGGGAAGGCGGGCTCGCGGCCGGCGGCGACGGCGAGGTCCCAGCCGTGCAGGACGCACTCGCCGAAGACGATCCCGGCGATGAACCCTGCGGGCATGCCCTCCTTGTTGCCGGTGAGGCTGGTGTTCCCCTCCCAGGCGGCCGGGTCCTGCCATGCCTCGGCGGTCCGGCGGGCCTGCTCCGCGAAGCGCTCGGCCCAGCCGGGTTCGGCGGTGAAGTCGTGGTCCTCCCCCGGTCCGGCGGGCGGCGCCTTGCGCGCGGCGGTCTCGCCCCGCGCGCTCCAGAAGATCAGATGGTTGAGAAGGGCCCGCACGTCCCAGTCCGGGCAGGGTGTGGGCGCGTCCATCCTCTCTTCGGGGACCTCCAGGACGATCCGCGCCGCGGCCTCCGCGGCGGGCGTCATCTGGCTCCGGATATCCATGGTCTCTTCCTCGCTCGTCCGTTCGAACACACCTGCACGTTAGGACGAGTCGGCGGCGCCGGTCTTGAACAAACGCGACACCGATTAGCCTGGGCCGGTGGAAGGACCCCTACCCGGCGGGACGCGGGGCATCCTGCACGCGCGGACGGGCCTGGAGCGGTTCCGGATCGAGCGGCTCGAACCGCCCGCCGCGCTCGCGCCGTTCGTCGCGAACTTCTGGGTGCTGCGCTGGGACCTTCGGGGACGCCCGCCACACCGCCAGCGGATCCTCACGCGCCCGTCGGTCCACGTCACGTTCACCAGCTACCTGACCGCCGGGACGACGCGGGCGCGGATCGCGGGCGTCGTGCGGGACGACTTCGTCGAGGAGATCCACGGCGAGGGGCGCGTGGTGGGGGCCGCCTTCCGGCCCGGCGGGTTCAGGCCGTTCATGGACGCGCCGGTGTCCACGTTGACCGGCCGGTTCCCGGGGGTGGACGAGGTCTTCGGCGAGGAGGGCCTGAACCTCGCCGGGGAGGTGTTCGCGACCGCCGACGCGCACGCGGCGGTCGACCTGCTCGCGGCGTTCCTGTCCGCCCGTGCGCCCGAGCCCGACCCGTCCGCCGCCAAGGCCGCCGCGGTCGTCGAGCGGATCGCGTCGCGGCCGGGCCTGGTGCGGGTCGGCGAGCTGGCCGAGGAGGTCGGGCTGAGCCCGCGCAGCCTGCAGCGCCTGTTCCACGAGTACGTGGGCGCCGGCCCGAAGTGGGTGATCCGGCGGTTCCGGATGCAGGAGGCCGCCGAGCGGGCCGCGTCCGGAGCGGGGGTCGACTGGGCGGAGCTGGCGGCCGAACTCGGCTACGCCGACCAGGCGCATTTCACCCGCGACTTCACGGCCGCCGTGGGTACCTCGCCCGGCCGGTACGCGCGGGAGGCGGGCGCGGGGCCTGGCAGGATCGACGCATGAGCGTCCCCTTTTCCGGCCCCTTCGACGACCTCGCCGCGTTCCGGACGCTCGCCGCCGGACGGCTCGGCTCGTTCGAGCACACCACCGTCCCCGACGCGCCCGGCCTGCGCCGCGCCGGGGTGGTGCTGTGCGCGGTCGAGCACGACGGCGTCCCGTCGGTGATCCTCATCAAGCGCGCCCTTCGGGGCCGGAACGCGGGCCAGTGGGGGCTGCCGGGCGGCCGTCTGGAGGACGGCGAGACCCCCGAGCAGGCGGCGCTGCGCGAACTGCACGAGGAGATCGGCCTGGCCGCCGGCCCCGCCGACGTCCTCGGCAGGCTCGACGACTTCCCCGCCGCCTCGGGCTTCGCGATCACACCGGTCGTGGTGGCGCTGGACGACCCGGGCCCGCTCGCGCCGAGCCCGGACGAGGTCCACTCCGTCCATCACACGACCCTGCGCAGACTCGCCGACGACGCCACCCCCGTCTGGGTCCCGCAGCCGGGCGGCGGGCGTCTGCTGCAGATGTGGCTGGGCCCCGGGTGGCGTGTCCACGCCCCCACCGGCGCGATGCTGTGGCAGTTCCGCGAGGTGGTGCTGCTCGGCCGGCCGGCCCGGGTCGCCGACTTCGCCCAGCCCGACTGGACGCGCCACTGAGCGTCAGAACGTCCCGCCGTCCACGACGACGCGCTGCCCGGTCACGTAGGACGCGGCGTCCGAGACGAGGAACCGGACCACGTCGGCGACCTCTTCGGGCGTGCACACGTGACCGTAGGGGGACGCGGCGTCCTGCTGCCGGATGTCCTCGATGCCGGCCGTCGCCCTGACCAGACGGCGGCCCATCTCGGTGTCCACCAGGCCGGGCGCGACGACGTTGACGTGCATGCCGTTGCCGCGCTCCTCCTTCGCGACCACCCGGGCGAGCGCCTCCATCGCCGCCTTGCCCATCGCGTAGGGGCCGCCGAACGGCGGCATCAGGTCCGTGGCGACGCTCGAGACGAAGACCATGTCGCTGCGCTCGGCGCGCCTCATCAGCGGGATCAGCGCCTGGCTGAGGTGGTGCGGGCCGAACGCGTGCACGCGCATGACCCGCTCCAGCTCGGCGGGGTCGGTGTCGGCGACGCTGTTGCCGCGGCTGGCGATCCCGGCGCTGTGCACGAGGATGTCCAGCTCGCCCAGCTCCGCCTCCACCCGCGCGGCCAGGGAACGGCACTGGTCGAGGTCGTCGACCGAGGCGCGGAACGCGCGGCCCCAGGCCCCCGCGGCCTCGATGTCGGCGACCGTCTTGCGCGCGGCCTCGTCGTCGCGCCGGTAGGCGACGGCGACCCTGGCGCCGTCCGCTGCCAGCGCCAGGGCGATGGCCCGGCCGATTCCCCGGCTTCCTCCGGTGACCAGGGCCGTGCGGCCGTCGAGAGAACTCACGCGACACTCCTTCGTCGGGTTGCTTGCGGCGCTCCCATCCTGCACGGCCGCGCGCCCGCGCCGTAAGCGGCCCCTGACATGAGCTAGTCCGCGACCGCCGCCTCGATGACGTGGTACGCGGTCTCACGCAGCGGCCCGGTCAGCGAGACGGCCGTGAGCCCCGCGCCGTCCAGCAGCTCCCGGAACTCGGCCTCGGTGCGTTCCCGCCCGCCGGTCGCCACGAGCATGTTGAGGTCGTTGCGGACGATGCCCGCCGTCTCCGGCGCGGCCATCTCCGGCATGACCTGCTCCAGGAGCAGCACCCGGTCGTCCGGGCCCATCGCGGCCCGGCAGTTCCGCAGGATCGCGGCGGCCTTCTCGTCGTCCCAGTCGTGGATGACGCTCTTGAGCACGTAGGCGCCGGGGCCCGCGGGGACGGCCTCGAAGAAGTCGCCCGGCACGATCTCGGCCCGGTCGGCGACGTCGGCCAGGGGGCCGGACGCGTCGGCCAGCCCCGTCGGCAGGTCGAACAGGACGCCGCGCAGGCCGGGGTGGGCCCGCAGGATCGCGGCGAGCAGCGTGCCGTCCCCGCCGCCGAGATCGGCGACCGTCCCGTAGCGGGCGAAGTCGTGCGCCTCGATGAACGCCGGGGCGACGTCGCGGGTGTGCTCGGCCATCGCCCGGTTGAACGTCGCCGACAGTTCGGCGTCCGAGGCGAAGTACTCGAACGGCGTGCTGCCCGTCACCCGCTCCCACGCGTACTCGCCCGTGCGGACCGTCTCGGCCATGTCGCCCCACGTCCGCCACACCTGCGGGCCGCAGAACAGCCTGATCAGCGAGCGGATCGAGTCGGGGGCGTCCGCGCGCAGCCGCCGCCCCTCCTCCGTCAGCGCGAACAGGTCCGGCTCCTTCTGCTCCACGACGCCGAGGCCGGCGAGGCCGCGCAGCAGCCGGTGCAGGGACGGCGCGTGGGCGCCGGTCGCCTCCGCCAGCTCGGTGCTCGAACTCGGCCTGCCTTCGGTGAACGCGTCCGCCACCCCGAGCTCGGCGGCGACGTGGATCATCTGCGCCGGCATGAACCCGAAGGCCAGGTCCATCAGTGGTGATCTGGGCATGGTCGACTCCCTTCCTTGTCCTCCACGACGCTAGGAGGCCCCCGGAAGGGATGTATTGGACGTTTGGAACCTCGCCCGCGCCCGCGATCAGCCGGTGCGGGCGCGCAGCCAGGCCGCGGCGGCCTCGACGTGGTCGTCGGTCAGGCCGGTCAGCGGGTCGATCTCCACGAGCAGGTGGTCGGCGACGTCCGGCTCCCCCGCGATGCACTCGGTGGCGTCCGGCTCGTCCTCGAACCAGACGAACGGCCGGTCCTCCGCCCACGCGGCGACGTGCCGGGCCTTCCAGGCGCCCAGCGTGCGCCCCTCCGTGATGCCGGGGAACCGCGGGATCGGCACGAACGGCAGTTCCGGAAGCCCGATGCGGGGAGCGATCCACTCGTTGGCGCTGTCGCACCAGTAGCTCGCCCAGGCCAGCTCCGCGCCGGTGGACTCGGCCAGGTGGAGAAGCGCAGCCCCGTGCCCGGGATAGAGCCACAGCTTGTACGTCATCCCGTTCGGGGAGCACTCGTGCCGCTGGAAGCCGCGGTGCGGCCGCTCGAACGGGTTGAGCACTCCGTCAACGTCCAGCAGAACCACCGGCGACCCCATACACGGACCGTACGGCATCCCGGGCCGCCCGTCGAAGGCGATTCGGCGCGCGGAGTCTTAGGCCGCCGCCGAGCGGGCATCGTCCCTGCATGTGCCGCCTGTTCGGGATGACCACGGGAGGACCCCGCGTCCGCGCCACCTTCTGGCTGCTGGACGCTCCCGACAGCCTGCGCTCGCAGTCCCGCCGGATGCCGGACGGGACGGGTCTCGGCTGGTTCTCGCTCGGCGGGGAGCCCGTCCGCGACCGCGCCCCCGTCGCCGCGTTCCAGGACGCCGACTTCAACTCCGAGGCGCGGCACGTGGTGTCGCACACGTTCATCTCCCATGTCCGGTACGCCTCGACCGGCGCGCCCGACGTCCACAACTCCCACCCCTTCGTCATGGACGACCGGCTGTTCGCCCACAACGGGGTGGTGCGGGGCGTCGACGTCCTCGGCTCCTGGCTCACGGACGTCGAGCGGGCGCCGATCAAGGGGCAGACCGACTCGGAGTACGTGTTCGCCTACATCACCGCGGAGATCCGGCGGCAGGGCGACACCGCGTCCGGGCTGATCGCGGCCGTCCGGCGCATCGCCGCCGAGTTGCCGGTCTTCGCGTTGAACATCCTTTTGGCCGAGTCGGGGCGGCTGTGGGCGCTGCGCTACCCCGACACCCACGAGTTGTGGGTGTCCACCCCGCACCTGACCGAGCCGGGCGCGGAACGCCACCTCGGCGCGGGGCGCGAGGAGGGCCAGGTGAAGGTGTCCAGGCACCGCGAGCCGACGCCCGCGTGCGTCCTCGCCAGCGAGCGCCTGGACGACGACCCCGGCTGGCGGCTCCTGGACCCCGGCGAGCTGCTCGTGCTGGACGGCATGGAGGCCTCCTCGGTGTTCCCGTTCGACGCGCCCGCGCACCCGCTGACGGTCGCCGACCTGAAGGGGGCCGAGTCCACCTCGCAGGCATGATCGACTGTCACACCCGGGACATAGAGTGGACGGCCGAACCTGCGAGGAGACCCGAATGACGCAAGAACTCACGCTGATGGCCGTCCACGCCCACCCCGACGACGAGGTGCTGGGAACCGGCGGCCTGCTCGCCCGCAGCGCGGCCGAGGGCGTTCGCACCGTCCTGGTCACCTGCACGAACGGGGAGCAGGGCGACGACTCCGGCGGCGTGAAGCCCGGCGAGCCCGGGCACGACGCCGAGGAGGTGGCGCGGCGCCGCCTCGCCGAGCTGCGCGAGTCGGCCTCCCTGCTCGACATCGGCCACCTGGAGCTGCTCGGCTACCGCGACTCCGGCATGGACGGCTGGTCGACCAACGACGACCCGGCGGCGTTCGCGAACATCCCGCTGGAGGAGTCCGCCGCCCGGCTCGCCGCGCTGATGGAGCGCTACCGGCCGCAGGTGGTCGTCACCTACGACGAGAACGGCGGCTACGGGCACCCCGACCACATCCAGGCCCACCGGATCGCGCTCGCCGCCGCCGAGCAGACCGGCATTCCCGACAAGCTCTACTACACGGCCATTCCCCGGTCAGGGATCAAGCAGATGTTCGAGGCCGCCCGGGCCGCGGGTCTGGACCTCGGCTTCGAGCCGCCCGAGGACTTCGGCACCCCCGACGAGCTGATCACCAGCGTGCTGGAGGTCTCCGCCCATTTCGAGGCCAAGCGCGACGCCCTGCTGGCGCACGCCAGCCAGGGCGAGAACATCTTCCTGCTGAAGCTGCCGGAGGAGATGCAGAAGGCGGCGTTCTCGTCGGAGGCGTTCGTCCGCCGCTTCAGCCGGATCGAGGCGCCGGCCCGGGAGGACGACCTCTTCGCGGGCCTCAGGTAGCGCGGCGCTGCGCCCGGAAGTGGTCGAGGACGTCCTGGCGCAGCAGGTAGCCGAACCCGGCCCGTTCGAGGCGCAGCGCCAGGCCCGCGCGGTCGGTGCCGAGAGCGGCGGCGGTGGCGCCCAGCCGCCAGTCGTGCTCGGCCAGCCGCTTGAGGAGGTACCCGCGCCTGACCTGCGCCTCCGAGAGTCGGAACGTCTTCAGGTAGGCGATCTCGCCGTCCCCGCCGGTGATCATCTCCCCGATGTGGTTCTCCCGGCCCAGCGCGAACGAGGGCAGGAACCGCGCCAGCTCGAACCCGTGCAGCGACTGCACCCTCTGGCGCGACCCGTCCTCGTCGAAGAGCCGCCCGGCCATGACCTCGTCGTGGAAGGCGGCCCACTCCGCCTCGCGGATCTCCACCGCGGCGCGCAGATCGCCCAGGGTCCTGATCCCGGCGGGGTCGATCGGCGCCGACAGGTCGCGCGCCGGGGCGCCCAGCAGGCCGTACATGTAGATCAGCTCACCGAAGAGGTCCTCGACCAGCGTCGGGTGCAGCGCCCGGTAGTCGTCGGGGTGCGGCACGACGAACGCGCTGGCCAGGGCGTCGGCGGCGTACACCAGCACGCCGCACTGCCCGGGATGGATCTCGAAGATCCTCAGCGCGTCCTCCAGGCCGCCCACCCGCCGGCCGAGGTAGGTCTCCTCGCAGCGCGGCGACAGCCCGTGCGCGACCGCCCGGCGCGACCACTCCTCCCAGGCGATCTCCGGACCGCCGAAGTGCAGCGCCAGATAGCCCTCGACGGCCAGGTGCAGGGGAAGGAACCGGAGCCGGTCCTTGCCCGCCTTCCTCGCCATCCGCCGCGTGAACCGCACGGGCATGCGCGGCGGGGCCGCCCGGGTGTCCCGCTCCAGGAGGCGCGCCCCGTACGAGGCGGCCTGCGCCTGGTCGCCCTCGCTCCACGTCGCGACGAAGGCGTGGGGCACGAACGAGACATAGGCCGCGTCACCCACGTCCACGACGGTCACCGGCTCCTCGAACGCCTTCCGGTGCAGCCTAAGGTGCGGCACGGGCTCGTCCCGGACGAGGGGGACGAGCCTGATCGAGCCCCACACCTGCGCGGGCCTCGTCTCCAGCCCGTCCAGCGCGGTCGTCATACACCCTCCCCGAGGAAGCGGGCGGTCCGGTCGGCCAGGTGCGCCCGCAGCTTCGGCAGGCCGACCCGCCCCTCGGCGAACCGGGCCAGCTCGACCAGCGTCGGCAGGTCCTCGGCGTCCCGGACGCCCGCGGTCGGTACGCCCGGCGCCAGCCGCCGCACGTCGAATCCGTCCGCGTCGTACACCGGGTTCAGGTGCACGATCATGACCCGCTGCCCCGGGGCGCGGCGGTGCCCGGGGTCCAGGCGCGTCCGCCAGACCCGCAGGACGTCCGCGGCCAGTCCCGGCGGCGCGTTGTCCCACCCGTCGGAGACGATGAGGAGCCGCTCGGGCGCCGTCTCCAGCGCGTCGATGATCCGATGGCCGAGCGGCGTCGGACCGGACGGGTACGTCAGCAGCGCGTCGGTGCGTCCCGACGTCCACAGCGGCGTGTACTCCTTCGCGAGCGCCTCCAGCAGGTAGTGCGCGGCGAGCGCGACCGCCAGCGGGCGCCTGCGCTTCTCCCCCGAGCCCAGCGAGGAGTAGCTGTCGTCCAGAACGGCCGTGACCCGTCCCCACGAGCCGCGCGCGGCCCCGGCCACGCGCCGGGCGGCGGTGCGCAGCGCCAGGGTCAGCTCGGCTCGCCGCCGGGCCCGGTCGTCCAGCGGCAACGCCAGCACGTACGAGGCGAGCCTCGTCAGCGGCATCTCGCCCAGGTCGGCCCGCACGGCCTCGACCTTCGCCTCCCGCGCGCTCTCCTGCAGGCGCAACCGCTCCAGCCGCGTCATCCGGTGCTGGATCCGCTCCAGGAAGACCTCGCGGGGGATCTTGTGCTTGGCCGCGAAGCCCTCCGCGACCGTGTACGGGAGCTCGTAGATCGCGGCCTGCTCGTAGTGCGCCCGCCGCCACTGCTCGTAGAGGGGCGTCTGGAACGCCTTGACGCCGGACGGCGCGAACAGGAACGCCGCCTGCTCACCCCGGAGCCGCAGATGCGCGTGCCGCGCCGCGTCCTTCACCGCCGTCCGGTACTTGACGGAGTCGAAGGCCGGGTCGCGGCGCCCGGCCATCCAGTCGCGGATGACGGCGCGCGTCCGCCGGTTGTTCACGCCGAGCCGCCGCAGGTCGCGGAACAGCCGGTACACCCGCTGCGGCGGCAGCGTCTCCAGCCGCCGGGCGATCAGCCGCCCCTCGCCGCGCCGCCGCTCGACCCCCACGTCGCCCGCGCGCACCAGGAGATTGCGGATGATGATCGCCGCGTTGTGGTCGTTGACGTCCAGCGCGAGCACCGCCGCGTACATGTCGCGGTAGTTCTCCAGCATGTACTCGTGCAGGAACTCCAGGCTGAGCCGCTGCTCCCCCGAACCGTGGTGGAACTCCCGCTGCCCGGTGGACGTGATCGCCGCGTTCACGAACATCAGCACGTCCTCGCACGCGACGAGGTCGGCGAACGTCTCGCTCATCACTCCCCCGGTCGGTCGAAGGCGCCGGCCGGGGAATGGGGGCGCGAGCAGCGAAGCATCGCTTAATAGGCAAGTTCCGGAAGTCGCACCGAAGTCCCGCGGCCGGCCCCCGCACCGTAGCACCGCATTTCTCGCGAATCCCCTCATTAATCATGAGGGTTGAGGGCGATCGGCCCCCTTGCGGAGTCAGGGGCGGTAGGTGCCGAAGTACCACTCGTTGCCGTCGGGGTCGCGGGCCGCGTAGTCGCGGGAGCCGTAGTCCTGGTCGGCCGGCTCGCGAAAGATCTCGGCCCCGGCGGCCTTCGCGCGGGCGTGGTGGGCGTCGGGGTCGTCGACGGCGACGTAGACGGCGGCCGTGGCGGTCGAGGCGGGCCCGAACATGATGAGGCCGGTGTCGTAGCGCATCTCGGCGTGCACGATGGCGCCCTCGTCGTCCTTGTGCACGTCCACGGGCTCGAAGCCGAACGCCTTCTCCAGCCAGTCGAGCGTCCTGGCCGGGTCGGCCGCCCGGATCAGCGGGTAGAAGGTGCGGCGGATCTCGCTGGTCATGTCGTCCCTCCCTGGGTCTGGGATGCCCAGTCTGCGGGAAGCGGAGTCCCCCGTCTTGGACGAATGTGACCTGCTCTTCCGGCGATCAGCGGCGGGCGGCGTCGCGTTCGGAGGCGAGGCGGCGGGTCTCCGGGGAGACGGGGGCGCCGAGGATCGCCGCGACGACGTCGATCAGGTAGCTGGTGAACAGGCGGTCGTCGGTGCGGGGGCCGGAGCGGGCGCGGCGGGCCAGCTCGATCGCGGCGTACAGGATGGCGGTGAAGCGGCGGTGCAGCCGGGCCGCGTCCTCCTCCAGGAGGGGTTCCACCAGGGTCCGCCACCGGCAGAGGCTGTCGCGCGGGTCGTCCAGGACCGCCATGGGGACGAGGGGCTCCGGGCGGTTCAGCACGTCCGCCCAGATCTGCAGGTACGAGCGCCCCGACGCGTCGGCCAGGCGGGTCGCCATGGGCCGGACGAGGGCGGCGGCCAGGGGGCGGACGCCCTGCTCGCCGTCCTCGTAGGCGTCGAGCAGGGCGTGCCGGCGGGCCTCGACCTCGGGGGCGTGCCGGGCGAAGATCGCGCGCAGGATCCCGGCGCGGTCGCCGAAGTGGTACTGGACGGCCGTGGCGTTGCGGGCGCCGGCCTCCTGGAGGATCTCGCGGAGGCTGACGGCGTCCACGCCGCGGGCGGCGTAGAGGGTCTCGGCGGCGTCCAGCAGTCGTTCCCGTGTGTCACTCATTGCCGATCGCATGCTCCAGGGCCTCGGCGTACCGCTCGCGGGCGGCCTCCCGGCGGGTGGGCAGGTGGCCGGACGGCCACAGCCCCTCGACGGGCTCGACGTCGCGCAGCAGCTGCCGGGCCACGGTGATCTTGTGGACCTCGGTGGGGCCGTCGGCGATGCCCATCGCCTCGGCCCCCATCATCATGGCGGCGAACGGCATCTCGTTCGACACGCCGAGCGCGCCGTGCAGGTGCATCGCGCGCTGGACGACGTCGTGGTAGACCTTCGGCATCGCGGCCTTCACCGCCGCGATGTCCTTGCGGACGGCCTTGTAGTCCCGGTGCTTGTCGATGAGCCAGGCGGTGCGCAGGACGAGCAGCCGGAACTGCTCGATCTCGATCCAGCTGTCGGCGATCTTCTCCTGGGTCATCTGCATCCTGGCGAGCGGGCCGAAGCGCGTGCGCCGGGAGACCGCGCGCTCGCACATCATGTCGAACGCCTTGCGGACCTGCGCGATTGTCCTCATGGCGTGGTGGATGCGGCCGCCGCCGAGGCGGGTCTGGGCGATCGCGAACGCGCCGCCCTCGTCGCCGAGGAGGTTCTCCGCCGGCACCCGGACGTCCTCGTAGCGCAGGTAGCCGTGGGAGCCCTCGCGCTCGCCGCCGACGCCCACGTTCCGGACGGTGACCAGCCCGGGCGCGTCGGCCGGGACGATGAACATCGACATGCCCTCGTAGGCGGACACGTCCGGGTTCGTCACGGCCATCACGATCAGGAAGGTCGCGTGGCGGGCGTTGGAGGAGAACCACTTCTCGCCGTTGACGACCCAGCCGTCGCCGTCGCGGACGGCGCGCGTGGTGAACAGGGTCGGGTCGGCTCCCCCGTGCGGCTCGGTCATCGAGTACGAGGAGGAGATCTCGCCGTCCAGCAGGGGGCGCAGGTAGCGCTCCTTCTGCTCGGGCGTGCCGAAATGGGCGATGATCTCGGCGTTGCCGGAGTCGGGCGCCTGGCAGCCGAACACGGACGGCGCCCAGCGCGAGCGGCCCAGGATCTCGTTCAGCAGCGCGAGCCTCACCTGCCCGTACCCCTGGCCGCCCAGTTCGGGACCCAGGTGGCACGCCCACAGGCCCTTCTCGCGCACTCGGTCCTGGAGGGGGCGCACGAGCCGCTTGTAGCGGGGGTCGGACTTGTCGTAGGGGTCGCCGAGCACCAGGTCCAGGGGTTCGACCTCGTCCCGGACGAAGGCGTCCGCCCAGTCGAGAAGTTCCTGGTAGGCGGGGTCGGTCTCGAAGTCCCAAGCCATGGCGAGCCTCCTCGGTCGTCTTCCCCGATAATCGGTGTACCTCAGTAAGTAATGCAAGTGCATGACTGTTACTCTCCGGTACATCGAGCGACGGAAAGGGACCGCCGTGCAGCCTGAGCAGATCGACCGCGCCCTGGTGGACTTCGACGTCCTGGCCGGGTGGATGGAGGGCCGGGGCCTGCCGGGCGGCCCGTTCGAGGACGTCCAGCGGCTGGCGGGCGGCACCCAGAACACGCTGGTCCGGTTCCGGCGGGGCGGACGCGACTACGTGCTCAGGCGCGGCCCGGGCCACCTGCGCGCGAGGACGAACGAGGTCCTGCGGCGCGAGGCCCGCGTGCTGGGGGCCCTCGACGGAACCGACGTCCCCGCGCCGCGCCTCATCGCGGCCTGCCCGGACGAGACCGTCATGGGCGGCGCGGTCTTCTACCTGATGACCCCGGTCGACGGCTTCAACGCGTCGGTCACGCTGCCCGATCTGCACGCGCGCGACGCGGGCGTCCGGCGCGAGATGGGACTGAACGCGGCGAGAGCGCTCGCCGCGCTGGGCGCCGTGGACCACGAGGCGGTCGGCCTCGGCGACTTCGGCAAGCCCGAGGGCTTCCTGGAACGGCAGGTGGGCCGCTGGATGTCCGAACTCGACTCCTACAGCGCGCTGGACGGCTATCCCGGGCCTGACATCCCCGGGCTTGACGACGTCGCGCGGTGGCTGGAGGAGCGCCGTCCCAAGGCGTGGCGCCCGGGGATCATGCACGGCGACTACCACCTGGCCAACCTGATGTACTCCTTCGACGGCCCGGAGGTCGCCGCGATCGTCGACTGGGAGATGAGCACCATCGGCGACCCGCTGCTCGACCTCGGCTGGCTGCTGGCCACCTGGCCCGACCGCGCCGACCAGAGCGCCGCCCTCGCCGGGCCGCTCGGCGCCGCGGGCGGCCTGCCCACCGCCGAGGAGCTGGTCGAGGTCTACGCCGAGCGCGCGGACGCCGTCGCCGGGCGCGACCTGTCGTCCATCACCTGGTACGCGGTGCTGGCCTGCTTCAAGCTCGGCATCGTCCTGGAGGGCACGCACGCCCGCGCGTTCGCGGGCAAGGCCCCCAGGGAGACCGGCGACCTCCTCCACTCGATCACGCTCGGCCTCTTCACCCGCGCGCACGGCTTCATCGGCTCCTGAGCCCCTCGCCCCGGCGATCGTGAACTGCCAGGATCTCCCTCACGAGGAGGTGCGATGGAGATCCACAAGGGCGGGCCCGGCGACGCGCCGATGATGCTGGCGATGCTGGACGGGGCGGTGGCGTGGCTCGCCGCCAACGGCCGCACGGGCCAGTGGGGCGGCGAGCCCTGGTCGGAGGATCCGCGCCGCGTCGAGCGGATCTCCGCGATCGCCCGCGACGACGAGATCTGGGTGGCGCGGGTCGACGGGCGGCCCGCCGGCGTCATGGCGGTCGCGCCCGGCCCCCCGCACTATGTCGACCCGGTCGACGAGCCGGAGCTCTACATCACCCTCCTGGTCACCGACCGGGCGTTCGCCGGGCACGGGGTGGGCGGCGCGCTGATCGCCAAGGCGAGGGACGAGGCCAGGGCGAAGGGCGTGGGCCTGCTGCGCGTCGACTGCTACGGCGGCGGCGACGGGCGGCTGGTGGAGTACTACCGGGGCAACGGCTTCGAGACGGACGCCGCCTTCACCGTGGGCGACTGGCCGGGACGGGTCCTGTCCCAGCGTGTCGGCGGGTAGGCCGCCCGCTGCTTGAAAAACCGCGCGGCACGTCGCAGCCTGGAAACGACCGGCGCGAACGGGGCAGTCGGTGACGCCCTTACGCCGCACGGACGGCGACCGAGCCGCTCGCCTCGTTCCGCCGGTCCGACCCTCATGTCGCATTCCTGCCAGCCAGACTGCCCTGCCACGGGGCACGCTCGGAACATGCACAGGAACTTCCGCTTCGGCGTGGTGGGCGAGTCGATCCGCTCGGGCGCGGAACTGGCCGGCACGGCCCGCCGCGCCGAAGAGCTGGGATACGACGTCCTGACCTTGCGGGACCACTTCGTCGCCGAGCCGTTCGGCGAACAGCTCGCGCCCATGGTGGCGCTGGCGTCCGCCGCGGCGGCGACGAGCACACTGCGGCTGGGCACGATGGTGCTGTCCAACGACTTCCGGCACCCGGTCATGCTCGCCAAGGAGGCCGCGACGCTCGACCACCTGTCGGGCGGGAGGTTCGAGCTGGGCCTCGGCGCGGGCTGGCTGCGCGAGGAGTACGCGGCCGCCGGGATGCCCTTCGACCCGCCCGGGACGCGGGTCGGGCGGCTGGCGGAGTCGCTGCGGATCCTGCGCGGCCTGCTGAGCGGCGAGAAGAGCTCGTTCACCGGCGAGCACTACACGATCGACGGCCTCACGGTCTTCCCCCGTCCGGAGCAGCGCCCGCCCCTCGTCGTCGGCGCGGGCAGCCGGCGCATGCTCGGCATCGCCGGCCGCTACGCCGACACCGTCGGGATCCTTCCCCGCGCCCTGCCCGAGGGGACGATCTCGGACGAGCTCTCCGAGCGCCTTCCCGACACCATCGCCCGGAAGGTCGACTGGGTCCGCGAGGCCGCCGGGGACCGGGACGTCGAGCTGAGCATGATGGTGACGCCCGCCTTCGGCCCCGACCCCCGCCGCGCCGCCGCGAAGGTCGCGGTGACGCGCGGCTGGGGCGCCTCGTCGACCGAACTCGTCCTCGGCATGCCGTCCCAGTTCGTGGGCCCGCCTGAGCACATAGCCGAGCAGATGCTGGCCCGCCGCGACCGCTTCGGGTTCACCTATTACCAGGTCCCGGACGCGGCCATGGAGGCGTTCGCTCCCGTCATCTCCCTCCTGGCCGCCTAGAGGGGGTCGGCGAAACCGGCGTTCATGGCAAGGCTCAGCTCCGGCTCGGTGAGCCGATCTCCCTCCAGGGCGTCGACGGCGCCCGTCCTGGAGGACCACGACGCGGTGGCACAGCTGTCGCGGGAGCTGGCGCGCGAGAACGCGGGCACGCTGAAAATGGGGATTCCCCGGTGATCTTTCGATACCGGGGAATCCCCGTTTTCCATGCACCGGCAGCCCTGCGCCGGGTCTTGGAGAGGCCCTGCGAACCGGTCGTGGCCGGGCTCACATTCGCACTGTGAGCCGTTTCACGAATGGTCCGCCGGCCTCATGTCATGAGCCGAAAGGCCGGGGATTGCCCTTCTTCCCGGCGCCGGAGCCCCAGGAAAGGACCTCCCACTTGACGCCCTTCAGGTGGCCCTCGCCGGAGCCGGCGTCGTACTTGCTCGCCGGCTTCTTGCCGTCCAGCAGGTACCGGAAGGTGTAGGTGTCGAGGTCGAGCATCACGCCCCGGTGGGACGGCTCGCCGGGCCCGCGGTCACCGACGAAGCCGGTGATGCTGCGGCCCTTGTAGGTCACCTTGACCTTGGTGTGCATGGGCCAGCTGGGGCTGGCGAACAGGCCCTTCTGCATCGGCTTGCCGCCGGCGGGGGCGCCGGTGTCGCCGTTCACTCCGGACCCGTCGTCCCAGAAGTAGGACGCGGTCGTCTTGCCGCTGAGCAGGGCCTTCGGGCCCTTCTTCACGGGCTTGGCGGCCTTCTTCGGCTCGGCCTTCGCGCCGGCCTTGGTGTCGGCCTCGGCCTTCACGGGGGCCCTCGGCACGGTGAACCCGCCCAGCGCGCCCTTGTCGGCGGGCCGCTCGGGGGTCTGGTGCTCCTGCGCGGCCACGGCCTGCTGCGGCAGGAACTGCTTCTTGGGAGCGGAGTCATCGCTCGCGGCGGCGACACCGGCCACCATCATGCCCGCGAGGGCGGTGCCGGTGACGCCGGTCAGGATGACGTTGATCGCTCGCTGCTGCATGGGGATCCTTCGTTCGGGGTACAGGGCTGCCGCTCGGCACGGGAAGGACACGCAGGTCACGCGCCTGTTTCCGGGCAGGGGTGAACGGCTCCGAGACTCGAGACTCGGGAGATGCCGCCGCGAAAGAGACCCGCCTTGGAACGATCCACGGGCATGGTGGACCGCACCCGCGCTCAGCCGCGCACGACCGGGCTCGGACGTGCGTGATGACACGGGTTCGGGTGAAGCGGGAAGGATGCCGACCGGGGGCTCACGGGCCCAGCACGGTGCGCGGCCGCTGCATGG
This sequence comes from Actinomadura verrucosospora, assembly GCF_039540335.1. NCBI lineage: Bacteria > Bacillati > Actinomycetota > Actinomycetes > Streptosporangiales > Thermomonosporaceae > Actinomadura > Actinomadura verrucosospora. The sequence goes on along the minus strand of NZ_BAABEV010000001.1, from coordinate 435,037 downwards.
TACGGCTGCGTTCGGCGAAAGTGATCCCGCCTGGCGGGCGGGAAGCGGCGGTTATGCGATTGGCCAGGTCAAGGCTTCTTTGACCCTGACCTGGGGATGACTATATACGGCATTACCGTGCTTTCGCCAAACGGGGGATTTCTTTACCTTTGAGAAGGTAGATCTTTTAACCCCGAACTGGGGCGGAACGCCTTTCCCGTCGGGGCTGAGGGCCAGTCGCCGGGCGCCGGTTCCACACCAAGAAAGATCTTTACTTCGGTTGGACCACCCGCGCTCCGGCCCGGCGGGACCGCTCCGCCACCGGACGCGGGAACAGCCCGGGCCTCATGGGCGCTGAAGTCGCGTGGCCGCAGACGTGCACGCTGGAGCCGTCACAGCGTACGTATGACCGCAAAAGGGAAGCGGCCCGCATGATCGGGGCCGCATGATCGGGGCCGCGTGGCGCCGTACACCCGCACGGCGCATCCGCAGACCCGCACGGCCGCGAGCCGCGCGGGACGTCGTCAGCCGTCAGTGCGTCGGGTAGACCGAGGGCACGAGCGGGGTCGGGCCGGTGCCGCCGGTGAACACGGCGGGGCTCGGCTGCGGCGGAACGTAGGGCGCCTCCGCATAGGGAGCTCCCGCGTAGGGCGACTCCATGTACGGGGCCTCCGCATAGGGCGCCTCCGCATACGGAGGCTGGCCGTAGGCGGGCTCACCGTAGGGCAGAGCCGCCACGACGGGGCCCTGCGCCGCCGGAACGGCCTGGGCCGCGGGCGGCGGGACGGGTGGCGGGACATGCGAGCCGTCGGCCCGGCGCTGCTCCGCCGCCACGCCGCGACGCTCGGCCAGCACGGCCATGAGAGCGCGGGCCGTCTCGGCGTCCATCCTCAGCAGGACGCTCGGCATCCCGGTCTGATCGACGAACGGGGACACCGAGGGCGGGGCCGGCGACTGCGGCAGAGCCGCCCGCATCTCCTCGCGGAGATCCTGGGCCAGCCGCAGCGCCTGTCGGTCACTGTCGTTCAAGTGTGCGGTCATCGCGATCTCCGGGGAGTTCACGTGCGGGGGTCCGGGGCAATCCTGCTAGGAATGGCGTGCAGGTGCAAGGGCTGATGCACGTGCATTTCAAGAAAAATCCCGCCGTAACCCTGGCGTCGGTCGCTCGTTATCGATCACGCCAAGACGCGCACACCGGGCCTTCGCAACGCTTTGACCAGCGCGGATCCCCGCGGTCGCCTCCCTCGCCCACCGGGACGACAGAGGGCGTCCTGCACGGTGCGTACTTCCCTGGCCACGCAGGCGGCACCTCGGATTCTGGGGAAGATTCAGCAGCGGAGATCTCCGTCACACCGCGCATCGATCGACCCCAGGGGCGGCGGCGAACGCCTCGACCACGCAAGGGCCATCGCGTCGCCGCGTGACGCGGAAGGGGGAGCGGGCAATCATGATCGGCACTGCGTCCGCGCCGGCCATGAAGCAGGGAGGCTCGGGGGCGGGCCAGCGGCCCCGTCCTCTTGCCTTGTCGCGGTTGACGCTCACGCTCGGCCGGCACGATACGACGGAGACCGGTCAACACGGCATCCTGGACGGATGACAGAGACCCTGAGCGTCCGCGCCCTCAACCGGGCCACCCTGGCACGGCAGATGCTGCTCGCACGGGAGCCGATCCCCGTTTCCGAGGCGGTAGGGCGGCTGTGCGGGATGCAGGCCCAGGAGCCCAAACCGCCGTTCCTGGGGTTGTGGACGCGCATCGAAGGGTTCCAGGCATCCGATCTGCACTCTGCCTTGCACGACCGGGAGCTGGTTCGCGCCACCATGATGCGCGCCACCCTGCACCTGGTGACGAGCGCGGACTACACGGCATTCCGTACCGCGATGCAGCCGATGTTGGACGGTGGCCTGCGTGTGCTGGGCGACCGCGCCAAGGGACTCGACCTGGAGAAGGTGGTCCCCGCCGCACGTTCTCTCTTGCAGAGAGAGCCACTGACGTTCAATGAGATACGTGCGCTGCTCCAGCAAGAGTTCCCCGACGTCAACGACCGTGCTCTCGGCTATGCCGTCCGGTTGTGCGTCCCTCTGGTCATGGTGCCGACCGAAGACAGGTGGGGCTTCCCGCGCACGTCGCGCTTCACGCTCGCCGACTCGTGGCTGGATTCGGGGCCGGACGCCGAGAACGCCGTCGACGAACTGATGCTGCGCTACCTCGCCGCTTACGGACCGGCGTCCGCCGCAGACGCGCAGACGTGGTCCGCCCTGCCTTCGACCGGTGAGGCCCTGGAACGCCTTCGCCCGAGGCTGCGCACCTTCACCGACGACAAAGGCCGGGTTCTGTTCGACCTGCCGGAGGCGCCGCGCCCGGATGAGGACGTTCCCGCCCCCGCACGGTTCCTGCCCGAGTTCGACAGCCTCGTCCTCGCACACTCCGACCGCAGACGGGTCATAGCCGACGACCACCGCCCCATGCTGACGACCAAGAACCTGCGCGTCCGCGCCGTCTTCCTCTGGGACGGGTTCGCGCGCGGCATCTGGGAGACGGAGTACAAGCGCAAGGTCGCCACGCTCCGGATGCGCCCGTTCGAGGCTCTCCCCCGGACGGCCGTCAAGGAGCTGAAGGCCGAAGGCGAAGCGATGCTGCGCTTCATGGAGCCGGACGCCAAGGAAGCGGTCGTCACCGTCGAGGAGTGACGAGCCCGCCTCCGGCCGCACATGCGACAGCCCCCGGACGACGGCCGGGGGCTGTCGGAGAGGCTGCTGCTAGCCGGCGCCGTCCTGACCGCGCATCTCCTCGACCACGACGCTCTGGTACGCGCGGGAGGTGTCCGGGACGTAGCTCAGCCGCGCCAGCGCCTTGCCGTCGTGGTCCCTGATCTCGAAGTGGTAGCCCTCGCCGGTCTCGCCCACGTGCGCCGCGGCCTGGTCGTGCCTGAGCCGGCACATGGTGTCGACCTTCTCCAGTGCGACCTTCAGGCTCCCCGCGTCACTGATGAGCCGCGCGGGCTCACTCGTCTCCCAGATCTCGAACATCAGTCGTGTCCTGTCGGCGGTCGGTCGGAAGGAACGGGCGGGGCATTCCAGACGTCTGGGACAGCTTGCGCCACTCTGGTGGATCTTTCAATCAATCAAGATATCGGATTGATCACTATTCGAAGTTGTCCACGCTCATAGTGTCATGTCCGCATGTGGCGGCGGTCCATCCGCCCCTTGTCCAAGTCCGGTTCGGCGCGGTCCGCCGCCCCGGAGACCGAACAGGATTCGGACGAGTTCGCCCGTCCTGCGGCAGGAGCTACCCGACGCAGGCTTTGCTCGTTCCGGCCGGGCAGCGGCGAGCCTCGTCGCCGCCGGATGGGAGAATCGTCCCCGGCGACGTCGGACGGCGGGAGTGGCGGTGCGGAAGACCGGGCGGTACGGCCGGACGTTCGAGGCCTCGGCCGCCCTCGCCGCCGACGAGGCGGTGCGATCACTCGCGCGCGGCGACCGCGCCGCGTTCCGGCGGCTCGTGGGCGAACTGGCCGACCGTCCCGGCACCCCGGACTGGGCGGCCGTCACCGACCGCTGCCTCACCGACCGGCTGCGGCACGGAATCGCCTCCGCCTGGCAGCGCGGCTGGCAACCGGCCGACCTGGTGCGCTTCACGACCCGCCGCCATACGGCCCGCCACGCACGCCTGGCCACCGACGCGATCGCCCACGAGGCGCGCACCTACTCCCCCGGCGCGGTCGACGATCGCTGGACCGAGCAACTGGCCGCCATCCAGGCCGACGTGTGGTGGCCGGACGACGGCTCCCACCCGTCCCACTGGTGCCGCCGCGAAGGCGCCGAACGCGCGACCTACGTCGCCTGCGCCATCGAACTCATCCACCTCCTGGAAACCCTCCCAAGGCTTCCTCCGATCACCCCGCCCCCCGGCAAGCCCGGCTACGGTGCCTCAAGTGGGAGCCGTTCTGACGCAGGGAACGCCCGGGGCCCCACGGGGACATCCCGACCTGGAGGGGATACATCCGGTTCAAGGAGGGCCCGTAGCGGGCCTCCCGGGGAGTCCGGGATCGGCGGCGACAGGCGCGCTGAGCTTGATCAGCGGATTCTGGGACGGGTCCGCGCGCTCCTCGCCAAGGCCGAATCGACCGAGTTCCCCGAGGAAGCCGAGGCGCTCAGCACACGTGCCCAGGAGTTGATGACCCGGCACAGCATCGACCATGCGCTGATCGCCGCGGAGTCAGGCGACATGAGCGGCCCGGACGGACGCCGCATCGCGGTGGACAGTCCGTACGACGCGCCCAAGGCGGTCTTGCTGACGGTGGTGGCCGAGGCCAACCACTGCCGCGCGATCTGGCATCGGGAGCTGGGGTTCTCCACCGTCCTCGGCTTCCCGGCCGATCTGGCCGCGGTGGAGGTCTTGTTCACGTCCCTGCTGGTCCAGGCGACGTCCGCCATGGTGCACGCGGGTCCCAGACGCGACGCGCGGGGACGGTCACGGACGCGTTCGTTCCGCCACGCGTTCCTCAACGCCTACGCCGTCCGCATCGGGGAGCGGCTGCGGGGAGCGGCGGACAGGGCGGCCGCGGGCGCCGGCGGGAAGGATCTGCTTCCCGTGATGGCGGCGCGCGACCAGGCCGTCGACCAGGCCGTCGACACGATGTTCCCCGACCTCGCCAAGGGGCGGGCGGGTTCGGTCTCCAACTATGAGGGCTGGGTGGCCGGGCGGGCGGCCGCCGACCTCACCAGCCTGAACGGGCGCTCCGAGGTCACCGGCGCGTTCCGCGGTCCGTAGCGCGCGGGGTCCCCCCGGGGGGCGAGGGGGACGTCCGGCCATGTGCTCGCTTCTTCCTTGTCTCGCTGGGCTTGGGAGCGGGTCAGTCCTTCTTGCGCCGGGTGTTGCCGCCCCGACCGCGCAGCGGCACTCCCGCCTCCTTCAGGACGTTGTAGATGAACCCGTACGACCGGCCGGTCTCGGCGGCCAGATCGCGGATGCTCTCGCCCGCCGCGTACCGCGGGGCGAGCTCGGCGGCGAGCCTGGTGCGTTCGGCACCGGTGACACGGGTGCCCCTCGACAGTGTTCGAGCCACGGGGACCTCCTGTTTCCGAGGCTGGGCGGCGGGGCCCGTCCCCGCAGCTCACAGCAGTGTTGATCTCCCCAACGTACACATTCCCCCCGATTGCGCCGTCGATGCCGCGCGAATCACCGCGAATTCGGCCGAAGCTGGTCTTTTCCATGGCGAACGGCGTGTCGCAGCTAGACAGACGTGTCTGTCACCGGTGCCTCCCGGCCGATCCGCCGGATCACCCGCTCCGGCAGCCCCAAGACCGGAACCCCGCCTCCCCCACGAGCCCGGCCCGCTCCACCGCGCACGCCACCCCGCCCGCTCACGGCCCTCACAGCCGCCCCAGCCGGCCGGGTTATCCACAGAACCCGGTTCTCCTGTCGCTCGCCCGGACGGCCGCGCAAGCTGGGCACGTCCCGAAAGGCGAGGAGGAGTCCCATGGCCACGATCACGTTCCCGGTCCCGTCCACCACCACGTCGCGGTTCGCCGTGGCCGCCACCACCGTCCCGGACGGCCCCGCCGACCTTCTCAGAACCGCGGATGGCCCCTACCTCTCCCACATCGCCGGACGCCTGGGCACACGCCAGCTCCAGGTCACCCGTGAAGACCTCGCCCACCTCCGCTGGGACCCGGGGCAGATCAAGGCGGCACGACCAGAGGACCGGCAACTCGCCCGCGCCTTCAACGACGCCGAGCAGTTCGCCGTCGTCACCGCCTTCGCCCCGATCACCGACCAGCCCAGAGCGGTCCAAGTGGCCCGCGCCGCCGCGTACGCCATCGCCGAAGCCACCGGAGGAATAGTCGCCGACCTGGTCACGGGCCACGTCCTCACGCCGTCCGCCCACGAGAGGACGCGCTTCGTTCTGGCCGACCGGTGGCTGGGCGACGTCCTACCGCCGTTCCGCGCCAACGGCCGCTGCACAGCCGCCGACCCCGGCGTCGATCCGGAAGGCGTCAACGGCTGCGCCTGCCTCCGCCTGCGCACCCGCGGCCTGCGCCGCTTCGGCCTCCCCGAGCTCCAGATCACCGACGTCGCCTGCCCGCACGACCTCACCGCCCTCAACGTCCTGCGCACCACGGCCCGCCGCCTCCTGACCGACCACTGGTCCTGGCTGGCCACCGGCCCGGCCGTCCGCGACCGAACGATCCCCGACGTCCTCGACCTGGCCCAGAGCGACTTCAACGACTTCTGGGGCACAACCCGCCGCGTCCCCTTAACTCCGCCGTCCCCCTTCCAGGTCCAGCTCTCACCGTTGACCTCCCGCCTCCTCGCCGTAGGCCCTCCCGCCCACTTCGAAGGCACGGTCAACGACTGGCTCTGGGGCGACACCCTCCCAATGGGCCTCCACGACACCCAAGAACCCCCCACACCCCACCCCCTCCCCACAGCAGCCTGACTCCAGCCCACCACCAGGACGCAGCCTCAGCGGCACCCTCCCAAAAGCGCCCCAGAAGAAGAGCAGCCGCCGCCAGCCCACGCCCCCACCGCAGACGCCGTCCTCGAAGCCGTCCCGGGATGGGCGAGCCGCAGCTGGCACGCGACATGGTGGCGGCGTCGCCGGGCGGGCCGGTGAAGGTCACGGCAGCGAGCGCGCCAATCCGCAATCTGGACTAAGTGCTGCGACCGCGGCACGGTATCCGGATCACGGCCAATAGGCGCGCCAGCGGCATCGACGGGCACGTGTCGACGGCAATTGGCTCGGCGCTGGGACCACAGCGGCGGTTTCGTGATCAACGCGGCACCTGACCACATTGTCGGCTTCGCGTGAGGCTGCCAGCCGGACGCTCTCCAGCGGGGGGCGGCTTCGGGGCGCCCCGCACCGCCGCCACCGCTCCCTCGTCGCGCAGCACCGGCAGCGCCGGGAACAGCGGTCGGCGTCGTAGTGGGTGGCCTGGTGCAGGCCGGTGGCGGCGATGACGTGGACGCCCGTGGCGCGTGAGACGTCCGCGAGGTCGTCGATGCGGCGCCCCATCCCGTGGGGGGCCACTGGGCGACCGCCCGCCGCCTACCTGGGCGAAGGCACGGAGCTGGGCGAAGGCACGGAGCTGGGCGAAGGCACGGAGCTGGGCGAAAGCGCGGAGCTGGGCGAAAGCGCGGAGCTGGGCGAAGGGGCGGGACTGGGCGAAGGGGCGGGGTTGGGCGGCGGCTGGGGCGGGGTTGTCGGGTTCCTCGCCCGGCGGCCGGGGGGAGCGGATGAAGAGGTGGTCGTGGGCGTCGCACACGCCGAGGTCGGCGGGGGCAATGTCGGCGAGGACCGTTCTGATCCTCACAGTTCCGCCGCCGCCACGCGCAGGCCGGCCAGGGTCTTCGGGACGCCGATGTAGGGCGCGAGGTGGACGAGCGCCTCGACGATCTCCTCGCGGGCCATGCCGAGCCGCAGGCAGGTCCGCACATGCCCGGCGAGCTGCGGATCCACGCCGCCCATCGCGGTGAGGGCGGCGAGGTTGAGCAGCTGCCGGTCGCGCAGCGACAGGCCGTCGCGCTGGTAGGTGCCGCCGAACAGGCTCGTGACGATCCAGTCGGGGAAGCCCGGCGCGAGGTCGTCGAGGTCGTCGAGGCCGGGGAGGGCGGCGTTCTGGGTGGCCTCGTCCTGGAGGACGTCCAGCAGCCGGTAGGCCGCGTCGCGGTCGGGGCGGCTGGGGGTGAGGTGCTCGGCGAGCGACATGGGATCTCCTCTGTAACGCTTGGGTCGTTACAGTAGCACCGTAACGGGTCGAGCGTTACTCTTGACGCATGAAGGGTGATCCGTCGGCGTTCCGGCTCGACTGCGGTGCCACCTGGCTGAACCTGCTCGCCACGCGCGGCCGCGCCTTCGGCGCACGGTCGGTCGAGCGCCTTCCCGATCCCGGCCGGTTCGCCGAGTGGCTGGACCTGTGCGAACTCGCCCCGGTCCGGCCGCCCGACCGGGACGATCTGGACCGGGCGCTCCTCCTGCGCGAGCTGCTCCGTCCCATCGCCCTCGCGACCGTGGACGGGCGCCCGCCGGACGAGGACGACGTGCGGAGCCTCGCCGGCTACCTCGCGGAGGAGGACCCGGTCGCCCTCTCGGTCGACGGGCGGATCACCAGGTCCGCGCCCCCGACCGCGGGGGCGGCGCTGGGGCGCATCGCGCGGCAGGCCGTCGACCACCTGACCGGCCCCGGACGGAGCGATCTCAAGGTCTGCCCCGAGGACGACTGCCGCGGTGTCTTCGTCGACACGGCCGGCCGCCGCCGCTGGTGCCCGTCCCCTGCCTGCGCGAGCCGCGGCCGGGTGCGCGCCCTGCGCGCGCGCCGCGCGGCCGAGGCGAAGACCCGGAACGCCTAGTCCCCGGGCGGCGAGCACGCGCTCTCCGGTGCAACCGCCGGGGACGGGGTGGGGTTCAGAGGGCGAGGCGCGTCCGGGATGGGCGCGCCCGCCTTATGAGAGGGGAACCCATGGACCTGAGGCTCGACGGGCGCGTCGCGATCGTCACCGGGGCGTCGAAGGGGATCGGGGCGGCCGTCACGCGCACCCTGCTGGACGAGGGCGCCCGCGTGGTCGCCGTGTCCCGCAAGCCGGGCGGGGAGCTGGACGCGCTCGCCGGGCCGAACCTGCTGCACGTGCCCGCCGACCTGATGGACGCCGACGCTCCGGCGCAGGTCGTGGCGCGGGCGGTCGAGGAGTTCGGCCGGCTCGACATCCTGGTCAACAACGCGGGCGGTCCGCCGCCCGGCGCGACGCTGCCCCGGTTCGGTTTCCTGACCCCGTCGGACGACGACTGGCGCGAGATGTTCGAGTTCAACCTGTTCGCGGTGGTCCGCGCGGTGCGGGCGGCGATGCCGCACCTGCTGGAGAGCGACGCGGCGTCGATCGTGAACGTCTCGTCGGGGAACGGGCGGCGTCCCGGGCCGATGAACTACGACTACAACGCGGCGAAGGCGGCGCTGAACAACCTGACGAAGGGGCTGTCGGAGGAGTTCGCGCCGCAGGGCGTCCGGGTGAACTCGGTGTCGCCGGGCCCGGTCCGGACGCCGTGGTGGACGGACGAGGGCGGCGCCGCCGACATCATCGCCGGGGCCATGGGCTCCGACCGCGACGCGGTGCTGGACGGTGGCGCGGCCCAGATGATGAGCCTCACGACCGGCCGTCTGGCCGCGCCGCAGGAGGTCGCGGACGTGGTCGTGCTGCTGGCCTCGCCGCGCTCGGCGAGCACGACCGGGGCCGACTTCGCCGTCGACTCCGGCTTCCTCAAGGAGGTCTGAGCCCGGCCGGAGGAGCGCCGCCCCCGGCCGGAGGGCCGGGGGCCGGCGCGTCAGCCGGCGGGGCGGCGCGGCAGCAGCAGGGCCGGGACCAGGGCGAGGGCCAGCATGCCCGCCGCGAGCAGGTAGGTGTGCTGGAACGCCTCCGCCAGCGGCCCGGCCACCGCCCGGCGCCCGTCCGGGCCCAGCCGGTGGACGGCCTGGAGCGCGCCGTCCCGCTCGTCCGGCACCAGGCCGCGCATCAGCGACGACAGCAGGACCGTCGCCGTCGCCGTCCCGATCGCGGCCGACATCGTGTTGATCAGGTTGACCGTCGCGCTCGCCGCCGGGGCCCGGTCGCGGGCCATGCCGCGGGTCGCCGCCGTCATCGCGGGCATCATCGTCGCGCCGCCGCCCGCGCCCATCAGCAGCATCGTGGCGCACAGCCCCCAGTAGGGCGCGTCCGCGTCGAGCTGGACGGCGAACAGCGCGAACCCGGTGAGGGCCGTCGCGACCGACACCGGGACGAGCCGCCCGGGCGGCACCCGGTCGGCGATCCGGCCGGCGACCTGCATCGCCGTCCCGGAACCGAGCGCGAACGGGATGCCGAGCACCCCCGCCATCGTCGCGCTCTCGCCCCGCACGACCTGCAGGTACAGCGGGAGCAGCAGCATCGAGCCGAAGTAGCCGAACGCGAACAGGGTCAGCGTGCCGGTCGCGGCGGCGAACGTCCGGTCCCGGAAGGCGCGCAGGTCGATCAGCGGATGCCGGGCCGTCAGCGCCCGGACGACGAACGCGGCGATCAGCACCCCGCCCGCGGCCATCGGCGCCACGACGCCGGGCGAGCCGAACGCGCCGCGGTCGCCGCCCGTCGTCACGCCGTACAGCACGGCGGCGATGCCGGGCGAGAGCGTCAGCAGGCCGGGGATGTCCAGCGGCTTCGCCTCCGCCGGGGCGTCGCGCGGGAAGAGCCGCGCCGCCAGCGCCACCACGGCCGCCGCGACGGGCAGGTTCACGAAGAACATCCACCGCCACGACACCTCGTCGATCAGCCAGCCGCCGAGGACGGGCCCGGCGAGCGGGCCGACGAGGATCGAGAGGCCGAGGGTGCTCATCAGCCGGCCGAGCCGCTCGGGCCCGGCGGCGCGCAGCAGGATCGTCATGCCGACCGGCATCACCAGCCCGCCGCTGAACCCCTGCACGACCCGGAACGCGATCAGCGACTCGATGTTCCACGCCAGCCCGGCGAGCAGCGACCCGGCCCCGAACGCCGCGATCGCGCCCAGGTACAGCCGGCGGGCGCCGAACCGCCCGACCGCCCAGGCGCTGGACGGGATCACCGCGCCGAGTGCCAGCGAGTACCCGGTCGCCACCCACTGGATCGTGCCGAGGGGCGCGCGGAACTCCTGCGACAGCCGGTCGACGGCGACGTTCACGACCGTGGTGTCCAGCGTGATCATGATGGTGCCGAGGACGAGGACCAGCACGACCGCCATCGGGTCCGGCGCCGTCCGGCCCCGCGGCGGGGCCTCGGCCGTCGCGGTCACCTCAGCCTCCGTACGGGCGGGCGGCCCGGGCGTCGCGCAGCGCGTGCCCCCACCAGGCGAGCTGGTCGAGCATCCCCTTGACCGCGCCGGACGCCCCCTCGGGGTCGTTCGGCAGGCCGTCGTTCCCGAACCAGTTCCACGGGTGGTGGAAGCTGACGGTGTCGCGGACCGTCACGGCGTGCAGTTCGGCGAAGACGCCCCGCAGGTGCTCGACGGACCGCAGCCCGCCGGCCAGCCCGCCGTACGAGACGAACGCGACGGGCTTGGCCCGCCACTCGTGGAAGTGGGTGTCGATCAGGTTCTTCAGCGTGCCGGGGAAGCTGTGGTTGTACTCGCAGGTCACCACGACGTAGGCGTCGGCCTCGTGCAGCGTCCGGGTCACGCGGGCGAACCCCTCGGACGGCGGCGCCCCCAGCGCGGCGGGCGGCGGCTCGTCCGCGACGTCGACCACGTCGACGGTGAGGTCGTCGCGCTCCCCGGCCCGCTCGGCGAACCAGGTGCCCACGGTCGGCCCGAACCGTCCCTCGCGCGTGCTCCCGATGATGATCGCGACGCGCAGCGGTTCCTCGGTCATACGGTCTCTCCCTCGAAGTCGCGGCTTGGTGACGCGATCGAAGCTACGGAGACCGCCGCCGGGGGCTCATCCGTCAGATGACTGGGGGCCCTACCTGTCCGCGGGTTCGCCGATCCGGGCGGCGAGTGCGTCGCGCAGCTCCGTCAGCCGGGCGATCTCGGCGTCGAGGGCGGCGAGGCGGCGCCGGGCGACCCCGGTGCTCGTCGTGCAGCCGGGGCCGCCGTAGGGCGGGAGCGCGTCGCCGTCCAGGAGGTCGAGCCGGTCGGCGCAGCCGCGGATGTCCTCGACGGTCAGCCCGAGGGACAGCAGGCGGCGGATGGTCAGCACCCGGGCCACCTCGCGGGGCCCGTACCGGCGCTGCCCGCCGGAGGTGCGGGACGGCGGCGGCAGGAGGCCGCGCTGCTCGTAGAACCGCAGGGCCCGCGGGGTGGTCCCCGCCGCCGCGGCGGCGTCGCCGATCCGCATGTGGTCTCCTCCCGGAACGTCACAGCTCGACGATGACGGCTCCCAGATGCCGTCCGCTGATCAGTTCGTGCAACGCCCGCGGGGCGTGCTCGATGCCCGCGACGCGCACGTGCGGGAAGGCGATGTCGCCGGACCGCAGCCAGGCGCCGAAGCGCTCGGCCCACTCCGGACGCTCCCCGGTGTCGTCCAGCCCGCCGAAACCGCGCATCTCGATGCGCTTGGCGATGAGCTGGAACGTGTCGACCTCGACCGGGGCCGTGGTGCCGGCGCGGTCCGGCGCGAGCTGCCCGGCCAGCGTCCCGACGAGGACGAACCGCGCACCGGGCCTGGCGACGGTGATCGCGGCCCGGAGCTGCTCGCCGCCGACGTTGTCCACGAGGACGTCGATTCCGCCGGGTGCGGCCTCAGCCAGCTGCTCGGCGATGGGCCGCCCGCCCCGGATCACGGCGGCGTCGTAGCCCAGCTCGGACACCAGGCGGGCGGCCTTGCCCGGCGAACCCGTGCTGCCGATCACCCGGGCCGCGCCGAGCAGCCGGGCGATCTGGCCGGCCAGCGAGCCGACCCCGCCCGCGGCGCCGGAGACGAACACGGTGTCGCCGGGACGGACGCGGGCGTCCCGGGTCAGCGCCGTGTACGCGACGTCCGCCTGGCCGAGGTGCGCGGCCGGGTCGGGCAGCGTGCCGTCGAGCGGCGTGCACTGGCCGGCGGGCACGACGGCGTACTCGCGCCAGCCCAGCCAGTGCCGGACCAGGTCGCCGGGACGGAGCCCGGTGCCGCCGGGCGCCGAGACGACCTCGCCGATCGCCGCCCCGAACAGGGGGTCACCCGGGTGCAGCGGCGGGAAGGGGGTGCCCTTCACGCCGCCGCCGATCAGGGTCCGCAGCGCCGGGAAGACCTGGAAGCAGCGGTTGCGGACCAGCACCTCCCCGTCGGCCGGCGCCGGCACGGGGACGTCCACGACGCTGAAATGCTCCGGCCCGGGCAGCCCGTCGGGAACGGCGGCGAGCTGGACCACGCGCGAGGTGCGGGGCGAAGACGGCATCGGGACACTCCTCAGGGACTGGAGTCCGGGATCAGGCCCGGACGCGGGCCAAGAAGCTAACCCTTGACCCGCGCGTCAGGGTCAAGCGTCCACCGGTCCCGGTTCGGCCGGACGGCGCGGACGGGGCGGTGTCAGGACGCCGGCCGCGAGGGTCGCGACGGCGGCGGTGACGGCGGCGAGGACGAAGCCGTCCGTGAAGCCGTCGAGGGTGTCGCCGGTGAGGCTCGCGGCCGCGACGCTGGAGATGACGGCGGCCCCGACCGAGGCCCCGAACTCGTGGAACGTGCTGACGATCCCGGACGCGATGCCGGCCTCGTGCGGCGCGACCTGGCCGAGGGCCGTCGCGGAGGCGACGACGAACATCGCCCCGGTCCCCGCACCCGCGACCGCGGTGCCGATCACGACGGTCACGGGGTGGAGGGAGAAGGCGGGGAGGGCCATGCCCGCCGCGGTTATGACGAGCCCGGCCACGGCGAGCCGCCGCGGACCCGCCGCGGCGATCAACCGGCCGGTGAGGTTGGCGCCGGTCATCGTCGCGACCGCGATGGGCAGGAACAGCAGGCCGGTGCGCAGCGCGCCGTAGTCCCGGGCGTGCTGGAAGTAGAACGTGCCGAGGAAGAACATCGCGATCATCAGGGCGGTCGCCATCACGATCAGGAACGTGCCGGTGGCGACCGGCCGGCGCACCAGCAGCGCGACGTCCATCATGGGCGAGCGGGCGGTCTTCTGCCGGGCGGCGAACGCGAGGTAGCCGAGCACGGCGAGCAGCGCCGGCCACCCGGTGCCGGGGCTGAGCCAGCCGTCGTCCCCGGCGCGGATGAACGCGTAGATCAGCGCGCCGGACGCGGCGGTGACGAGCAGCGCGCCGAGGACGTCGAGGCGGGGGCGGGGCGCGGCCGGCCGGTGGCGCGGCAGCATCCGGGCGAGCGCGGCGAAGATCACCAGTCCGATGGGGACGTTGACGAAGAACACCCAGGGCCAGCCGGGACCGGCGGTCAGCGCTCCTCCCAGCAGGACGCCGAGGGCGGCCCCGCCGCCGCCCAGCGCCGACCAGACGCCGAGCGCCTTGTTCCGCTCGTCGTCCTGGAACAGGGTGACGACGAGGGAGAGGGCCGACGGCGACAGCAGCGCCGCCCCCACGCCCTGGGCCACGCGCCCGCCCAGCAGCAGGGCGGACGACCCGGCCAGGCCGGTGACCAGCGACGCGGCCGTGAAGACCAGCAGTCCGGCCAGGACGACGCGCCGGGCCCCGAACAGGTCGGCGGCCCGCCCTCCGAGCAGCATGAGGCCGCCGAACGCCAGGGTGTAGGCGCTGACCGTCCAGGTCACGGCCTGGCGGCCGAGGTCCAGGTCGGCCTCCATGTGCGGCAGCGCGATCGCGACGACCGTCACGTCGAGGATCAGCATCAGCTGGGCCACGCCGAGGAATCCCAGGACGCGCCAGCGCAGCGGATGGGGCGGCGCGGCCGGGGGGTGGACGTCTTCTGCCATGACGACTCCTTAACTCGTACAGCTTCATACGAGATATAGCAGAATAACGCGTACGGCGACATACGAGTTAAGATGCGGCATGCCCTCCGCCACCACCGGCCGGCGCCGGCGCGCCGACGCCGAGCGCAACATCGCCCGCATCGTGTCCGCGGCGCGCGAGTGCCTGAGCACGGACCCGGGCGCGAGCACCGACGACATCGCCAAGGCGGCCGGGGTCGGGCGGATGACGCTCTACGGCCACTTCCGCAACCGGGCCGAACTGGTGGAGGCCGCCCTGGTCGACGCCCTGCGCGCGGGGGACGCGGTGCTGTCGGACGTCGACCTGTCCGGCGACCCGCGGGAGGCGCTCGCGCGGCTGGTGGAGTCGAGCTGGTCCCTCGTGGCCGAGTCGAGGGCGCTGCTGGCGGCGGCGCAGGAGGCCCTCCCGGCGGGACGCGTCCGCGAACTGCACGCCGATCCCGCGGAGCGCGTCGAGGCCATCGTCCGCCGGGGCCAGGAGGAAGGGGTGTTCCGCACCGACCTGCCGATCACCTGGCTGGTCAACGTCGTGCAGTACGTCCTGCACGGCGCCGCCGAGGAGACCCGCGCCGAGCGCCTGGACGCGGAGGAGACGGGCCGTGTCGTGGCCGCGACGGTGCGGTCGATCCTGGCCGGATGACCGCTCGGCGCCCTCGCCCTGCGCGGGGAGGGCGACCGTCCTGACGGCCGCCCCTCCCCGCGCGGCGCGTCACCGCGTTCCGACGAACTGGTGGTCGGTGCGGACGCGGCCGTCCTCGTCCAGGTAGAGGACGTCCAGCCCGCCGCCGACGGCCTCGCCGCCGTCAACGGTCACCATCGACCAGCGGACCGCGACCACGTGCGGCAGCAGAACGGAGGGCTCCTCGGCGATCTCGAAGACGTGCTCGCCCGGCGCGACGAACATCTCGTAGGCCCTGGCGACCCGGGCGTCCAGGGCGTGGTGCCCGTGGACCTCCAGGGGCGGCGCGGGCACGGCGAGCGCCGCGGCGGCGTCCCGGACCTCCTCCGGCGGGTTGACCAGCACGTGGAGCGCGTCAGGCGCCCACAGCTCGCGGATCAGCGCGCTCCGCGCCGCGGGGTCGGGCTCGTTCCACTGGGCGAGGTAACGGTCGGCAACCTGCTTCACATCGATCGGCATGTCCGGCAGTCTGCGAGCCGCGGGTGCGACTCCGCGATTCCCTCCAGGGAATGGCGACGCCGCGAACGTCCGGTTTGAATGGGGGCATGACAAAGGTGGCGGAGCCCGGGCAGTTCGCCCGCGACCTGCGCGGCTGGCGGGCGCGGCGCCGCCTCAGCCAGCTCGAACTGGCCATCAGGGCCGACACGACGCAGCGTCATCTGAGCTTTCTCGAACAGGGGCGCTCCCGGCCGGGCCGCGCCATGGTGGTGCGGCTCGCCGAGTCCCTGGAGCTGCCGCTGCGGGAGCGCAACGGGCTCCTCCTCGCCGCCGGATACGCGCCGGTCTACACCGAGTCGCGCCTGGACGCCCCCGAGCTGGGCCCGGTGCGCGAGGCCCTCGACCGCATCCTCGCCGGTCACATGCCCTACCCGGCGGTCGTCGTCCGGCCGCACGGCGAACTCGTCGCCGCCAACCCGGCGCTCGGCGTCCTCGTCGAGGGCGCCGCGCCCGCGCTGCTGGAACCGCCGGTCAACGTGCTCCGCCTCGCCCTGCACCCGGACGGGATGGCCCGCCGCGTCGAGAACCTCGCCGAATGGGGGCGGCACATCACCGGCAGCCTCCGCGACCAGGCGCGGCAGGCTCCCGATCCGGGCCTGTCGGATCTCATCGACGAGCTGGACGGCTACCTGCCCCCGGTGGAGTCGCCGGGCGAGCACCTGGGGTTCGCCGTCCCGCTCCGGTTGCGGGTCCCCGGCGGGGAGCTGCGCCTGATCACCACGCTGACCTCGTTCGCGACCGCCGTGGACGTCACGCTCTCCGAGCTTCGTCTCGAAGCGTTCCTGCCCGCCGACGAGGCCACGGCGGCCCTCCTCCGCCGGCGGGGGTGACGTGTCAGCGCGACGGCCGGCGCCGCGGGCGGGCAGGATGGCGGGGTGAACGAACTCGAAGAAGGCACCCGGCTCACCCTGGACTTCGACAAGCTGGCGGGCGTCGCGGCGACCGGGGCGCGGGTCGTCCCGGTGGTCCTCCAGGACGCGGGCAGCGGCGACGTCCTGTTCATCGGATACGCGAACGACCAGGCCCTCAAGGCCACGCTGGAGGAGCGGATCGCGGTCCTGTGGTCGACGTCCCGCAACGAGCTGTGGCGCAAGGGCGCGACCTCGGGCGACGTCCTCCAGCTGGTCGACGTCCGCGTGAACTGCGAGCAGAACTCCCTGCTCTACCTCGTCAACCGCACCACCGGCGGCGCCTGCCACACGAACCTTCCGTCCGGGGAGGCCCGGCCCACCTGCTACTACCGCTCCGTCGGCGACGGCGGGGAGCTGCGCCACCTCCTGCAGTGACGGGACGGCCGGGCGACCGGCCCCGGGCGATCGCCGGGGGCCGGACGGCCCGCGCCGCCGGTCAGGCGCGCTTCGGCGTGTAGTGCATGACGGCGATGCCGCAGTCGAACAGGCGCGACTCCACGAGGTCGAGCCGCTGGTAGCCGCCCTCCGGGAACACCGGCATGCCCGTGCCGATCGCGGTCGGGTTGACGAACAGGTAGAGGTCGTCGAGCAGGCCCCGGGCGATCAGGTCCCGGACCAGCGTGCCGCCCCCGTAGGCGATCAGGTCGCCGCCGGGGCGGGCCTTCAGCCCGTTGACGATCTCGGTGAGGTCGCCGCCCGCGATCTCGGCGTTCTTCCAGGGCGAGGCGGTGAGGCTGTCGGAGATGACGACCTTGGGCGTGTCGTTCATCTGGTCGATGGCCTCCTGCGTCTCGCCCTCCGGCCCCGACTCCCAGGCCGGGATGAACCCCTCGGCGAGCTTGCGGCCCAGCACGATGCAGTCGACCGGCCGTATCAGCGCGTCGATGTACCGGCTGATGTCGTCGGTCCAGGGGAACCGCATCCAGTCCATCTCGCCGTTCGGACCGGCCATGTAGCCGTCCGCGCTGACCTGCACCTGAAGCTTGAACTTACGCATGATCTCCCCCTCGGGTCCGGTTTCACCGTCGTCGTTTCCTGTGCTCGCAGCTTCGCGGACACCGTTTACGGGATCTTTACGGCGCCTCGGAAGGCCGTGGCGGCGGGCGGCGGCGGGAGGACCGGATGCGGTCACCGGGTGGAGGGACGTCCGGCCGCCTGCCACCGTGATGACGGTTGCGCCCTGCCCGACCGGCCGGGGCCGTGGGCGGAGGGCGAGGGATGCGGCGACCGATCGCGGCGGCGCTGGCGGCCCTCCTGCTGACCGGCGGGTGCGCCGGACGCGATTCGGCGTCCATCCTCGACGGGGAGACGCTGACCGCGGGCGTGCGCCCGGACCTGCCGGGCATCGGGTTCCGGCGCCCGGACGGCGCGTTCGAAGGCCTGGACGTGGACGTGTCCCGCTACCTCGCCGCGCGGATGGGGAAGAAGATCCGCTTCGTCCCCGCGCTGGCGAGGGACCGGGAACGGCTGCTTCGCGACGGGGACGTCGACATGGTCCTGACATTCTGGATCGAACCGGAATGGAAGCAGCGGCTCGCCTTCGCGGGCCCGTACCTCCTGTCGTACCAGGACATCCTGGTCCGCGCCGGCGAGCGCGGCGTGCACGGCGTCCGCGACCTGAAAGGGCGCCGGATCTGCGCCGTCACCGGCTCGGGCGCGGCCGAGGCGGTGACGGTCGAGCGGCAGGTGCCGGCCGTGCCGGTGGCCGCGCGCTCCTACGACGAGTGCATGCGCATGCTGGCGGGGGGCCGCATCGACGCCATCACCACGAACGACACCATCCTGGCCGGGCTGAGGGCGCGGTGGGGCGCTGGGTTCCGGCTGCTGAACGCCCGGTTCGGCGAGCGGCGGACGGGCATCGCCGTCCGGCGGGGCGACCCCGACGGCTGCGAGGCGCTCAACAGGGCCATCACCCGGATGTACCAGGACGGGACGATGGCGGCGATCATGCACAGGTGGTTCGGCTCGTCGGGCCTGGACCTGTCGGACGTGCGGGTGCCCCAGTTCGAGGGCTGCCTCTGACCGCCGCTCACCGGCCGCCGTCGCCGCCGCCGAGGGGGGCGTCGGTCCGGGAGCCACCGTGGTTTCCGCCCTGCGGGGCGTCGCCGCCGCCCTCGTTGCCCAGGGTGCCGTTCTTCTTGTTCGGGTTGCTCGTCCTGATCGGGGCGGTCGGGCGGGTCGTGCCGTTGTTGCTCCCCGGACCGCGGGGAGGCGTCGGCTTCGTCTTCGTGCCCGTGGTCTTCTTCTGCAGGCCGGGCGCGGACGTCTTGCCGGTCTCGCCCTCGCCCTCGGCCCTGCCCTGCTCCCGGGAGGGCCTGGGCGACGGCTCGATGCCGGGACGTTGCGAGGGGCGGGACCCGGGGCCGCCGCCCGGCTCGCGGGTCTTGCGCTCGTGAGGCGTCGACGAGGGCCCGGGCGTCGCCTCCTGACCGGGGAAGTTCCCGGTCGCGAAGGCCACGCCGCCGGACAGCAGGATCGAGCCGCCCACCACCGCGATGACCTTGACGGTCAGGAACCGGCGCAGGGCCGCGGCCCGGGAGCGTCGGGCCGGCCGGGGGGCGGCCAGGAAGGCGGCGACGGCGGCGTCCTCTCCCGCGAGCTCGCCGGGGCGGGCCGGCGCGGAGGCCGCCGCGAGCAGTTCGCGCAGCTCGGCGTGGCCGCCGGCGCCGTCGAGCAGCCGCTCGGCGGCGCGCGGGTCCAGCCGTCCGGGCTCGGTGTCGTCGCTCATATCACCCCTTCAGCGCCGCTGCCGCCGCTTCTGTCACCCTGGACGAGGGGGCGGGAGCCCGGCGCGCCGTCGGCGGCGTCCGCGCGGGACGCCGGCAGCCGCTCGGCGAGCCGCCGCAGGCCCCGGTAGGCCGCGGTCCGCACGGCGCCCGCGCGCTTGCCGAGCACCTTGCCCGCCGTCTTGGCGTCCAGGCCCACGACGACGCGTAGCAGCACCGCCTCGGCCTGGTCCCGGGGCAGGTCGGCGATCAGCCGGAGCGCCCGCTCGGTGGCGAGGCCGTCCATGGCGTCCAGCTCGGTGTCGGCATCGGCGGCCATCGCGACCAGCTCCTCGACCGGGAGGTCGGAGCCGGGGCGGCGGGACTTGCGGCGCAGGTGGTCCAGCGCCCGGTGCCGGGTGATCGTCGCGGTCCAGCCACGGAAGCCGTCGAGGTCGCCGCGGAACGCCGGGAGGTCGCGGGCGATCTGCAGCCACGCCTCCGACGTCACGTCCTCCGCGTCCGCGCCGACGATGGCCCCGGCGAACCGGATCAGGCGGGGCTGCACGTCGCGGTAGAGCATGCGGAAGGACTCCTCGTCGCCGTCCTGCGCCGCCCGCAGAGCCCGGCCGAGCTCGTCCTCGTCCACCGCGCCATTGTGCAGGCATTCCCGTTGTGGTGTGACACGTACGCGCGGGTTCGCGCTGATGGAGTGAAAACCCCTCCCGCCCGGCCGCCCCGGCCCCCTCGCACGAGATGACGGACGAAGATGATCGGCAATGCCTCGCACGACCGGGACGAACTGCTTGTCACCGGCATAGCGCCGGTCGCTCCGCCGCCCCGGCCTCTCGCGGAGCCCGTTCCGCTGGAAGAGGCCGAGGCGATGCCCGTCTTCGTCGACGCGACCGGGTGGCGGGCGCGGCTCGGACGTCGGCTGGGCCTGCTCGTCGGCGCGGTGCTGCTGGTGTTCCTGGGCGCGCTCGGCCTCGGCCTGACCACGGGCGCCGACGTTCCGCTGACGCCGTGGAGCGAGCCGTCCGCCCAGCCGCGGGCGAAGGTGAACCGCCCGAGCGTCCCGGCGGGGAAGGCGGGTGAGCGGGCTCCTGCCGCGCGTCCGCTGCCCACCGGACCGGGCGCCCGGTCCCCGCGCACGCCGGTGGTGCCCGCCGGGCCCGGGGCGTCGGCGGCTCCAACGCCGTCCGGGGCGCCCGCAGCGCCGTCGGCTCCCGCGGCTCCGCCGGCGGCGACGGCGACGAGCACCACCACGAGCGCGCCGGGCAGGTCGCAGGCGACGCCCCCCGCGTGGGGCCACAAGAAGAAGAACGGCTGACATGGGGCGCGGGAAACCACGGGGGCACTGGATCCTGCTCTCGCTCGGCGGCCTGGTGCTGGCCGTCCTCCTGCTGATGGACGGCTTCGCGGGCGGCACCGTCGGCGAGGCCCCGCGGGCCGATCCGGGGCATTCCGGGGCGGTTCCGTCACGGGTGACCGAGGGCGGTCCCGTCGTCAACCTCTCCGGCGGCGTCCCGAAGAGCCGCCGCATGCCCCCGAAGACGATCGCGCTGACGTTCGACGACGGGCCCGACCCCGAGTGGACGCCGCGGATCCTGGACGTCCTGCGCCGCCACGACGCGCACGCCACGTTCTTCACCGTCGGCTCGCACGTGGCCCGCGAGCCGGCGCTGACCCGCCGCATCCTCCGCGAGGGCCACGAGATCGGCTCGCACACCTACACGCACGCCGACCTCGCCGCCGCGCCGCGCTGGCGGGCGCGCCTGGAGATGGACCTCACCCAACGCGCGCTGGCGGGCGCGGCGGGCGTCCACACCAGGCTGATGCGGATGCCGTACTCCTCCCGCCCGGACGGCCTGACCGCGCCCGAGTGGCGCGCGGCCGAACGGGCGGGAGGGGACGGCTACATCGTCGTCCTCACCGACCGCGACACCGAGGACTGGTCGCGTCCCGGAACCGAGACGATCGTCCAGCGGGCGCTGGCGGCGGGGGCGCGCGGCGAGGGCGCCGTCGTGATGCTGCACGACTCGGGCGGCGACCGGTCCGAGACGGTCGCGGCGGTCGGGCGGATCCTCGACCGGCTCCAGCCGCAGGGCTACCGCTTCACCACGCTCGCGCAGGCACTGGACATGCCGCGCGCCGAGGTCGCGGTGCCCGCGCGCGAGCGGGCCGTCGGCTGGACGCTGGTGACCGCCCAGCGCGCCGCGTCCGGGCTGACCGGCGGCATGAGCGCGGTCTTCGGGGTCGCGGGCCTGCTCTGCGTGCTGCGCCTCGTGGCGCTGCTGGTGTTCGCGCACGTCCACATGCGCCGGGTGCGGCGGCCCGCGGGCCGGCGGCGCAGGCCGACCGGGCCGCCCCCGCCGCCCGGCGGGCTGCCGCCGGACCCGTTCCCGCCCGTCTCCGTGGTCGTCCCGGCCTACAACGAGGAGGCCGGCATCGCGGCGACGGTGACCACGCTGCTGAACACCGACTATCCGGGCATCGTCGAGGTGATCGTGGTGGACGACGGGTCGACCGACGGCACGGCCGCGATCGTCGAGTCCCTGCGCCTGCCCGGGGTGCGGCTCCTCCGCAAGCCGAACGGGGGCAAGCCGAGCGCGCTCAACGCGGGCGTCGCCGCGGCGCGGTCGGAGATCCTCGTGCTGGTGGACGGCGACACCGTCTTCCAGCGCGACACCCTCCGGCACCTGATCGCGCCCTTCGCGGACCCGGAGGTGGGCGCGGTCAGCGGCAACACCAAGGTCGCCAACCGGGGCGGCCTCCTCGGCCGCTGGCAGCACATCGAGTACGTCATCGGCTTCAACCTCGACCGGCGGATGTTCGACCTCCTGCAGTGCATGCCGACCGTGCCGGGCGCGATCGGGGGGTTCCGGCGCTCCGTCCTCGCCGAGGTGGGCGGGGTCCCGGGCGACACGCTCGCCGAGGACACCGACCTGACCATGGCGATCTGCCGCACGGGGCGGCGCGTGGTCTACGAGGAGAAGGCCCTGGCCTGGACGGAGGCGCCGGCGTCGCTGCGGCAGCTGTGGAGGCAGCGGTACCGCTGGTGCTACGGGACGATGCAGGCGATGTGGAAGCACCGGCGCTCCGTCGTCGACCGCGGCGGCTCGGGGCGGTTCGGCCGCCGCTGCCTGCCCTACCTGACGGTGTTCCAGGTGCTGCTGCCCCTGTTCGCCCCGGCCATCGACCTGTTCGCGGTGTTCGGGCTGATCTTCCTCGACCCGCTGGTCCCGGTCGTCTCCTGGACGCTCTTCGTCGCCGCGCAGGCCGCCGCCGGCGCCTACGCCCTGTGGCTGGACGGCGAGTCCGTCCGCCCGCTGTGGGCGCTGCCGCTCCAGCAGTTCGTCTACCGGCAGCTCATGTACCTGGTCGTGGTGCAGTCCGTGGTGACCGCGCTGCTGGGGGCCCGCCTGCGCTGGCACACCATCCGCCGGACCGGGACCTTTGCGGATCTCGGAAGCCGGGAACAATCCCCGGGGCCCGTCGGTTACACATGACAGCCGGTGTGCCTGGTGTCCCCGGGCCTCACCTTTCGCCTTCACGGAATACCGTTCGGCTGGAGCCGTGTTGTGCCTTTCGCCGAGAGGCGACCCGCACACCGGTGCAAGACCAGGGCCCCGCCGGGTCGCACGACCCGGCGGGGCCCTGGTCGTGTCTGCGGCAGACTGGCGCCATGAGTCTCGCCGCGCACCTGGAGGAACTCGGCCGCCCGCTGGTGGACGAGCAGCTCCAGCACCCCACCGTGAAGGGCATCGCCCAAGGCAACCTCGACGAGGCCGTGTTCCGCTCATGGCTGGAGCAGGACTACCTCTTCCTGCACGACTACGTGCGGGTGTTCTCGCGCCTCGCGTGGCAGGCCCCCGACGCCCACCTAGGCGACCTGGTCGACCTGGCCCACGCCACCTTCCACGATGAGCTCGACCTGCACCGCTCCCTCTCCGCGAGCTTCGCCGCCGACCTCGACGGCGCCCGGAAGGGGCCCGCGTGCGCCGCCTACACGTCCTTCCTGCTGGAGAGCGCCGCCGTGTACGGCGACGGCCTCGCGGCCCTGTACCCCTGCATGTGGGGCTACTCCACGCTCGGGCGGATCCTCGCCGAGAACCCGCCGGCCGAGCCCCGCTACCGCCGCTGGGTCGACACCTACGCCGACCCCGGCTTCGCGGACCTCGCCGCCCGCATCGCCCAGATGATCGACGAGGCGGACCCCGACCCCGCGACCGCGGAACGCCTCTTCACGGAGGGCATGCGGCACGAAGTGGCCTTCTGGTCCGTGGAGTCCTGAGCCGTCACACCCGGGCGAGCGGGGGATAGTCGACGTAGCCCTCGGCGTGGCCTCCGTAGACGAGCTCCTCCACGGCGCCGGCGAGCGGAGCCGACGCCGCGAACCGCGCGGGGAGGTCGGGGTTGGAGATGAAGAGGCGGCCGTAGGAGAAGACGTCGGCCAGGCCCGCCGCGACGACCTCCTCGCCGGCGCTCCGGGACGTCGGCTCGGGGCCGTTGAAGTTCCCGATCAGCGTGCCCGACCAGCGGGGCCGCAGGTCGGCCAGTGCCCCGTACGCGCCGCGCTCGATGACGTGCAGGTAGGCCAGGCCGAGCGGGTCGAGGGCGTCCACGAGGGCGCGGTAGGTGCCCCGGGGGTCCTCCTCGGCGATCTCGTTCTCCGGGTTGCCGGGGGAGACGCGCAGCCCGACCCGCTCCGGCCCGACCGCGTCCGCGACGGCCCGCACGACGTCGAGCGCGAAACGCAGCCGGCCCTCGCGGGAGCCGCCGAACCGGTCGGTGCGCCGGTTGGTGTTCTCGGCCAGGAACTGCTGGACGAGGTAGCCGTTCGCGCCGTGCACCTCGACGCCGTCGAACCCGGCCCGGACGGCGTTGCGCGCTTCGGCCGCGAACGCGGCGATCGTCTCCTCGACCTCGGCGGTCGTCAGGGCGCGCGGCGTGACGTGGGGGACGTTCCCCTCCCTGGTGTGGATGCCCGCGGACCGGATGCGCACCGCCGAGGGCGCCACGGGGGCCGCGCCGCCCGGAAGGATGAGCGGATGGGACATCCGGCCCACGTGCCAGAGCTGGGCGAAGATCGTCCCGCCCTCCCGGTGCACGGCGTCCGTCACCTGGCGCCACCCGGCGACCTGCTCCTCCGTCACCAGGCCGGGGATGCCGGGCCCGGCCTTGCCGAGCGGGTGCGGCCAGATCCCCTCGGTGACGATCAGCCCCGCGGTCGCGCGCTGGGCGTAGTACTCCGCGGTCAGCGGGTGGGGGACGCCGGTCGCGTCGTCGGCGCGGCCCCGCGTCATCGGCGCCATCGCGATCCGGTTGCGCAGCCTGAGGTGGGGGCCTTCGTACGGGGCGAGCAGGGGGCTGGTCATCGTCCTGTCCCTCCGGTCGGGCGCCGGGCACTTTTATGCATCTGCATGAGTTGTATGTACATGCACATGTTGGCATCGCGGGTAAACTGGCGTCAAGAGAAAGTGGGGTGCGCGATGAGCGCTGGCACCGAGGCCATGGCGGACGGCACGCTGTGGGACGGCATCGTCGTGCTTCACGGACGGGTCGAGCACCGGCTCGCCAAGGCACTCCAGCGCCGCCACGGGATCGGCCTGTCGGAGTACCGCGCGCTGTGCCACCTCGCCCGCGCCGAGGACGGGGAGCTGCGCATGCAGGAGCTCGCCGACCTGATCGGCCTCAACCAGAGCTCGGTCAGCCGCCTGGTCGCGCGCCTGGAGTCCGCCGGCCTCACCCGCCGCGCGATGTGCCCCAAGGACCGCCGCGGCGTCTACACCGTCATCACCGACGAGGGCCGCGCCGTCCAGGACAAGGCCGCCCCCACCTACGCCGAGACCCTCACCGAGTCCCTGGACGAGGCCGCCGCCGACCCGGCCCTCGCCCCGTTCCTCACTCGCCTGCGCCCCTGAGAACGCACGGAGCTGAGCTGCTCTCCTGAGGCACTGGCACTAACCGGTGCACCGGCCACGCGGCGACCTGAGGTGTCGCGATTGCGTGCGAAGCCAGTTTCGAGCCTGCGAGAAACTGATCGCGCAGCGAGCCTTTGGGCGAGTCGGAGCGATGCAGCAATCGCACGCGATGCCGTGGGGTTCCGGGCCTCCAAGGCCCGGAACCCCACGGCATCGCATTAGACGAAGCGCCGCAGGCGCAGGCTGTTGGTGACGACGAAGACCGAGGAGAACGCCATGGCGCCTCCGGCGATCATCGGGGTGAGCAGGCCCGACGCCGCGAGGGGCAGGGCGGCCACGTTGTAGGCGAAGGCCCAGAACAGGTTGCCCTTGATCGTGGCCAGCGTGCGGCGCGACAGCCGGATGGCGTCGGCCGCGGCCCGCAGGTCGCCGCGCACCAGGGTCAGGTCGGACGCCTCGATCGCCACGTCCGTGCCGGTGCCCATCGCCAGGCCGAGGTCGGCCTGGGCCAGAGCGGCGGCGTCGTTGACCCCGTCGCCGACCATGGCGACCGTCCGCCCCTCCGACTGGAGGCGCTTGACGACGTCCACCTTGTCCTGCGGCAGGACATCGGCGATGACCTCCTCGATCCCCACCTCGTCGGCGACCGCGCGGGCCACCGTCTCGTTGTCGCCGGTCAGCAGGACCGGACGCAGCCCGAGCCCGCGCAGCCGCTCGATCGCCTCCCGGGAGGTGGGCTTGACCTGGTCCGCGACGGTGACCACCGCGCGGGCCTCGCCGTCCCAGCCGACCGCGACGGCGGTGTGGCCGAGGGCCTGGGCCTTCTCCATGGCGCGTTCGAGGTCGGGCGTGAGGTGCTGCGACCACTCGGCGAGCAGCCGCGGGCGGCCCGCCAGGACGCCGTGGCCGTCCACCATCCCCTGGACGCCGAGGCCCTCGACGTTCGCGAAGTCCTCGACCGTGCCGAGGTCTCCGACCCGCTCGGCGGCGCCCCTGGCGATGGCCTGGGCGATGGGGTGCTCGGACGCGTTCTCCAGCGCGCCCGCCAGCCGCAGCACGTCCTCCTCCGCGACGCCGTCGGCGGTGATGACGTCGACCAGGGCCATCTTGCCGGTGGTGACGGTGCCGGTCTTGTCCAGCACGACGGTGTCGATCGCGCGGGTGGACTCCAGCACCTCCGGGCCCTTGATCAGGATGCCGAGCTGCGCGCCGCGCCCGGTCCCGACCATCAGCGCGGTCGGGGTGGCCAGGCCGAGGGCGCACGGGCAGGCGATGATCAGCACGGCGACCGCGGCGGTGAAGGCGCCGGCGAGGGGTTCGCCGGTGCCGATCCAGAAGCCGAGCGTGCCGAGCGCCAGCGCGATCACGACCGGGACGAAGACGCCCGAGATCCGGTCGGCGAGCCGCTGCACCTGCGCCTTGCCGGTCTGCGCGTCCTCCACCAGCCGCGCCATCTGCGCGAGCTGGGTGCCGGAACCGACCCGGGTGGCGCGCACCAGCAGCCGGCCGCCCGCGTTCACGGTCGCGCCGACCACGGTGTCGCCGGGTCCGACCTCCACCGGGACCGACTCGCCGGTCAGCATGGACGCGTCCACGGCGGACGAGCCCTCCTCGACCGCGCCGTCCGTGGCGATCTTCTCGCCGGGGCGGACGACGAACAGGTCCCCCTCGGCCAGCCGGTCGACCGGGATCCGCTCCTCGCGGCCGTCCCGGACGACCGAGACCTCCTTGGCGCCGAGTTCCAGCAGGGCGCGCAGCGCGGCGCCCGCACGGCGCTTGGAGCGCGTCTCGAAGTACCGCCCGGCGAGGATGAACATGATCACGCCGGAGGCGGCCTCCAGGTAGATGTTCATCGACCCGTCCGAGCGGGTCATCGAGAACTCGAACCCGTGCTTGATGCCCAGCTCTCCCGCGGTGCCGAAGAACAGCGCCCACAGCGACCACGCGAACGCGGCCAGCGTGCCGAGCGAGATCAGCGTGTCCATGGTCGCCGTGCCGTGCCGCAGGTTGACCGCCGCGGCCCGGTGGAACGGCCAGCCCGCGTACACCACGACGGGGGCGGCGAGCGTCAGCGACAGCCACTGCCACGCCTCGAACTGGAGCGCCGGGACCATCGCCATCGCGATCACCGGGATCGACAGCACCACCGCGGTGACCAGCCGCTGCCGCAGCGGGCGCAGCTCGTCGGCCGGCTCCGGGGCCGCCTCGCCGGCGGCCTTCGGCGGGGCGGGGAGGGCGGCGGAGTAGCCCGCCTTCTCCACCGTGGCGATCAGCTCGTCGGGCGAGACCTCCGGCGCGAACTCGACCCTGGCCTTCTCGGTGGCGTAGTTGACCGTGGCGGTCACGCCGTCCATCTTGTTGAGCTTCCGCTCGATGCGGTTGGCGCACGACGCGCACGTCATACCGCCGATCGCCAGCTCGACACGCCCGGACACAGCGTCCGTGCTCATCGCGTCCTCCTCTGCCTCGATCGGAACGTCAGTGGGTGTGGGGCCGGTCGTCGTGGCCCGGTTCGGGCTCCTCGCCCTGTTCCTGGGCGGGGACGTTCCCGGCGTGCACCGTGAACTCGGCCGTGCGGACCTTGCCGTCGTGCTTGAAGTCCAGGTACAGGCGGTACGCGCCGGAGCTGGGCGCCTCGGCGAAGAACGTGATCCCGGGGCCGGGCTCGGTCTCGCCGTCGCCGGGCTCCCCGTCCGGGTGGACATGGAGGTAGGCCAGGTCGCCCTGCCGCAGCGCGACGAGGTGCCCGTACGCCTCAAGGTACGGCTCCAGGTCGGTGACCGGCCTGCCGTCCTTGCTCACGCTCAGGGTCAGCTCGGTCGACTTCCCGGGAGTGAGGCCCCCGGTGAGCCGCACCTCGTAGCCGTCCACCTTCGCGACCTGCTCGGGCCCGGGCAGCGGCGCGGGCTTCAGGTCGCCGGGGACGAACACGTCCGTGCCGAGCGTGAGCTGCCGCTTCGCGCCGTCCGGCTGGATGTCGGTGAAGAACCGGTACACGCCGGGCTTGACCAGCGTGATCGGGACGGTCCAGACGCCGCCCCCGGCCTCGGTCGGGTGCACGTGCTGGAAGCCGGACAGGTCGCGCCGCGCCACGATCAGGTGCAGGCGCTTGCCGTGCAGCGGCTTGAACCCGGTGACGGGCCTGCCGTCCGGCCCGTTGATCGTGAACCGGAAGTCCGTCTTCTCCCCGGCGGTGAGGACGGTCCGCTGCGGGGCCAGCGTGAAGCCGTCCTCCGACACCTGGAGGCCGCCCGGCGCGTGAGACGCCGCGGTCTCGTGCCCTCCGCCGCCGTGCCCTCCGCTGCCGTGCCCGCCTTCGCCGTTCTCGTGGGACGCCATCTTCGCCGTTCCTCCGACGGGGCCGACGATCTTGCCGACGCTCGCGGCGCCGCCGAAGACGACCGCCAGGCCCACCGCGTAGGCCCCCAGCCTGGTCGCGCTGTTCATTGCCGTTTCACTCCGCTCGGTGTTGCGAGGGACGCACCCCGCCGCGGGGGCGAGGCGCGGTCCGCTCAGGAGGTCAGCTGGTATCCGGCCTCCTCGACGGCGTCCTTGACCCGGGCGTCGTCGAGGGGGGTCTCGCTCGTGACGGTGACCCTGCCGGTCTGGAGGTCGACGTCCACGCCGGTCACACCGGCGATCTGCTCGACCTCCTCGGTCACCGAGCTCACGCAGTGGCCGCAGGTCATTCCGCTGACGGTGTAGGTGGCGGTGCTCATCGTCTTCTCCCTCGGTGTTTTACCCCTGGGGGGTATCTCGTGGGCCTCATGCTGCCATAACCGGACACCCGTGACAACCCCTGGGGGGTATGGGTGATTCCGAGATCCGGGTCACACCGCCCCCAGGGTTTTCCACAGGCGTCCACAGGGCTGTGGACGGACGTTCCGGCAGCGTGCCTCGTCGCGGATACTGAACCCATGCCTGAGCTACCTGAGGTGGAGGCGCTGGCGGGGTTCCTGCGGGAGCGCGCGGTCGGCCATGCCGTCGCCCGCGTCGATGTTCTCGCCATCTCCGCGCTGAAGACCTACGACCCGCCGGTGACCGCGCTCGGCGGGCTGACCGTCACCGGCGCGACCCGGCACGGCAAGTTCCTCGACCTCGACGTCGACGGGCTGCACCTCGTCGTCCACCTCGCTCGCGCCGGCTGGCTGCGCTGGCGCGACGAGATCCCGGCCAGGCCCGTCCGGCCCGGAGGCAAGAACCCGCTCGCCCTGCGCGTGCACCTGGACGACGGCTCGGGCTTCGACCTCACCGAGGCGGGCACCAAGAAGGGCCTCGCCGTCTACGTCGTCCGCGACCCCGACGACGTGCCCGGCGTGGCTTCACTCGGCCCCGACCCCCTGGACGAGTCGTTCACCACCGCCGCCCTGGCGGGGATCGTCAACGGCAAGCGCAGCCAGATCAAGGGGCTGCTGCGCGACCAGAAGGTGATCGCCGGTATCGGCAACGCCTACTCCGACGAGGTGCTGCACGTCGCCAGGATGTCCCCCTTCAAGATCGCGTCCTCGCTGACCGAGGAGGACGTCGCCGTCCTGCACGAGGCGATCGTCACCACGCTGCGGGACGCGGTGGAGCGCTCGCGCGGCCTCGAAGCCCAGGACCTCAAGGGCGAGAAGAAGACCGGCCTGCGGGTGCACGGGCGCGCGGGCGAGAAATGCCCGGTGTGCGGGGACACGGTGCGCGAGGTGTCGTTCGCCGACTCGGCGCTCCAGTACTGCCCCACCTGCCAGACGGGCGGCAAGCCGCTCGCCGACCGCCGCATGTCCCGCCTCCTCAAGTAGCGGGCCCCGGGCGCCGTGAGACGGGCCAGGCCCCGGCGGGTGCCGGGGCCTGGCGACGGGAGTCGGGGACGGAGCCGGAACGGGGATGGCTCGTCCGGACGGGACGAAGGATCGGGGACGGGATCAGCGGACCTTCGGGACGTTCCCGAAGACCGGGCCGATCTGGCTCCAGCGGTGCAGCTGGCAGCCGTCGTCGCGGGTGAACGTGGTGTCGATCCGCTTGCCCTGCCAGGTGCCCTCGACCGTGGCGATCTCCGGACCGCCGTAGATCTTGGTGCACATCTGGTCCTTGGGGACGGGCGCGAAGGGATCCTTGACCTTGGTGAGCGCCGCGCAGGCGCCGGCCGCCTCGGGATGGTCCCCGCCCGGCGGGGCGCAGGTCAGCCTCCAGGTCTTGGCGGGCGCCTCCTTGGAGGCCTTCACCCGCACGGTGAGCGTGTCCGCCGGTGAGCCGGACGGCTGCACGGACGTCGTGCCCGAAGGCGCTCCGGCGGAGTTTCCGTTTGCCTGTTCGTCGCCGCAGGCGGCCGTGGACAGGAGCAAGGCCAGCCCGGGCGCTGCGAAAACGAGCGTCCGATACCGCATGCGTGATTCGACGCAGGGGGGCTTCGCACGGTTCCATGGGGGGTGTGATGAATTTCGGGGAAGACGTGCCGGCCGTGGTCGCCGCGGATGTTCCGCAGGACGGCTACCTGCTGGACGTCCGGGAGCAGGACGAGTGGGACGCGGGCCACGCGCCCGCGGCGGTCCACATCCCCATGCGCCATCTCGGCGACCGCGCCGGCGAGATCCCCCGCGACCGGGAGATCTACGTGATCTGCCGGTCCGGGGCGCGGTCCGCCCAGGTCACGTCCGCGCTGAACCAGGCGGGGTGGCTGGCGAGGAACGTCGGCGACGGCATGCACGGGTGGGCCGAGGCGGGCCGGCCGATGGAGGGCGCGGGGGACGGTCCGCCGTACGTCGCGTGAGCGTCGATGACGTCGCGTGAGCGTCGATGTCGCTGCGTGAGCTCGATGACTCTGGGGGATCTGAAAACTTTCGCGTGATCTGACCCGGTTGCCCTCTTCTGGGGCGTGACGGGCGGTTGTACGATCGGGCCTGACCGATGACCGCGGGAGCTCGGGCCACAGCCGGGCTGAGAGGGCGGCCTCCAAGGCGTCGCCGACCGCATGAACCTGTCCGGGTAATGCCGGCGTAGGGAGTGTGTGTCCCGTGACGTCCGACGTCGAAAAGCGCCCTCAGGGCGAGCGCGCCCCCGACGAGGTCCCCTTCACCCTCGACGAGCCGGCCCCCAAGGTCCTCGGCTTCTGGGACCAGAGCGCCTTCTGGGGGAACCTCGGGGTCAGCCTCCTGGCCTTCTCCGGCGCCTACACCGTCCTCGCGCCGGACGCCGGCGGCCGCCCCACGATCTCGATCATGGCGGGCATCGTCGCGATGGCCGTCGGGACGGCCCTCGGCGGGCTGATGCTCGGCCTGGCCGCCGTGCCCGGCGCGCGGACCGGGCAGCCCGCGATGGTGCTGCTGCGCGGCCTGTTCGGCGCGAAGCTGTCGTACGCGCCGACCGTCCTCAACATCGCCCAGCTCGTCGGGTGGGGGACGTTCGAGCTGATCGTCATCGCCGACGCCGCCCGCGAGCTGTGGGACGGCGTCCCGCGCTGGGGCTACGTGGTCGCCGCGGGCGCGATCACCACCGTGCTGACGGTCTGGCCGCTCGGCTCGGTGCGGCTGCTGCGCCGCTACGTGACCGTCGCCGTGGCGATCGCGCTCGTGTACTTCTACGTCCAGCTCGTCCGGGAGCCGCTGCCCGACCTGACGCAGGGCTCCTGGGGCGGGTTCTGGCTCGGCGCGGACGCCGCGCTGGCCGTGTCGATCTCCTGGGTCCCGGTCGCCGCCGACTACACCCGGCACGCGCGCACCGAGCGCGGGGCCTTCGGCGCCGCGGCCGTCGGCTACTCCGTCACGCAGATCGTCGCCTACGTCCTCGGGCTGCTCGCGCTGGCGCTGGTGGCGGGCGACTCGAGCAGGATCTTCGACCCGTTCCTGGGCGTCTCGCTGGGCGTGGTGTTCTTCGCCGTGTTCGTGCTGCGGGAGGCCGACCAGTCGTTCGCCGACACCTACTCCACGGCGGTGTCGATCCAGAACCTGTTCCCCCGGGCCGACCGCCGGGTGCTGAGCGTCGCGCTCGGCGTCGGCATCACCGTGCTCGCGCTGGTCCTCGACATCGGCGACTACGCGGGCTTCCTGTCGCTGATCGGATCGGTGTTCGTGCCGATGCTGGGCGTCCTCGCCGCCGACTTCTTCCTCGGCCGCCGCCGGGCCGGCGGCTGGGACGTCTCGCGGACCGCGCCATCCCGCTGGGGCATGATCGCGGCATGGGCGATCGGGTTCGTCGTCTACCAGCTCGTCAACCCGGGCACGGTCGCGCGGTGGACCGCTTTCTGGTCGGACGTGCGGGACGCGCTGCACTTCACGCCGCAGGCGTGGATGAGCGCCTCGCTGCTGTCGTTCCTGGTGGCGGGGGTCGCGGCCCTGCTCATCGGTAGGCTTACCAGACGGTAAGGTTTGGGTCGAAAGCAAGTTTCGGCGCAAGTTGCCCGGCGCCATGCCGGAGTGCGGTGGCACGATGACAGACGTGTATCAGCACGTGCACGATCCGATCGCGCGGGCCGTCATCGAGAGCGCCGCCGACGCGATCGTAGCCGTGGACCAGCGGCACCGGGTCACCGTGTGGAACCCGGCGGCCGAGCGCATGTTCGGCTGGAGCGCCGAGGAGATGCTCGGCCGGGTCCCGCCGATCGTCCCCGACGAGCTGAAGGCCGAGCACAACGCCGTCCAGGAGCGGCTCCTCACCCGGCGCGGCGGCGAGGGCGAGACCGACGGCGGGCAGATCTCGATCGCCACCCGCCGCTTCCACCGCGAGGGCCGGCTCATCGACGTGCGCATCGACACGAGCCTGCTGAAGGATCCGAGGGGCACGCTGCTCGGCTGGGTCGGGGTGTACCACCCGGTCGAGGACGACGAGATCGTCCAGAACCGGATGACCGAGCGGGCCCGGCTGGTCCGGCGGCTGAACGACATCGTCGCCGATCTCGGAGCCGAGCTCGACCTGGCCGTCGTGCTCGACCGGATCACCGCCGCGCTCATCGAGCTGACCGGGGCCGACGCGGGCGGGTTCGTCAAGATCGAGGGCGAGCGGCTGCGGCTGGTCAGCATGTCGGGGCTGCCGGAGCGGATGCGCGGCCGGTGCGCCGAGCTGCGGCCGAGCCTGGTCGGGGAGCTGCTGCGGTCGGGCAAGACCGTCAAGCTCGCGACGGGCGAGCGGCGCCTCGGCGACCTGATCTGGTCGGAGCTGCCCGGCCTGCACACGATCGCGCTCGGCCTGTCGTACCTGCAGAACCGGCCGTACGGCGCGCTGTACGCGCTGTTCTCCGGACGCAAGGTCGGGCACACCGAGCTCGAACTGCTGGAGCTGCTCGCCGGGCACGCCGGGGTCGCGGTCGGCAACGCCGTCGCCTACGCGGAGGTCGTCCGGCAGCGGGCCCACGAGCGCGCCGTCATCGACTCCAGCGCCGACGGCATCGCGGTGCTGGACCACGACCTCGTCGTCCGGCACTGGAACAACTCCGCGCACACCCTGACCGGCATCCCGCCGGAGGACGCGATCGGTCGCCCGCTGCCCTTCGACATGCCCGATCTCGGCGAGATGCTCACGTTCCGCCTGGAGTCGGGCACGTGGCTGAACGTGCTGGCCGCCGAGATCGAGGAGACCGGCGAGCTGGTCGTCGACTTCCGCGACGTCTCCGAGGCCAAGGCGCTGGAGGAGGCCAAGGACCTGTTCCTCGCCACGACCAGCCACGAGCTGCGCACCCCGATCACGGTCGTGCAGGGGTTCGCGTCCACGCTGGTCAACCGGTGGGACGAGCTGACCGACGCCGACCGCCGCGCCGCGGTCGCCACCATCGCCGAGCGGGCCCAGTCGCTCGGGCGGCTCGTGGAGCACCTGCTGCTCGGGTCGCGCGCCGGGGCCGACGAGCTGGCCGTGACGATCGAGCCGTTCGATCTCGGCCGCGTCCTGGAGGGCGTGGTCGCCGGGTTCCGCTCGCTGTCGCCGCTGCACCGGGTGGAGCTGGAGATCGCCCCCGACCTGCCGCCGTGCAGCGGGGACGCGATGGCCACCGACATCGTCCTCGGGCAGCTGCTGGAGAACGCGTTCAAGTACTCCCCGGACGGCGGGACCGTGCGGGTGCGGGCCCGCCGCGAGGGTTCCGGCATCGTCGTCACGGTCTCCGACGAGGGCATCGGCATCCCGGTCGGCGACCATGAGCGGATCTTCGAGCGGTTCGTCCAGGGCGACGCGGGCGATCGCCGCCGGTTCGGCGGCATCGGGCTCGGCCTCTACATCGTCAGACGGCTGACGGAGGCGCAGGGCGGCACGATCTCCGCGCACCCGGCCGAGCGTGAGACATCTCACATCGAAACCCCCCAAACTCTGAATAACCAGTCAAATCCCTCTGAAAACACCCACGAAGAACAGGCGGGTCGACTACTCTCCGTCACGAACGGGCGGGGACCCGCAGGTGGCGCGCGGGCGGGCGAGGGGACGTGCATGCGCCTGGTGTTGCGTTCGGCGCGCTGAGCGGACGGTTACTTACCGTGCGGACAGTCCGTCCCGGGCGGTCCGGTGAGACGGGCGTGACCAGCGCTTTCGGCGGTCTCGCGGGGTGGCAGGCTGGGAACGGTGCGGAGAAGTGCGGTGACGGCGGCGTGTGACGGACGAAACGCGTGCGCGAGGAGTAAATCCGCCGTTGGCTGGATAGATCCTTGGTTGGTCGCCGTTGGTGACGAGATTCCGATCCCGGGGGTGATCACCGTGACCGGACGGCTGATGACTCGTTGTGCAGGTGGTGAACTGGTTCGTCCTGGTTTCCCGTCATGGCCATCAGGGCATTTCGGACGTACCGGAAGGGTGATGACGGGACTCGTCCGAGTGAGCGGAGCATCGGGGAGGTGAGGGCGTCGAGCGTCGTACTGCTACCACACGCACCGTCCAGCGTCGCGGTCGCCCGCAGGCGCCTCAGCTCGGAGCTGGCCGATTCGGGCGTCTACGACTCCGTCGTGGACGACGCCAGTGTCATCGTCAGCGAGCTGCTCAGCAACGCACTGCGGCACGCGCGGCCGCTGCCGTCCGGCCAGGTGAAGGTCTGCTGGCTCTGCCGCGGCGACCTCCTCGAACTGGAGGTCAGCGACGGCGGCGCCATGACCGAGCCGCGCCGGGGACCGGGCACGCTCTCCTCGCTCGGCGGGCGCGGGCTCGGCATCGTCGAGGCGCTGTCCGAGGGCTGGGGGGTGCGCCACGAGGACGGCACCACGACCGTCTGGGCCATCCTGCGGACGCCCAGGTCGTCCGGCGACGAGCGGATGGCCGCTCCCGCCGGCGCGCACGCCGTCGTTCCGGATCTCTCCGCCTTTCCGGACCTGCTCGACGAGCCGGATGAAGACCTCTGCAACGGAACCAGGAGTGAAGTAGCTCCAAGTCGGGCATATCCGGCATAGAGCGACCCTGCCTGGAAGGAACCCCGCCCGACCTTGTATGGTCCTCTCCAACGCTCGGGCGATGTCGTGCCCCCGTCGACATCGCGAGCGTTGATGGTTCTTCCCGGCGCCGCGCGCCTCTGAGCCCCCGGCGCCGGGAAGAACGCAGAACCCTCTTCTCCCCGGCCGCCCCGGGCGCGGCTCAGATCTCCTCGCGCAGGATCGGGCACGACATGCAGCGGGGACCGCCCCGCCCCGTCCCGAGCTCGCTCCCGCTGATCCGGATGACCTCGATCCCGGACGCCTCCAGCTGCGCGTTGGTCTCGATGTTGCGCTCGTAGGCGACGCACAGGCGCGGCGCCACGGCGAGGGTGTTGTTCCCGTCGTCCCACTGCTCGCGCTCGGCGGTGACCGGGTCGAGACCGGTGTCGATCACCTTGAGGCGGTCCAGGCCCATCGCGTCGGCGGCGGCCTGGAGGAACGGGCGCGGCTCGGCGACGCGCAGGTGGCCGTCGTCCAGCGTCACCGTGTAGGCGGTGAGCGAGTGCGCCACCGGCGGGTACATCACGACGGTGTCGACGTCGACCATCGTGCAGACGGTGTCGAGGTGCATGGTGGCGCGCTCCTGCGCGATCGGCACGGCCAGCACCGTGCGGGCCAGCCCGGCCCCGATCACCTGGCGGGCCAGGCGCTCGACGCCCGCCGGCGTCGTCCGCTCGCCGGTGCCCACGGCGATCACACCCGGGCGCAGCAGCAGGACGTCGCCGCCCTCCAGGTGCTCCAGGGACGGGCTGTAGACCGGCTCCACCCCGGCGAACCGCGGATGGTGCGCGTAGATCAGGCCGGTGAGGGCCGACTCGCGCCGCCGCGCCTCCATCGCGAGGCTCGTCACCGCCACGCGGTCGCCGATCCACGTGCTGTTGTCGCGCGTGAACAGCAGGCCCGGCAGCGGGTCGACGATGAAGTCCCGCTCGTCCATCAGCCGGTAGACCAGGCCGTGCCCGGCCTTCAGCTCCTCGTGCGCGAGCCCGGCGATCAGCGTGTGCGCGAGGTTCTCGGGGTCGAGCCCGCGCAGGTGGTCCTCGACGACGCGGCGAAGCTGGTCTCCGAGGCGCAGGTCGACGATGGCGTCGGCGATCGCCTGCTCGCGCGCGGCCTCGTACTCCAGGGCGTCCTGCAGCAGCTCGGTCACGTACAGGACCTCGACGCCGCGCGACCGCAGCGCCTCGGCGAACGCGTCGTGCTCCTCCTGCGCCCGGCCCGCCCACGGGATCGCGTCGAACAGGAGCTTGTCGCTGTTGCGCGGGGTCAGCCGCTTGAGCTCCGCGCCGGGGCGGTGCAGCAGCACCGTCCTCAGCCGTCCGACCTCGCTGGTGACCCGGTGCTCGTGCGCTGTCTTCGCTGCCGTCACCCTCCGCAGTCTAGGCGGCGGACGATATGCCACCATTCGAGGGTGATCGGCAGGAACGCGGGGCTGCCCCTCCACCTCACCTCGGCGACGATGCTGCGCGTCTCCGCCGAGGGCGTCGCGACCGCGCTGGTCCTGACCGTCCAGGCGCGGACCGGCCACGCCGCCACCGCCGGGTACCTGCAGACCGCGATGACGCTGCCGTACGTGCTGAGCGGCCCCGTGATCGGGAACGCGCTGGACCGGGTGGCGCGCCCCCGCCGCGGCGCCGTCGCCCTCGCCGCCTGCTACGTCGCCGCGACCGGGCTGCTGCTGGTCCTCGCGGGACGCTCGCCGCTCGCCCTGGCGCTGGTCGTCGCCGCCGTGATCGGCTGCACCGAGCCCATCGTCGTCGCGCTGACCAGCCTGCTGCCCCGGTTCGTCCCGGCCGGCCGGCTCTCGCGCGCCTACGGGCTGGAGGCCTCCAGCTACAACCTCGCCGGGATCGCCGGCCCCGGCCTCGCCGCCGGCCTGGCCGCCCTGGCCGGCGGCCAGTACGCCGGAACCGCCGTCGTTGCGGTCGGCGTCCTCGGCCTCCTGACCCTCCCGTTCCTGCCCTTCCCCGGCCCGTCCGCGAGCGCCGACGCGGCCACGCCGGGCAGCGCGGCGGTGGAGGCCGCGGCCGACACCGGCGCGGTCGGCGGGCGGGCCGCGGCCGTCGAGACCGAGACGGGCGCGCGGACCCGGCCGCCGCCGGCCGGGGTCGGCTCAGTGATCACAGGCGGGCTGGTGGTGCTGGCTCAGGGCCGGGTGCTGCGGGGCCTGACCGTCGCGACGACCCTCGCGTGGATGGGCTTCGGCGGCGTCGCCGTCACGGCGGTCCTGCTCGCCGAGCACATCGGCGCGCCGCCCAGCGCGGGCGGGCGGCTCCTCGTGGCGATGGCGGTCGGCTCGCTGATCGGCTCCCTGGCGTCCAGCCGGTGGCTGACGCCCCGGCACGCCGAACCCGTCATGATCGCCGGACTCGTCGCGTTCGGCGCGTCGCTCGCCGCGCTCGCCGTCACGCCCTCCCTGCCGTGGGCGACGGCGGCGTTCGTCGCCGCGGGCGTCGCGGAGGGGCCGGTGTTCGCGGCCACGCTCATGCTGCGCCAGCGCGAGTCGCCCCCCGACCGGCTCGGGCAGGTCAACACCACGGCCGGCAGCCTCAAGATCGGCGCGTCCGCGGTCGGCGCCGCGCTGACCGCCGCGTCCGCCGACGCGATCGGCCCGGTCGGCCTGGTCCTCGCGATCGCCGGGTTCCAGATCGCCGGCGCCCTGCTCGGCTACCTCCTGCTCCGCGCGCCGGAACGCGAGACCCGCGCCGGCGTCGTCGAGGACGGCTCCTGAACCGGAGGGACCCGTACGCGGCCGCACGGGCAAGAGGGGGTGAAACGTCCACGACCGAGAGGCCCGCGCATGCCGACCACGAGCCGCTCCTCGCCCCCGCGGCCCGAGCCCGCCGCCGATGACGACCCCACCGACGCGTCCCTGATCGCCGCGTCCCGGACCGAGCCCGAGAGGTTCGCGGGCCTGTTCCGCCGGCACGCCCCGGAGATCATGCGGTACGCGGCGCGGCGCCTGGGCCGGGACGCCGCCGAGGACGTCGTCGCCGAGACCTTCCTCGTCGCCTTCGACCGCCGCCGCCGCTACGACGCGGCGCGTCCCGACGCGCGGCCGTGGCTCTACGGGATCGCGACCAACCTGATCCGCCGCCACCGCCGCGCCGAGGTGCGGGCCCTGCGCGCCCTCGCGCGCAACGGACTCGACCCGGTCACCGAGCCCTTCACGGACGCGGTCGAGGACCGCGTCCAGGCGGGCGCCCGGTCGCGGGCGGTCGCCGCGGCCATCGCCGGTCTGCCCGCGGCGCAGCGCGAAGTGCTGCTGCTGGTGACGTGGGCGGGGCTGACCTACGACGAGGTCGCCGAAGCCCTCGCCGTGCCCGCCGGGACGGTCCGGTCCCGCATGAACAGGATCCGCCGCAAGCTGCGCGAAGCCCTCGCCGAGGAGGACCACGATGGATGAGCTCAAGCTGGTGGAGCGGCTGCGCTCCGAGGTCCCCGCGGACATCGACGTGACCGGGGCCGAGAACCGCTGGCGGCGGCGGGCGTACGGCGGGCCCGTCCGGCGGCGGCGCCCGCTGCTGCTGTCCGGCGTCGCCGCCGCGGCCTGTGCGGGTGTGGTGGCCACGTTCCTCGCCGGTCACCGGGAACCCGGGCGGACGGCCGAGGTCGCCGCCGTCCTCGACCGGGCCGCCGACCGGGCGGCGGCCGCCCCGGCGCCCCGCGCCGACCAGATCGTCTACCAGGAGACCGTGACGCGGCGGCGGGTCGGCGGCACGGGCCGCTGGTACGAGGTCCGCACCCGGACCTGGCTGCCCGCCGGCGGCGCGGGGAGCGGCCTCGTCATCGAGAAGAACTCGGTCCGGCCGCGTCCGGGCGAGGAGCTCCCGCCGGACGGCGAGAGCGTGGTCGGCCCCTGCCCGGCGTCGCCGCCGATCGAGCGCCCCTACCTCGGAGCCCTGCCCACCGACACCGGCGCCCTGCTCGACCTCCTGGCGGACCAGGGCGAGGGCGACCGGGGCGACCGGCAGTGGGCGGCCGCGTCCGACCTGATCGACCGGCCCGCGCCGCCCCGGGTGCGCGCGGCGCTGTACCGCGCGATCGCCGAGATCCCCGGGGTCCGGCTGAGGGACGACGGTGTCGACGCCGCGGGACGCCACGGGGTCGCGGTCACCCGCACCCGGGACGGCGTCCGCGACGAGCTCGTCTTCGACCGGGCGAGCCACCGCTTCC
The DNA here is from genome assembly GCF_039540335.1 of Actinomadura verrucosospora. Classification (NCBI taxonomy): domain Bacteria; kingdom Bacillati; phylum Actinomycetota; class Actinomycetes; order Streptosporangiales; family Thermomonosporaceae; genus Actinomadura; species Actinomadura verrucosospora. Next base: position 395,430 of record NZ_BAABEV010000001.1, on the reverse strand, counting down.
TGGGCACCCGCGACGTCGTCGCGGGCAAGGGCGGCCCGTTCGGTGTGCCGGGCACCACGACCCAGTCCAGCGCCCTTCTGGACACCGCGATCGTCGACCGTGCCCCGCTCCCCGGCCCTGACGCGACCCCGTCCGGCTGCTGAACCCCGGCACCCGGTGACCGGCCCTGCCCCGACGGCGGGGCCGGCTGCCGTGAAGCATCGGAAAACCTGTCGACTTCCGCCGGAGGCGGCCGTAATGTCCGGGGCATGTTCCTCGCAGCCGGCACCCGGACGCTCGCAGGCATCGCCCTGCTGAGCGCGGTGCCGGCTGCCTTCTCGGCGGCAGCCGACGCGGTCGTCTTCGACGGCCTGCGAAGCTGACCCCTCTCCGTCCCACCCTCCGGAGAACCAGCGGAGGGGGGTCGTCACCGGACCGGCGCCCGAGTGCGCGCGGTCGGTTCTCACCGGATCCACCAGTGAGGACGAGACGATGGCCAAGCAGCTCTACGAGCGCGACAAGCCGCACCTGAACATCGGCACGATGGGGCACGTCGACCACGGCAAGACCACGCTGACCGCGGCGATCACCAAGGTGCTCGCCGACCGCGGGCTGGCGTCCCCGGTGCCGTTCGACCGCATCGACCGCGCGCCCGAGGAGCGCGACCGGGGCATCACCATCAACGTCGCGCACGTCGAGTACGCGACCGCGACCCGGCACTACGCCCACGTCGACATGCCCGGCCACGCCGACTACGTGAAGAACATGATCTCCGGTGCCGCCCAGGTGGACGGGGCCGTGCTGGTCGTGTCCGTCCAGGACGGCGCCATGCCGCAGACGCGCGAGCACGTCGTGCTGGCGCGGCAGGTCGGCGTCGGGCACATCGTGGTGGCGCTGAACAAGGCCGACATGGTCGAGGACACCGAACTCCTCGACCTCGTCGAGCTGGAGGTCAGGGAGTTGCTCACCGAGTACGGCTTCCCGGGCGAGGAGGTCCCGATCGTGCGCGTGTCCGGGCTCCGGGCGCTGGAGGGCGACCCGTACTGGACGGCCCGGATCGTCGACCTGCTCGACGCGATCGATGCGTACGTGCCCGTGCCGCGCAGGGCGCTCGACGAGCCGTTCCTGATGCCGGTCGAGAGCGTGTTCACGATCACCGGCCGCGGCACCGTCGTGACCGGCGTCGTGGCGCAGGGCGCGATACGGAGCGGGGACGCGGTCGAGGTCGTCGGGCTCGGCGACACGTTCGGCTCCGTCGCGACGGGGCTGGAGACGTTCGGGCGGACGATGGAGTACGCCGAGGCGGGCGACAACACCGCCATGCTGCTGCGCGGCGTCAAGCGGGACCAGGTGCGGCGCGGCCAGGTGGTCAGCGCGCCGGGCGCGATCCGCCCGCACCTGCGGTTCCGGGCCCTGGTCCGGGTGCTCGCCGCCGACGAGGGCGGGCGGAGCAGGCCGTTCCTCCACGGCTACCGGCCGCACTTCCACTTCCGCACCACGGACGTGGTCGGCGCCGTGGACCTCGGCGAGGGCGGCATGGCGCTGCCCGGCGACTCGGTCGAGATGGCCGTCGAGCTGGGCAAGCCGGTCGCGATGACCGAGGGGCTCGGCTTCGCCGTCCGCGAGGGCGGCCGGACGGTCGGCGCGGGCACCGTCACCGCGCTGCTCGACTAGCGGCAGAGGGGCCCCGGCACTCGCCGGGGCCCCTAACCTTGATCGGGCAGCCCCCGGCCTCCCGCCACCGAGTGGTCGCGAACGGCTGGCGGATGCGATCTTGATGTGGTGAGATTCCGACATCACCCCCGCAGATCCCCCCGTCTGGAGCACGTGTGCGATCCCCCCGCGCCCTGATTCCCCTGCTCTCGGTCTGTGCGGCCGCCGCGGTCGTGACCGCCGCCGCCACCGGAGCCAGCATCGAGGGCCTGCCGGGCGGGGGTGGTCCCGCCCACGCCGACGGGGCCGCACCCCGCCCCGCCGCCGTGACGATCAACGCGGTGAGCTGGAACGTCTGCGGCGGCTCCGACTGCCCCACCGGCACCGCGCCCGCCAAGCTCACCAAGGAGATCGTCCAGCGGATGCGGGAGACCGAGGTCGGCGGGCGCACGGTGCGCCCCAACGCCGCCCTGCTCCAGGAGGTCTGCGAGGGTCAGGTCCGCTCGTTCAAGACGTCCCTGCCCAGGTGGAGCTGGGCGTTCGCGCCCGGCGACGGGACGTGCGCGGCCGGGCAGGGCCGCGCCGGCGTCGCCATCGGCACCGACGCCCCGCTCACCGCGCAGCGGCAGGTCAAGCTGCCCGCGTCCGACGGAGTCAGCCGCATCGCCCTGTGCGGCGAGGTCCCGTCCTGGACGACCCGCGTCTGCGTCACCCAGTTCAGCGCCGCTGAGAGCGGCCAGTGGCGCCGCAAGGAGGCCGGCGCCCTCGCCACCCTCGCGGGCACGGACCGCGTTCTCGTCGGCGGCGACCTCGCCGACGTCCCGGAGAGCACGGCCCTCGACCCCCTCTACGCCGCCTACGACGAGTGCGACCAGACCGGGGCATCCAGGGCGGGGGCGAACACGCGGCAGAACTGGCAGGGCACCGCGCTGGACAAGACCGACTACCTGTTCATCGGCAAGTCGGCCGCCGTCTCCTGCAGCGTCCCGGCGGCCCCCGTCAAGGCCTCGGACCACCGCCCTCTCTCCGCAGTCGTGCGATACCAGTAGCCCCGCACGATCACAGCGACAACCTCAGCTTGCGCAGCAACCACGTAACAAGCTGAGGAACCGCGATCGCGTCCGAAGGCAGGTTCGAGCGAAGCGAGAACCTGATCGCGCAGCGAGCCGCCAAGGCGAGACGGAGCGATGCCAGCGATCGCCCGCTTTTATCGACGATGGAGGGCCGCCAGGCCCGAAGGAGGAGATAGAAGCAATAAATTCAGTGCACTCCGCGGTCGGCGTTCTGCCAGTAGGGGGCGCGGAGGTCGCGCTTGAGGATCTTGCCGGTGGGGTTGCGGGGGATCGCCTCGCGGCGCTCGACCGAGGTGGGGCACTTGAAGTGGGCCAGGCGCTCGCGGCAGTAGTCGATGATCTCCTGGCCGGAGACGTCCTCGGCCGCCACCACGATCGCCTTCGGCGTCTCGCCCCAGCGCTCGTCGGGGACGCCGATGACCGCGCAGTCGCTGACGGCGGGGTGGCCCATCAGGACGTTCTCCACCTCGGCGGGGTAGATGTTCTCCCCGCCGGAAATGATCATGTCCTTGACGCGGTCGTGGATGTAGAGGTAGCCGTCCTCGTCGAGGTAGCCGGCGTCGCCCGTCCGGAACCAGTTGTCCTCCGACAGCGCGCTCGCCGTCGCGTCCGGCATGCCCCAGTAGCCCTTCATGTTCTGCGGCGTCCGGCAGATGATCTCGCCCACCTGCCCGGTCGGCAGCTCGTCCCCGGTGGCCGGGTCCACGATCCGGAGCTCGGTGTTGTCGTTCGGGAGGCCGGCGCTGCGCAGCCGGTGCGCGTTCGGGCCGTCCGGGTCGTGGTCCTCGGGCGGCAGGGAGGTGATCGCGCCGGTGACCTCCGTCAGGCCGTACACCTGCCGGAAGTCGGTGGTCGGCAGCATCGCCATGGCGGTGCGCAGGACGTCCTCGCTGATCGGGGACGCGCCGTACAGCATGAGCCGCAGGCTGGACATGTCGGCGGCCGTGACCTCGGGGATCAGCGGCATGAACTGGAGCAGCACCGGGACGAGGAAGATGTGCGTGACGCGGTGCCGCTCGATGCCCCGCGCGATCGCCGTCGGGTCGGGCTCGCGCGTGACGACCCCGGTGAGGCCGTTGTAGACGGCGGAGACGGTGAGCACGTTGCCGGCCACGTGGTACATCGGCATCGCGATCATCAGCACGGACGACGCGTCGATGTCCCACACGTCGTTGGTCACCGCGAGCGCCGACAGGAAGTTGTCGTGCGTCAGCATGACGCCCTTGGGCAGGCCCGTCGTGCCGGACGAGTAGAGCTGGACGAACACGTCCCCGCTGTCGGGCTCGTACGCCGGGGGCTCGGCGGGGGCCGCGTCGATCCAGGCGGCGTAGTCCTGGTGGGCGTGGCCGGCGCCGGAGACGACGACCGTCAGGTCGGTGTGCTCGAGCTTGCCGGCGATCGCGTCCAGGACGGGGAGGAACTCGGGGCCGACGACGAAGACCTTCGCCTGGGCGTTGTTGACGATGTAGGCGACCTCGTCGGGCGCCAGCCGGTAGTTCACCGGGACCTGCGCGGCGCCGATCCGGGTCGCGCCGAAGAGCAGCTCGGCGTATTCGAGGGAGTTCTTGTCGAGGACCGCGACCCGGTCGCCGGGGCCGAGCCCGGCGGCGGCGAGCGCCGCGGCCACCCGGTCGACGCGCCGGTCGAAGTCGCCGTAGGAGATCTCGGTGTCGCCCGCGATGTACGCGACACGGTCGGGATAGGCGAGCGCTCGTTCGCGCAGCACTCCGTCAAGACCTGGCACGAGGGTCTCCTTCGCCGATGACCGCCTGGTTATTCCGGCATCATGCGGTCACCGGCGACATCGCGGCAAGGGGATCGGGCCGCTCGCCTAGCGGCTTTTCGACAACTTGGAGACCGCGGTCACGGCGAGTACCACCGCGACGGCGACGAGTCCGATGAAGAAGAAGAACTTCAGCATCGAGAAGATCGCGCCGATGACGGTGACCACCAGCCACACCGCGAGGACCACACCGAGGACGGTCAGGATCGTCTTACCCATGGCTCCACCGTATGCGCTCGCTCCCCGGGGGTCATCAGCCTCGGGAACGACCTAGGCACCGCCGTGCGGCGGAGGAGGACCCTGAGGACCCCCGGGGACCGGACCCTGACCCGGGCCGGGGAAAGGCTGCTGGTAGGACGGCGGCTGCATGGGTTGGCCGGGGAACGGCGCCCCGCCCGGCATCGGCGGCCCGCCGGGGGCGCCCGCGTTCCAGGGCTGGGACGCGCCGCCGGTCTTGGCCGTCAGCACGCGCAGCCCCGCGAGCCCCGCCGCCACCACCAGCGCCAGGAGCTCGTACGCCTGGTACCGCCCGAAGGCGGGCTTCAGCAGCGCCGTGACGAAGTGGCCGCTCGGCAGCCCCTGATCGGACAGCACGACGCCGAGGAACACGCCCATCCGTCCGCCGACCTCCATCGCCACGTACGCCGACAGCCCTGCCGCGATCGGCGCCAGCGGCCCGCGGGGCCGCGTCAGCAGGACGGCCGCGCCGACCACCACCCCGGCGAACAGGCACGCGATCAGGAAGTAGGCCGGGGACGTGCGGAACCCCAGCATGGCCGGCGACGCGTACGACCGCACGGTCATGAACAGCGCGGCGACGCCGGTGGCGACCGCGCCCCCGACCAGGATCAGGGCGATGACCCCGCCGTTGGAGGTCGCGGAGCGATTCTGCGGCATCGCGCCATTAAAGCGATGTTCGTCCGATTTCGCAGGCCGCCCAGGTGAAAGCATGATCGACTCCTTACGGGGTGGTGACGTGCCGGACGGGTCCCGCGGCGGGGGCCCTAACTTTGAGGGGTGAACAGCGCCCCCCATGCCGGACGCGTCCTGGTGGTCGACGACGACCCGACGGTCGCCGAGGTCGTCGCCCGCTACCTGGCCCGCGACGGACACGAGGTCGTGTGCGTCGCCGACGGCCGGACCGCCCTGCGCAGGGCCCTCGACGAGCCCCCGGACCTCGTCGTCCTCGACCTCATGCTGCCCGGGATGGACGGCCTGGAGGTGTGCCGGCGGCTCCGCGAGACCTCGACCGTCCCGATCGTGATGCTGACGGCGCTCGGCACGGAGACCGACCGGCTCGTCGGGCTGGAGATCGGCGCCGACGACTACGTCACGAAGCCGTTCAGCCCCCGCGAGCTGGCGCTGCGCGTCCGCTCGGTGCTGCGGCGGGCGCGGGGCGCGCTCGTCCCGACCGGCCCGTCCGGCCCGCTCCGCGACGGCGGCCTCGTCGTGGACGTCGGCGCGCACGAGGCGGAACTGCGCGGCGAGCGGCTCGCGCTCACCTCCCGCGAGTTCGACCTGCTGGCGTTCCTGCTGCGCCATCCGCGGCAGGCCTTCACCCGCGACGAGCTGCTCGAACGCGTCTGGGACTGGACGTTCGGCGACTCCTCCACGGTGACCGTCCACGTCCGGCGGCTGCGCGAGAAGATCGAGGACGACCCGACCGCGCCGCGCCGCATCGTCACCGTGTGGGGCGTCGGCTACCGCTACGAGCCCGCGGAGACCGGCCGATGATCCCGTTCGAGGACCTGCTCTGGGTGGTCTTCTACGCGGCGCTGGCCGCGTTCGCCGTCGCGGCGGTCGCCCTCGCCGCGCTGCACGCGCTGCGCGCCCGCTCGGTCGCCACGCAGCTGGTCGTCGTCGGCGCCGCCACGGTGCTGGCGACCATCTCCGGCATCCTCGTGATCTCGTTCATGATGCTGCTGAACGACCACGACCGCTCGGTGGTGCTCGCCGTCGTGACCTCCGCCGGACTGGTCGCGATGGCGGTGTCGGTCCTGCTCGGCCGCCGTCTGGTGGCCGCGAACCGGACCCTGGTCGAGGCCGTCCGCGCGGACCGCTTCCGTCCCCCCTCGGCGCACCTTCCGGCCGAACTGGCGGAGCTGTCCCGCGAGCTGGAGGCCGCCTACGACCGGCTGGCCGCCGCGCACGAGCGCGAGAAGGCCCTGGAGGCGAGCCGCCGCGAGCTGGTCGCCTGGGTGAGCCACGACCTGCGCACCCCGCTGGCCGGGCTCCGTGCGATGGCCGAGGCCCTGGAGGACGAGGTCGTCGCCGACGAGGAGACGACCCGCCGCTACCACGGCCGCATCCGCGTCGAGGTGGAACGGCTCACCGAGATGGTGGACGACCTGTTCGAGCTGTCCCGCATCCACGCGGGCGCCCTGCGCCTGTCCCGCGAGCGCGTCGGCCTCGCGGACCTGGTCGCCGAGGCGGTCGCCGGCACCGAGGCGCTGGCCCGCGCCAAGGGCGTCCGGCTGCGCGGCGAGGTCCGGGAGGGGCTGCCCGTCCAGGTGGACGCGGGAGAGCTCGGCCGTGCGCTGCGCAACCTCGTCGTGAACGCGATCCGGCACACCCCGGGCGACGGCGCGGTGGAGATCACCGGCGAGGTCCGCGGCGGCGAGGCCCGGGTGACGGTGGCCGACGCCTGCGGCGGCATCCCGGAAGGCGACCTGCCGCGCGTGTTCGACGTCGCGTTCCGCGGCGAGGCCGCCCGGACCCCGGGCGGCGGCGCCGGCCTCGGCCTCGCCATCGCCCGCGGCATCGTCGAGGCCCACGCGGGCGAGATCGGCGTCGCCAACACCGGCCCCGGCTGCCGCTTCGAAGTCCGCCTTCCGTGTTAGCTTGCTTTTATCTTCTCCTTCGGGCCTGGCGGCCCTCCATCGGCGATAAAAGCGGGCGATCGCTGGCATCGCTTCGTCTCGCCTTGCGGCTCGCTGCGCGATCAGATTCTTGCTTCGCTCGAATCTGCCTTTGGACGCGATCGCGACTTCTCAGGTTGTTGGGTGGTTGCTCCCAAGGCCGCGGTTGGCGTAGTAGACGGCATTTGTCGCTGTCGGCTCTCCGCCGCCCTGACACTCGGGGCGATTGCTCGCTTCGCTTCGCTTTGGCTCGCCTTGCGGGATCGGGTTCGCTGGGAACTGCCTTTGGGCGCGATCGCAAGCATTGAGGTGTTGCGTGGGTTCGCGCGTCCGGGTGGGTCAGGGGTCCAGGGCCTCGGTGACGGTGCGGTAGGTGGCGCAGGGCCAGCGGGACATGCAGGCGCGGCAGCGGCGGATGGGGCGGTCGGGGTCGCTGGTGATGCCGCCGGCCTCCTGCGGGCGGTGCAGGTCGACCAGGCGCAGGGTGAGGTCGGCGAAGGCGATGACCTCCTCGCGGGCGCCGGCGAGGAAGGCGAGGTCCTCGCGGGACAGACGCGTCCGGACCGGGACGAAGCCGTCCTTGTTCACCAAGCGGAACAGGACCTGGGTGGACGTTCGCCACGTGCTGGACTTCGCCGCCCGCGCCCGGATCGTCTCCAGGCGCTCGCGCAGTCGACCATGCCGCTGTTGCACCCGTTCAGGTTCCCCTACTCCGGACGATCGTGCGGGAAGAACCCGCGATATCGGCGGACCGGATCGGCGCCTCGGAACGCTGAAATCGTTACATTACGGTGCGTAGTACTCAAAGCGTGCGGGACTGGCAAGGCGGCGACACGCCCCGGAAACACCCACGGCGCAGGGGACTTGGCGAACCGCCTGGCTCCCGGGCCGTTCGCGAGATAGTGTGCCGGACGTGGAGCTAAACGTCTCGACCGCGTCTCAGGGGGGTCACGCCGTTGTCACGGCGACCGGTGAGCTCGACCTGTACACCGCGCCACGGTTGCAGGCGGCCCTCGCGGGCCTGCTGCGCGACCAGGCCGACCACATCGTGGTCGACATGAGCGGCGTGGAGTTCTGCGACTCGACGGGCATGAACGTGCTGCTCTCGGCCATGAAGCGGCTGAAGGAGCAGGGCGGCGCGCTGGAACTGGCCGCGCCGCGCCCCGCCGTGAAGCGGATCCTGCAGGTGACCGGGCTCGACACCGTCTTCACCGTGACGGAGGCGGCGCCGGTCCTGGACGCCGGCTGACCTTTCCGGCCCGTCGTCCTCGACCGCCGGCGCCGCGGGTGAACCCCGCGGGTCGCCGACCTGTCCGGCGGGTAATGGCTTGGTCCGTTACCTCGTGCCCTGCGGCACCGCGCGCCCGTCCCCGACTACGATCGCGGTTATGCAGGACGTAGCGGTATGCATCCCGGCCAAGGACGAAGCCGACCGCATCGCGGCCACGGTCAAGGCCGCCCAGGAGCTTCCCGGGGCCGACCTGGTCGTGGTGATCGACGACGGCTCCTCCGACGGCACCGGGCGGGTGGCCCGCGAGGCCGGGGCACGGGTCGTGCGGCACAGCCGGAACCGGGGCAAGGGCGCCGCGATGGAGAGCGGGGCCGAGGCCGTCCGGCTGCTGGACGAGGGCCGCGACCAGCCCCGCCACCTGCTGTTCCTGGACGCCGACCTCGCCGAGACCGCGCGCGAGGCCGCGCCGCTGGTCGAGCCGGTCAGGTCCGGTGAGGCCGACATGACGATCGCCGTGTTCACCACGACCGTGAAGCTCGGCGGGCACGGGTTCGTGGTCCGGCTGTCGCGCGACGGGATCCGCCGCGCCACCGGCTGGGAGGCCACCGCGCCCCTGAACGGGCAGCGCTGCCTGACCCGCGCCGCGTTCGACGCCGCGCTCCCGCTCGCCGCCGGGTTCGGGGTCGAGACCGCGCTCACCATCGACCTGCTGCGTGCCGGGTTCCGGGTGACGGAGGTGGAGGTGCCGCTCGCGCACCGCGCCACCGGCACCGACTGGCGCTCCCAGATGCACCGCGCCAGGCAGTTCCGGGACGTGGCGCGAGCGCTCGCCGCGCGCGAACCAGCGGTGGCCAGAGGGCTCGACCGCCTGCGCGGCAGCCGCCCGTGACCCGTCTCGGCACGGGCGGGCTGTGGGGGATCGGAGCCGGCGTCGCCTGCTTCGCCGCCACCGCGCTGCTCGGGCCGTCGGTGTTCGAGCCGGAGCTGGAGGGGCCGCGCTCGGAGCCGCCGTACGCGCTGGACGTCCACCCGTCGCCGTACCTGGTGATCGGCCTCGTCGTCGCGGGGATCGTCGTGAGCGCGCTGGGGCTCGGCCTGTGCTTCGCCGCCGTCCGCAGGGGCTGGCGCGTGCGGGCCCTGCCGCTGGTCGCCGCGGGCCTGCTGGCGGCGGTCGCGTTCATGTTCATGCCGCCGGTCGGGTCCACCGACCACCTGAACTACGCCTCCTACGGGCGGATGGCCGCGACGGGGCACGACCCGTACCGCACGAGCGCCGTCGACCTGCCGAAGGACCCGGTCGCCGGGGCGCCCGAGGAGTGGCGGACGACGCCGTCGGTGTACGGGCCGGTCGCCACGGGCGGGCAGGCGTTCGCCGCGTGGATCGGCAGCGGTTCGGTGCGGCTGACCGTCTTCGTCCTGTCGGTGCTGAACGTGCTCGCGTTCGCGGTGACGGCCCTCGTCCTCTACCGGATGTCCCGGACGGAGGAGCGGCGGCTCCGCACGGCGCTGCTGTGGACGTGCAACCCGCTCGTGCTGTTCCACCTGGTGGCGGGGGCGCACAACGACGTCCTCGCGATCGCGCCGATGGTGGCCGCGCTCGCCGTCTTCGGCGGCGCGGCCGCGGGCCGGGCGGGCTGGGCGCGCTCCCTGGCGGCCGGGGCGCTCGCCGGGCTCGGGACGGCGATCAAGCTGCCCGCCGCGCTCGTCGCCGGAGGGCCCGCCTGGGTTCTGCTGCGCCGCACCCGGACGGAACGCCGCACGTGGCCGATCGGCCATCTGGCCGCGCTGCTCGGCGGGGCCGCGGCCGTCACGGCGCTGTCCTACGCCCTCGCCGGGCCGCACGCCCTCGACCAGGTCCGCGAGGCCAGCAACATGGTCTCCTTCGCGACCCCCTGGCACCTGCTGGACGAGTCGCTCGGCCGCGGCTCGCAGCGCGAGGTCATCAAGCTGGGCGCGATGCTGCTCGGCCTGGCGCTGCTCGTGCTGCTCGCCCGGGCCCTGCCCAGGGAGGACCCCCTCGTCCCCGGCGGGGAGGAGCGCCGCGTCGCCGCCGCGATCGCCCTCGCGTGGCTCCTGGCCGCGCCCTACGCGCTGCCCTGGTACGACGGGTTCGGGTGGGCGCTGCTGGCGCTGCTGCCCTGGACGCGGATCGACTGGATCCTGCTCGCCCACACCACCGCGCTCAGCCTCGCCTACCTGCCGGCCCGCGCGCCCGCCCGCATCCGGCTGCCGGACGACCTGGAGTGGCTGTTCACCGTCGTTCGGCCGACCGTGGTCCCGTGGACGCTTCTGGCGATCCTGACGGCTCTGGTGGCGGCGTGTCTGCGTTCCTCAGGTCGAGCTCCAGCGCCCGGAGCCCCGCGGCGAGCATCAGCGGGGTCGCCAGGCTGAACGCCACCGACAGGATCACCACGCCCGAGTCGTTCACCAGCGTGCCGATGACGCCGACCGCGAGCGCGCAGATCACCGCCGGGCGCATCGTGAGGCTCTTCTCGTAGGCGCCCTGCAGCAGCGACACCCGCCACCGCGTGGGCCGCGCCAGGACGAAGAACAGGAAGACGACGGCGGCGGCCAGCGCGAGCGTGTACGGCCAGTACCCGAGGCTGTTCAGCATCGCGTCGAACTTGCGGGTGACGACGTCCCACGCGTCCCCGGCCACGAGGTCCTGCCAGAACCGGCCGAGATGGGTCGGGTTGGCCGACTGGGCGTTGACGTAGGAGATGGCCAGCACGAGGACCATGCCGGCCAGGAAGAACAGGCCGAGCTTGAGCGCCGATATGCGCTTGCCCGCGACCATCAGGCCGAGCATCGCGAACGCCGGGACGATCGCCAGCACGCCGCCGAAGTCGCTGCCGAACGCGGGCAGGCCGTCCACCGCGACCGTGAACGCGCCGATCACCGCCACGATCGCGACGGCGAGCGCCCGGTTGCCCCGGCGCAGCGGGTACTCCGTCAGCCACGCCGCCGTCAGGATCGCGGCGACGGCGAACAGTGAGAACGCCTGGTTGCCGAAGCCGTAGAACCGTCCGGCGACGAGGGCGGTGTAGCCCATCAGCGTGTTGAGCTGGAGGGAGGAGCCCGTCATCACGTCCAGCGCGAGGACGAGCGCCGTCACCCCCGTGATCACCAGGCCGGGGACGACGGTGGAGCGGCGCCACGGCCCGGCGAGCGCCACGCCCGTCAGCAGCCCGGCGAAGCCCAGCACGGTGCAGATCAGGACGGGCGTCGGGTGCTCGGCCCGCCACCACGGCAGCAGCCCGGCGAGGAAGGACGCGCCGGGCGCCGCGCCGCCGAGCAGCGCCGTCACCCGGGTGCCGCCGAGGATCCGCGCCCGCGAGCGGCGGTCGCCGCCGAGGCGCCGCAGCGCGACCACCGCGATCCCGTACAGGACGAGCTGCACCGCGAACAGCACCCAGTAGAACGACGTCTGGACGGCCCGGATCGCCTGCGCCGCGACGTCCTCGTCCATGAGCGCGTCGACCCGCTCGTGCGTGGACGACGTGGACGGCTGCGACCGCCACGCGGACCCGACGGCCTCCTTGGGCTGCTTCACCCCGAGCAGCTTCATCGTCGTCGCGGTGAGGTCGGTCAGCGTGACCAGCCCGTCCTGGCGGGTGGCGCTGGAGGTCATGTAGCCGGGCCCGTAGGCGGGGCCCTTGGCGACGGCCACGCGCAGGTGCGGGTTGACGCCGGTGTCGGACAGGCCCGCGACCAGGACGGTCGTCCCCTCGGGGAGCCCCGCCACGACCTGCGCGACCCGGCGGTCGGCGGCCTTCGCGGCGGCGGCGCGGACCTCGTCCGACAGCGGGACCTGGTCGCCGTGCGGGTCGACGCCCGCGGTGATGTAGGCGCGGAAGAGGTCGTCGACGTCGACCGCGGCGAGGGGGCAGCGCGCCCAGTCGGCGGCGGTGGCCTTGTCGGGCGAGGCGACGTACCGGTCGACCCGGCCGGCGCCGTCGGCGGCGCCGAACACCGCGCCGGGCCCGACGGCCGTCGTGCAGCCGCCCGCCCGGTGGACCTCGTCGCCGAGCAGCCCGATCCGCGCGTGGTAGTTGGTGCCGGCGTTGTCGCTCTTGATCGTGGGCCAGCCGGCGGCGACGGCCCCGCCGGCGGGCGGCGGGCCGGCGGGGGAGGCCTGGCCGGGCAGGACCGGCGTGGACGGCAGCGCGCAGTCGCCGTGCGGGAGCCGCGACCGCTGCCCCGCCGACAGCGTCAGCCAGCCGTCGGTCGGGCAGGTGATGACGCGGGTGGTGCGGACGCTGAGGCCCGCGGCGGAGCCCTGCGCGGTCAGCCCCCACAGCGCGGGCGTGTTCTCGCGGGTGACGTCGCTCCACATCAGCGCGGGCACCCCGATGATCACCACGCGGCCGGTGACGGCCCGCTCGGCGGGGGCCGAGGGGGAGGCGTGCGCCGCCGCGGGCCCGAGGACCGCCGCGAGCGCCGCCGCGAGGGCCGCGAGGAACATGGCGATCTTCGTTCCCCGGGACGTCATGGCGTTCAGGTTACAAGAGCCCTACCACCGGGCAGGGGCCATATCCTGCGGGCTGTGGACGGTCTGATGGCGCGGGATGCCCGCGAAACCCCCGGTGAGGCGGCCGGCGACCCCGCCCGGTGGGGCGCCCGCGACCTTCTCGTCCTGCTCGCCGGGATCGCCGTCGCCGTGGTCGCGGCGGCGCCGATCGTCCAGCGGTGGCTCGGCAACCAGCCCGACCAGCGGCTCGTCGACCTGGAGGTCTACCGGGAGGGCGGGCTGGCGGTGCTGCGCGGCGCGCCCCTGTACGACTTCCTCACGCAGCCGCCGCAGCTGCTCCCCTTCACCTATCCGCCGATCGCCGCCGCCCTGGCGGTCCCGTTCACGCTCCTGCCGTGGCGCGCGGCGCAGTGGACGTGGACGGTGCTGATCTACCTGTCGCTCGTGGTCGTCGTCTGCTACGCCTTCCGCGACCTCATCCGCCGGACGGGGCGCTGGGCGCCGCTCACCGCGGGCGTCCTGGTCGCGGCGACGGCGTGGCTCGACCCCGTCCGCGACCAGGTCAGGTTCGGGCAGGTCGGGCTGTTCCTGCTGGCCATGTGCCTGGCCGACTGCTGCGCCCGCACCGCGCGCTGGCCGCGCGGCATGCTCGTCGGCCTCGCCCTGGCGATCAAGCTGGTGCCGGGCGTCTTCCTGATCTACTTCCTGGTCACCGGGCGGCGGGACGCGCTGGTCAACGCCGTGCTGACCGCCGTCGTCGCCACGCTGGGCGGGTTCGCGCTGCTGCCGTCCGACTCGTCCGCGTACTGGTTCGGCGCGCTGCTGGAGGGCGGCGACCGGACGGGCGCGGTCGACGGCACCACCAACCAGGCGATCCACGGGATCGTGGCCCGCATCCTGGACGAGGGGCCGGCCCGGACGCTGGTGTGGCTGGCCCTGGCGCTGGTCGTCGCCTGGTTCGGCTTCGGGTGGGCCCGCCGGGCGACGCTCGCCGCGGACGCCGCGACCGGCGCCGACGCCTCCAGCCTCCTGCTCGCCGGGGTCGCGATCGTCGGGCTGCTGTCCGTCGTCCTGTCCCCTGTGGGGTGGATTCATCATCTTGTGTGGATGATCGCGGTACTGGGGGCTTTGGTGGGAGATGGGCGTGACACGCGAAGATGTCTGGTCGCGTGCGCCCTGTGGCTGCTGTTCCTGTTCCCGGTCCCGTGGTGGGCGCGCGGGCTGATCGGCCCGGATCATTCCCCTGTAACGGTTTTCGCGGGCCAGGTGCTGCGCGACTCGTTCGGGCTCGCCGCGCTGGCCTCGATCCTGGTCCTCGGAACATGGCTGGTGAAACGGCTCGATCCGGACAACCACCCCCGAGATCCTTCGCAACGGCAGGTCGGCATGGGTACGCTCGGCGCGTGATGCTCGTCGCAGTGGCCGTCGCCGGCCTGGTCGCCGGGGTTGCGGGGCTCTCCATCGCGGTGGTCGCGCACAACCGGGTCAACCAGGTCGTCGACGAGTGCGGGGAAATGCTGAGGCGCCAGCTCCAGGTCGCGAGCGGCGAGGTGGACGAGCGCGCCCTGCGCGATCTCGCGATCGTGCACTACGACGCGCTCAAGGAGATGTCCGGGCACCGTTCCTTCTCCCTCGCGCTGATCAACGCGGTCGGCGACGGGGTGGTGGTGAGCTCGATCAACGGGCGGACCGAGACGCGGACGTACGCCAAGGCCGTCCAGGGCGGCCACGCCGTCGAGACGCTCTCCCCCGAGGAGAACCAGGCCCTGCGGGCCGCCCGGCTCGGCAAGGGCCCCATCGTCTCGATGGACGACCCGCTGCCCGACTTCGGCAACGGCGCCCGCACCCCCACGGCGCGCGCCTGAGGCGGAGCCCGCCGCGCCTGAGGGGCCCGGGCTCCGGGCGGTAGACTCGGCTTTCTCACCATGCCTCTAGACGGCTGCCGCACAGCCGAAACACGCCCCGGGGGACCCCAGTGACCGCAGACGACAGGCAAGCGCGCTACGCCTACCTGGGTCCGCGGGGCACCTTCACCGAGGCGGCGCTGCTCACCCTCCCCGGCGCCGCCGGGGCCGAGCACATCCCGTACGCCACCGTCCCGGCGGCCCTCGAAGCGCTGCGCCGCGGCGAGGTCGACACCGCCGTCGTCGCGCTGGAGAACTCCGTCGAGGGATCGGTCCCCACCACGCTGGACGAGCTGGCGACCGGGGAGCCGCTCCAGATCGTCGGCGAGATCCACCTGCCGGTGTCCTTCGCCCTCCTCGTCCGTCCCGGCACGGCGCTGGACGACATCAAGACCGTCGCGTCCCACCCGATCGCGCAGCCGCAGTGCCGCCGCTGGCTCCAGGAGAACGTCCCGGACGCCGAGTGGCGCGCCGCGACCTCCAACGCCGAGGCCGCCCAGCACGTCGCCGACGGCCACTACGACGCCGCGCTCGCCGGCTCGTTCGCCGCCGCCCGCTACGGCCTGTCGGTCCTCGCGGAGGACATCCACGACGTCGCCGACGCCGTCACCCGCTTCGTCGTCCTGAGCCGCCCGTGCCCCCCGCCGGCCCCCACCGGCATGGACAGGACGACCGTCGTCGCGTTCATCGGCGAGGACCACCCGGGCGCCCTGCTGGAGATCCTCACCGAGTTCTCGGTCCGCGGCATCAACCTCACGCTGATCCAGTCCCGCCCGACCGGCGCGGGCCTCGGCTCCTACCTGTTCTGGATGGACTTCGAGGGCCATGTCGCCGACGCCCGCGTCGGGGAGGCCATGATGGGGCTGCGCCGCGTCTGCGCCGACGTCCGCTTCGTCGGCTCCTACACCCGCGCCGACCAGGTCCGCCCCGAGATCCGCCGCGGCACCCACGACGCCGACTTCACCGAGGCCGCCGCCTGGATCACCGGCATCCGCACCGGCCGCGCCTGAGCCCGCGCGCCGGAAATCAACGGCGCCGGGGACGTGTTGGCACGGTAGACCGTCCTGAGAAAGGTGTCTTCGTGCGTATTGAGATCTGGGCCGACGTCGTGTGCCCCTGGTGCTATCTCGGCAAGCGGCATTTCGAGCGCGCCCTGGAGGGTTTCGAGCACCGGGACCAGGTCGAGGTCGTCTACCGCGCGTTCCAGCTCGACCCCTCCTTCCCGCCGGGCGAGACGGTCGACGTGGCCGACATGCTGGCCGAGAAATACGGCATGACGCGCGACGAGGCCGTCGAGAAGAACCGGGAGATGGAGCAGCGCGCCGCCGCGGCCGGCCTGGAGTACCACCTCGAAGGCCGCCAGGCGGGCAACACCGCCGACGCGCACCGGCTCGTCTACCTCGCGGGTCAGCGCGGCGTGCAGGGCGCGGTCGTGGAGGCCCTGTTCAAGGCCTACTTCACCGACGAGCGCCCGGTGTTCGACCGGGACACCCTCGTGGACGTGGTGGCGGAGGCGGGCCTGGACGCCGCCGAGGCGCGCGACGTGCTCGCGTCCGACGCGTTCGCCTCGGAGGTGGACGCCGAGCAGCGCGCGGCGCGGGACATCGGCGCGACCGGCGTGCCCTTCTTCGTCATCGACCGCCGCTACGGCGTCTCGGGCGCCCAGCCCGCCGAGACGTTCGCGCAGGTCCTCGACCAGGCGTGGGCGGACGCGCACCAGTAGCGCCCGCCGCCTCCCCGCCGTGACGCAACCGAGATCATCACGGCGCGTCCCGGCGGCAACCGGTTGTCGATCTTGGGCGTCCTCTTCACACCAGTGAACAGTGGAGAGGTCGTTCCGTGCGCCGAATGCTCGCCCTCGTCGCGGCCCTTGCCGTGGCTTCCCCCGTCACCGCGGCCCCCGCACACGCGGCGGCACCCCTGCGGGTGCCCGGTGACCGCGCACCGGCGCCGACGGGCTCGCCGCTGATCGCCGAGCAGCGGCTCAAGACCCGGTTGACGATGAACGTCCCGGACCGCCTGCTCGTCGGTGAACGGGTTCCCGTGACGGGCCGGCTCGAAAGTCAGGACCTCGACGGCACATGGGGCCCGCTCGCGGGCAAACGGCTCGATCTCCGGTTCAACCGGTCGTCGAGCCCGGACTGGAACACGATCGCCGCTCCGGTCACCGACGCCGACGGTTACTACAGCGTCCGGGTCCTGGTGGTCGAGAACGGCGCCTGGGCGATCGATTTCGCGAACGATCCGGTCAACCTGCCGGACGACTACTACAGCTACGAGACGGCGTATGCCCACACCGACGTCCGCCAGGTCACGCACCGGACCTCCATCAGCGGTTTCAACGCGACGCCCGAGCCGGTGGGTCTGGGCGGCACCATGCGGGCGTCCGGCACCGTGATGTTCACGATGGCCGACGGGACGAAGAGACCCGCGGGCGGCGCCACCGTGCGGCTCCAGTTCTCGACCGACGGGAAGACCTGGAAGGACAAGACCGCGCAGTCGCCGGGCGGTGACGGCCGGTTCGCCGTCGACGTGAAAGCCGAGCGTGACGGCTACTGGCGAGCCAGGGTCCCCGACGACGACGGCTACCTCGTGGTGCCCTCCGTCAGCGGCGCCGACTACGTCGACGTGCGGTACCGGACGTACATCCACCAGTTCAACGCCTCGCCGGAGCCGGTGAGGAAGGGCGCGGCGATCACCGTCAAGGGCCTGCTGTACCGCTACATGCCCGCGGGGAAGCCGGGCCCGGGGGCGCCGGTCTCCATCTACTTCAAGGCCAAGGGGTCGTCCACCTGGACCGGCGTCGCGGTGGTGAGGACGGCGAGCAACGGCTGGTTCGGCAAGAAGTTCAAGGCGTCAAAGGACGGTTACTGGACGGCGGTCTACAAGGGCGGCTCCACGTACATGCGCTCCAACCAGCCGGCCGACTACGTGGACGTGCGCTGACGTGAGGGAAGCGTGATCACCGGCTGTCAACCGCCCGTCAGCGTCGGACGTCAACTCCATACCAGTATTCAGTGGAGAGGTTTCGCCTTGCGTCGCTCATCCGCACTGCTCGCCACCACCGCCCTCACCTCGTCCCTCTTCCTCGTGCCCGGCGCCGCCCACGCCGGCGCGACCGATGTCACGACCCGGGCCGCCTCCCTCACCGTCGACAAGCAGGCCACGGTCATCACCGGTCAGATGCGGCCGGAATCGCCCGTGAGTCCGGGCTCGGTGATGACCGTGCGCGGCAGAGTCCTCCGGCAGGGCACGCGTCCCGAGCCCGTGGAGGGGCTGGAGATCCAGCTCGATGTGCCGCCCGACCTCCTTGAGGCCGGAAGCATCACGACGACCCGGACGCTCGCGGACGGCACCTTCCGCGCCGCCTTCACCGTCGGGCGGCAGGTCGGGAAGTCGGGCACCGTGACGGCGCGCTTCGAGGGGAACGAGTCCCTCACCGGCAGCCAGGTCGACCTCGGGACGCTGAAGATCCAGAACTACTCCGAGATCGACGGCTTCAACGCCATCCCCGAGCCGCACGCCTACCGCGAACCGATCGTCGCGGACGGGCGACTGTACGTCCGGCCCGGCGACACCGGCGCCACGGACCTGCCGGTGTACCTGGAGTACTCCCTGGACGGCAAGAAGTGGAAGGCCTGGGCGAGCCAGACCCTGGCGCGGCCCGTGTACTTCACTTTCAACGATCCCAAGCTGGTGACGAAGGACGCGTACTGGCGCGTCCGCTACCCGGGCAGCCTCCTGACCATGCCGGCCGTCAGCTCCGTCGACTTCGTCGACGTCAAGTACCGGACGGAGTGGTACGTCTTCAACGCCTCGCCCGAGCCGGTGAGGAAGGGCGGGACCCTCACGGTCAAGGGGCAGCTCTTCCGGTTCCGGGACCTGGCGAGCCCGGCCCCGAACGCGCCCGTGTACGTGTACTTCCGGCGTGCCGGCACCGCGAAGTGGGTCCGGATGGCGGCGACGAAGACCAACGTCTACGGCTGGTTCTCCAAGAAGTTCAAGGCGTCCGCGGACGGCACCTGGAAGGCGGTCTACAAGGAGTCCTCCGGGTACATCGGCTCGACCTCGCCGGCCGACACCGTGGACGTCCGCTGACGTAGGCTGCGGGGCGTGGCGAAGGACTTCGACCTTTACGAGCGGGAGCTGTGGGCCGGGCGGGCCCCCGCGTACGAGCGGGGATTCGCCCACGTCACCCGGTACATGATCGAGCCGCTGCTGGACGCGGCCGGGGTGACCGGCGGGACGCGGCTGCTCGACGTCGGCACGGGGCCCGGGTTCGTCTCGCGGGAGGCGGCGCGGCGCGGCGCGCTGGTGTCGGCCATGGACGCCGAGCCGGGCATGGCGGAGACGGCGCGCCGGAACGTCCCCGGGCTGGACGTGCGGGTCGCCGTCCTGCCCGAGGTCCCGTTCGAGGACGCGGCGTTCGACGCGGTCGCGGGCAACTTCGTCATCAACCACGTGGGCGCCCCCGACGTGGCGCTGGCCCGGCTGCGGCGCGTCCTGCGCGAGGGCGGGCGCCTGGCGATGACCTGCTGGATGATGCCGGGCAGCGGGGCCCTCGCGGTCGTCCGTGAGGCGATCGAGGCGGCGGGCGTGCCGTGGCCGGACGACATCCCCGAGCCGCCGTTCCTGGAGTACGGCGAGCCGGCGGCGTTCGGTCGGCTCGTCGCCGAGGCCGGGTTCGCCGACGTCGCGGTCGAGGAGGTGACCTGGGAGCACGTCGTCGACCCCGAGGAGTGGTGGGAGACGGGCGCGCTGGCCCGGGTCGGCACGAACGGCGTGGTCGTCGGACGGCAGGACGCGCCGACCGTCGCCCGCGTCAAGGCCGCCTACGACGAGATCGTCGCGGACTACGCGGCCGGCGACGGGAAGGTGGCGCTGCCCGCGCACGCGCTGCTGGCCGGCGGCGTCCGCTAGCGGCGGCGGTCGGAGGCCTCCCCCGGCGGCGGCGGCCGGCGGACGCGAACCGCCGATACTCGCGCGCGGACGGGGGCGTCGGGCCGGTAGCCTCGGGTCTGTGATTGACCTGCGAGCTCTTCGAGAGGATCCCGAGCGGCTGCGCGCCTCGCAGCGCGCCCGCGGTGAGGATGACGGCGTCGTCGACCGGCTGCTCGACCTGGACGGGAGGCGCCGCTCCGCGCTGACCTCGTTCGAGCAGCTCAGGGCGGAGCAGAAGAGTTTCGGCAAGTCGGTGTCCAAGGCGCAGGGCGACGAGCGGCAGGCGCTGCTGGCCCGTGCCAAGGAGCTGGCGCAGCAGGTGAAGGAGCGCGAGGCCGAGGCCGACCGCCTCGGCGAGGAGCTCGACGCGCTGCTCAAGGGCGTCCCGAACCTCATCGAGGAGGGCGCCCCGCCCGGCGGCGAGCAGGACTACGTCGTCCTGGAGCACGTCGGCGAGCCGACCGCGTTCGACTTCGAGCCGAAGGACCACCTGGAGCTCGGCGAGAGCCTCGGCGCCATCGACATGGAGCGCGGCGCGAAGGTGTCGGGCGCGCGGTTCTACTACCTGACGGGCGTGGGCGCGCGGCTCCAGTACGCGCTGCTGAACCTCGCCATGGAGCAGGCCGTCGCGAGCGGGTTCGTGCCGATGTACCCGCCGGTCCTGGTGAAGCCGGAGGCGATGGAGGGCACCGGGTTCCTCGGCGCGCACGCCGCCGAGGTCTACCAGCTCCCGCAGGACGAGCTGTACCTGGTCGGCACGTCGGAGGTGCCGCTCGCCGCGTTCCACATGAACGAGATCGTCGACGAGCTGCCGCGCCGGTACGTGGCCTGGTCGTCCTGCTTCCGCCGCGAGGCCGGCTCCTACGGCAAGGACACGCGCGGCATCATCCGCGTCCACCAGTTCGACAAGGTGGAGATGTTCTCCTACTGCGACCCGGCCGACTCCCACGCCGAGCACCTGCGGCTGCTGGAGTGGGAGAAGGAGATGCTCGGCAAGGTCGAGATCCCGTACCGGGTGATCGACGTCGCGGCGGGCGACCTCGGCGCAAGCGCCGCCCGCAAGTACGACTGCGAGGCGTGGGTGCCGACGCAGAACACCTACCGCGAGGTCACCTCGACGTCGAACTGCACCGAGTTCCAGGCGCGGCGCCTGGCGGTGCGGTATCGCGACGCCGACGGCAAGAACCAGCCGGTGGCGACCCTGAACGGGACGCTGGCGACGACGCGCTGGATGGTCGCGATCCTGGAGAACCACCAGCAGGCCGACGGCTCGGTGCGAGTTCCGAAGGCGCTGCAGAAGTTCCTGGGCCTGGAGGTCCTGGAGCCGGTCAAGCGCTGAACGCGCGTGGAGCGGGGCCCGTCCTGACCGGGACGGGCCCCGCTCGCGTCTCCGCGGGCCTTGGGGCGATGCCGGGAGCCGGGCGTGTCAGGGCACTGGCCTAGGGTGTGTCCCATCTGCCCAGGAAGGTGACATGACTGAGTCCTCGCCGCGTGTGATCGCCACCGACCTCGACGGCACGATCGTGCGCTCCGACGGCACGATCTCCGCCCGGACCGTCGCCGCCCTCGCCCGGGTCGAGCGGGCCGGGGCGATGCTCGTCATGGTCACCGGGCGGCCGCCGCGCTGGATGACGGAGATCGCCGCGGCCGTCGACCACCGCGGCGTCGCGATCTGCGCCAACGGCGCCGTCCTCTACGACCTGCACACCGAGACCGTCCTGCAGGCCAACGAGATCGCGCCGGACGTGCTCGCCGAGGTGATCGGGCGGCTGCGCGGCGTCGTGCCCGAGCTGCGCTTCGCGGTGGAGTACCCGACCGGGTTCGTGTTCGAGGCCAGCTACGACCTCGGCCGGTGGGACGCGGCGGCGCTCGGCGGCCGGCCCGTCGACGACGCCGAGCTGGTCAGCAGGGGCGGGACCAAGCTGCTCGCCTTCCACCCGGCCGCCGACCCCGACGCGCTCTCGGCGAAGGCGGTGCGGGCCGTCGGCGACCTCGTGACCGTGACGCACTCCTCCGGGCGGGGGCTGCTGGAGATGAGCGCGCTCGGCGTCACCAAGGCCAGCGCCCTGGCGGCCCTGTGTACCGAGCACGGCATCACCGCGCGGGACGTCACCGCGTTCGGCGACATGCCCAACGACCTGCCGATGCTGACCTGGGCGGGCACGTCCTACGGGGTGGCGAACGCGCACCCGCTCGTGCTGGCCGCCGTGGCGCACAAGACGTCCCGCAACGACGACGACGGCGTGGCCGAGGTCCTGGAGCGGCTCTTCCCATAGCGCGGCCGCACCCGCTGCGGGGTGCGGCCGGAGTCGTGCGTCCTACAGGTAGGGGCCGGACGAGCGCGGACCGGGCTTCGGCTCCTCCTCGACGCCGGGGGGCATCATTCCCGCGGGCAGGGCGCGCCGCATCTGCTCCAGCTGCGCCCGCGCCGCCATCTGCTGGGCGAACAGCGTCGTCTGGATGCCGTGGAACAGGCCCTCCAGCCAGCCGACGAGCTGCGCCTGCGCGATCCGCAGCTCCGCGTCGCTCGGCACCGTGCCCTCGGTGAACGGCAGCGACAGCCGCTCCAGCTCCGCGACCAGCTCGGGCGCGAGACCGTCCTCCAGCTCCTTGATGGACGACTGGTGGATCTCCCGCAGCCTGGCGCGGCTCGCCTCGTCCAGCGGGGCGGCCTTGACCTCCTCCAGCAGCTGGCGGATCATCCCGCCGATCCGCATGACCTTCGCCGGCTGCTCGACCATCTCGGTCACCGACTTGCCCTCGGACTCGCCCTCGCCGCCGCCCTCGACGGTGATGCCGCCCGGGCCCAGGACGAGCACCTGGGGCTCTTCCGACTGCCTCTTCGAAGCCTCGCTCATAAACTCCACATCCTCACACGGTCAGCAGGATCTTGCCGACGTGACCGCTCTCTTCCATCAGTTCGTGCGCGCGCGACGCTTCGGCCATGGGGATCCGCCGATCGACAACCGTCCGGATCCGTCCCGACTCCAGGAGCGGCCACACATGCTCCCGGACGCCGGCCACGATCTCCGCCTTCTCGTCCAACGGACGGGCCCGCAAAGTCGTGGCGTGCACCAGCGCCCGCTTGCGCAGCAGCATGCCGATGTCCAGCTCCGCCTTCGCGCCGCCCTGGAGCCCGATCACCATGAGCCGCCCGCCGGTGGCGAGGGCCTCCACGTTGCGGCCGAGGTACTTGGCGCCGATGAGATCGAGGATCACGTCGTAGGGGCCGCTCTCGACGAAGTCGTCCTCGCGGTAGTTCACGGTGACGTCCGCGCCGAGCTCCCGGCACCGCTCGGCCTTCTCCGGGCTGCCGACCGTCGTCACCACGCGCGCCCCGCGCGCCTTGGCGAGCTGGATGGCGAACGTCCCGATGCCGCTGCCCCCGCCGTGGACGAGCAGCGTCTCGCCCTCGCGCAGCCCGGCCAGCATGAACACGTTCGACCACACCGTGCAGGCGACCTCCGGGAGCCCGGCCGCCTCCACGACGTCCACGCCGCGCGGCACTGGCAGCACCTGCGAGGCGGGGACGGCGACCCGTTCGGCGTAGCCGCCGCCGCTGAGCAGCGCGCACACCTCGTCGCCGACCTTCGGCCCGGTCACGCCCTCGCCCAGCCCGGCGATCCGTCCGGACACCTCAAGGCCCGGGTACGGGGGAGCGCCGTCCGGCGGGGGATAGAAGCCCAGGCGCTGCATGACGTCGGCGCGGTTGACGGCGCTCGCCGCCACGTCGATCAGCACCTCGCCCGGTCCCGGCGCCGGATCCGGCACCGGAGTCCATTCGAGGACGTCGGCTTCGCCCGGTTCGCGAATCACGATCGCATGCATACCGGTCACGCTACCGGGCGGGTCCAAGACGCCCCCGGCCCCCGGGCCCGGCCGCGGCAAGGCCGATCTACGCGCGGGATGCCCGGTATTGACGCACCGGTATCCTGCGTGGGGGTCTTTTTGCCCGCCTGCACCGTGTGGATCATCAGAGGCGTGCCCGAGGGGGAAAACGGTGGCGAGGAACGAGCACGACGGGCGCTCCCTGGAGGAGCGACTGGCCTCTCTGGACGCGATGAGCGGCGACGCGGCGGGTCCGTCCCCCGCCCCCGAGGGCGCGCAGCCCCCGGCCCAGGAGCCCGAGGAGCAGGACGCGCAGCCCGCCCCCGCCGAGCCCGCCGCCCTGAACGACGAGCCCTGGCTCGCGGCGCCCCCCGCCTTCCAGGAGTCCCCCGAGAACTTCGGCCCGCCGCAGCCGGCGCCCTACGAGGGCGGCCCTATGCCGCAGCCCTTCGACGGCGGGATGCTCCCGCCCCCGTACGCGACGGGCGGCTACCAGTCCCAGCCGTCCCCTTACGACACCAACGGCAACGCGGCCCCGCCCCTCGACCAGCTGCCGCCCTACCCGGCCGACCAGTTCGGCCGCCAGGACGCGCCCGGCCAGGCGTACCAGTCCGTCGACCCCGCCACGGGCCAGCCCTACCCGCAGGACACCGACGACTCGGGCCGCCCGTACGTCCCCCTCGACCCGGCCACGGGCCTCCCCCTCGCCCCCGAGCCGAGTGCGGAGGGGCAGCAGTTCCCGCCCGTCGACCCGAGCACCGGTCAGCCGTTCCAGCCGGGCCCGCCCGCTCCCGGCCAGCCCTACCCGCCTGACCCGAGCATGCAGGACCCCATCCTGTTCGGCCCGAACGCGGAAGGCCAGCAATTCCCCCCGACGGACCCGAACGCGGGGCAGCCGTTCGCGCCTGACCCGAACGCGGGCGGTCAGCCGTACCCGCCGGTCGACCCGAACGCGGGGCACTCGTTCGCGCCTGACCCCAACGTCGGCGGGCAGTCCTTCCCCTTCCCCCAGGTGGACCCCACCGCCGCTGGTCAGCCGTTCCTGCCTGACCCCAACGCGGGCGGCCAGCAGTTCTCTCCGATGGACCCCAACGCCGGGCGGCCGTTCGCGCCTGACCCGAATGCGGGTGGCCAGCAGTTCCCGCCGATGGACCCCAACGCCGCGGGTCAGCCGTACCCGCCGATGGACCCGAATGCCGCGGGTCAGCAGTTCCCGCAGGTGGACCCGAACGCGGGGCAGCCGTTCGCGCCTGACCCGAACGCCGGGGAGCCGTACCCGCCGATGGACCCCAACGCCGCTGGTCAGCCGTTCCCGCCGGGCCCGCCCGCGCCGGGCCAGCCGTATCCCCCGATGGATCCCGCCACCGGCCAGCCCTACGCGCCCGACCCGAACGCCGGGCAGCCGTACCCGCCCGTCGACCCGAACACCGGCCGGCCCTACGGGCCTCCCGTCGACCCGGCCACCGGGCAGCCGTACCCGCCGCAGGGCTACGGGTATCCGGCCGGGCCCCCGCAGGGGGAGGGGCAGTACCCGCAGGCGCCCGGACAGATGACGGGGCCGGGCCATCCCGCCCAGCAGCAGCCGCAGAGCGCCGACAGCCTCAGCTCCGAGAACCTGCTCGGCGAGCGCCGCATCGCGCCCTCGTCCGGCTGGCGGCGCGCGGTCTACAAGGCGACCGCGGGCAGCATCCACCCGGGCGAGTCGCAGGGCGACCTGCGCCGCAAGGACCTGATCGGGCGGGCGCGCACCGCCGTGGCGGGCGGCCACCACCGGGTGGCCGTCATGTCGCTGAAGGGCGGCGTCGGCAAGACGACCACGACCACCGGCCTCGGCTCGATGCTGGGGTCGCTGCGCGGCGACCGCGTCATCGCGGTGGACGCGAACCCCGACCGCGGGACGCTGTCGGACAAGGTCAGGCTGGAGACCGCCGCGACCGTCCGCGACCTGCTCAACAACCGCGACCAGATCCACCGGTACGCCGACGTCCGCGCGTTCACCTCGCAGAACGAGGCGCGCCTGGAGATCCTCGCGTCCGACCGCGACCCGGCGGTCAGCGAGGCGTTCAGCGCCGAGGACTACGCGGCCGTCGCCGTCGTCCTGGAGCAGTACTACTCGGTCTGCATCACCGACTGCGGCACCGGGCTGCTGCACTCGGCGATGGCGGGCGTGCTGAGCCTGGCCGACCAGCTCGTCCTGGTCAGCTCCCCGTCGGTGGACGGCGCCCGGTCCGCGAGCGCCACCCTCGACTGGCTGGAGGCGCACGACCACGGCCACCTGGTCCGCAACGGCGTCGTCGTCCTGTCGATGGTCCGCAACCGCACCCGCAGCCAGGTCGACCTGGACAAGCTCCAGGCCCACTTCGAGAGCCGCTGCCGCGCCGTCGTCCGCATCCCCTACGACGACCACCTGGAGGAGGGCGCCGAGGTCGAGCTGGAGCAGCTCGCCCCCGGGACCCGCGAGGCCTACCTGACGCTCGCCGCCGTGGTGGGCGACGGCTTCGCCTTCCAGCGCCCGCAGCTCTGACCTGGGCTACCGTTGCCATCTGTGACGGACGACGACGGTGTGTACGTGGGGAAGGCGGCGCCGGACGCGGCCGCCGACCGCGGGTGGCTGCTCGGGCACTTCAAGGCCCCCGGCGACCTGCGGCACAGCGCCGAGGTCGAGATCAAGTGGGGCGTGCACCCCAAGGGCGAGCGCCGCGCCGCGTGGACGGACGGAGAGAAGCGCACCGCCCTGCTCGTGCTGATCAGCGGCCGCTTCCGGCTGGAGTTCCCCGGCCGCGACGTCGTCCTCGCCGAGCAGGGCGACTACGTCGTGTGGGGACGCGGCGTCGACCACTCGTGGGAGGCCGAGGAGGAGTCGGTGGTGCTCACGGTGCGCTGGCCGTCCATCCCCGGCTACCGCGTCCCCTGAGCGCGGTCGCCATATGCGGTCGAACGCAACCGCCCCCGCCCGCTATCGTGGGCGATGACCGCCGCGAGGCGGTCACCTGGAGAGTTCGCATAGTGGACTAGTGCAGGCGCCTTGAAAGCGCCCAGGGCTGGGGACAGTCCTCGTGGGTTCGAATCCCACACTCTCCGCTCACAGGCCGGGAACCCCCGCTGCGACTCGGGATGCTCTCGTGGTGAAATCGTCCGACTCGGGCGGAAGGGTTCGTTACCCTCTTCGGCATGTCGCAGACACCGCAGGATCCTGCAGGCACGACGCACCAGTTCCAGAACTTCGCCAGCCAGGGGCAGCCGGAGAAGTCCGGCCCGAACATCGGCCTGATCGTCGGCATCGTCGCCGTGGTGGCCGTCGTCGCGATCCTCGTGATCGCCCTGATGATGATGTGACGCTCAGCGGCCCGAGCTGGAGAAGTGCTGGTAGTCGCGGGCGCCGCTCCAGGTGCCGCCCCAGCTCCAGCCGATCGAGGCGAACGCCTTGACGACCTTGTCGCCGGCGTGGATGACGCCCGGGTCGTCGTTCTTGCGGTTCTTGTACTTGACGCAGTCCTTGTGCGCGACCCGCCCGTCCGCGTAGACGTACGGGTTCTGGCACGGGTTGATGTCGACCGCGAGACCGTAGGCGTGGTTGGAGAACGAACTCGACCCGGTCGCCTGGCGGCAGTTGAACGCCGAGGTGTTGTTCGCCTCGATCGAGTCGAAGTCGCTGCCCTTGTACTTGTCGACCGGCTCCATGCGCTCGATGGGGTACCGCATGGCGTACAGCTTCCTGAACACCTTCACCAGGTCGCCGGCCGCCTTCGCGTTGACGACGAGCCGCCCGCCGGTGTGCGGCTCGTCGTCCATCCCCCAGTAGGTCATCTCGATCATCCGGAGCCCGGAGGGCGACACGGGGCAGCCGCGCCGCCACGAGTACTTGAGGTCCCCGGCAGTCACCTTCTTGATCGTGGACTGGAAGCCCTGGCGGGTCGGGGACGGCGACGGGGAGCCCGGAGCGGACGCCGTCGGCGGGGTCGCCGGGGGCGCCGACTCGCCCGTGTCGCCGCCGCCGCGGCCACATCCGGCCGCGGCGAGCGGCACGGTGAGCAGCGTGGCGAGGAAAGTCGCGGTTCCTTTGGCCCTCCTACCTGGCATCTTTGCAGCATACGCAGGTCATGGGGTGCGCACGCCGGGCCGGGTATTCGCTACGGTGCGTTTGAAGGCGCGCTCGCCGGAAAGGGCCGGGACGGACGGGCCGTGATCCTCAACCTTCCGCCGGGCATGTCGCCCGGCGGGCGCCGGCCCCAGGGAGCCGGGATGGCGGAACCTCAGGAGAGGGACCTCCCAAGCCTCGAAGACGAGATCTTCGCGGTCGCGCACAGCGTGGAGGTCGAGCAGGCTGCGCATGCGCATCCCCTGCTGCAGACGGAGAGGGCGCAGGTCGCCGCGGAGCGCGCGCGGGCGTTCCTCGTCCGGGACGTCAAGGCGCTGGCGGCGGGCATGGCGGCGTTCGTGTTCGTCGACGCCGTGATGATGTATCCGCCGCTGATGATGAGCCGCCGGCCCAGCCTGATGCCGCAGTTCGTGACGCTGCTGGTGCTGGCGTTCGGGCTCGGCGGCCTGCTCGTCTGGAGGGTCGGCGGGCGGTGGCGGACGTTCGGCATCGGGATGATGCTCGCCTGGGGCCTGCTGACCCTGCTGTCCGTCGGGTTCCTGACCGGGGTGACCGCCCCGCTCTAGGACGCGCCGCCGAGCCGCTTGAGGACGACGCTGAACGCGCGCCCGATGGCCTCCAGGTCCTGGGGCTCGACCACGTCGACGAAGAACGTCCGGACGACCTCGACGTGGTCGCGCGCGGCGCGGTCCAGCGCGGCGAAGCCCTCGTCGGTCAGGTGGGCGTAGACGCCGCGCTTGTCGTTCGGGCAGCTGTCCCGCTTGACCAGGCCCTTGGTCTCCAGGCGGGAGCAGGTGTGGGAGAGCCGGCTGCGCGACTGGCTGGCGTTGTCGGCCAGCTCCGCCATCCGCAGCCGCCGGTCGGGCGCCTCCGACAGCCGGACGAGGATCTCGTACTCGGAGTTCGACAGCCCGTGCTTGGTCTTGAGATCGCGGTCCATGACCTCGGCGAGCCGGACGCTGCCGTCCACGTATGCCCGCCAGTCGCGCTGCTGGGCGGCGTCGAGCCAGCGAGGTTCGGTCATGTCCCGATTATAGCTCACACATTGAAGATTCAACTAACTCTCGCTATTTTCAGCCTAACAGGACGGGCGCCCCCGTCCGAGGAAATAGTTGAAGCATCAACTACGTTGCAGGGACCATGCGCCGCCCGATCGCGGACGGACACCCGGACGAGGGAGAACCCGATGCCTGCCGTGATGGCCGACCCGCTGACCCTGCCCCGCCTGCCGCTGCTGCCCCAGGAGGGCACCGACTGGCGCCGCGTCGCGAAGGTCGTGACCGCCAAGCGCCACCTGGAGGGCGAGGGCTTCCAGGTCAGGCGCCCGTTCCCGGGCATCGACCTGTCCCTGGCCGACCCGTTCCTCCTCCTCGACCACATGGGCGCCGTCGAGTACGCGCCGGGTGAGGCGAAGGGAACCCCATGGCACCCCCACCGGGGGTTCGAGACCGTCACCTACATCATCGACGGAGCGTTCCAGCACCAGGACACCACCGGTGGCGGCGGCCTGATCTCCGACGGCGCCACGCAGTGGATGACGGCCGCGTCCGGCATCCAGCACATCGAGCAGCCGCCGCCCGAGCTGGTCGCCAAGGGCGGCCTGTTCCACGGCGTCCAGCTCTGGGTCAACCTGCCGCGCGCGCGGAAGTGGGTGCCGCCGCGCTACCAGGACATCGAGGCCCGCGACGTCAAGCTGCTCGCCGCGGACGACGGCTCGTCCCTGGTGCGCGTCATCGCCGGGTCGCTCGCCGGGTACGACGGCCCCGGCACCACCTACACGCCGATCAACTACCTGCACGCGACCGTGGCGCCCGGCGCGCGCCTGGCGCTGCCGTGGCCGCGCGACTTCAACGCGCTGGTGTACGTCCTGTCGGGGCGCGGGACGGCCGGCGTCGAGGAGGTCGCGCTGGACGAGGGGCAGCTCGCGGTCTTCGCCGGCTCGCACCACAAGGGCGACGGGGACGGACTCGTCGTCCGCGCCGCCGACGCCCAGCCGAACGCCGCCGCCGAAGGGTGGGAGATCCTCGTCCTCGGCGGTCTGCCGATCCGGGAGCCGATCGCCCGGTACGGTCCGTTCGTGATGAACACCCGCGACGAGATCGTCCAGGCGTTCGAGGACTTCCAGGCCGGGCGGATGGGCACCGTCCCCGCCGAGAAGGTGCCCCACCGGTCCGAGGCGGACGATTCCCTGGCCTGACTCCGGTCCGGCCTCCGAGCTCCCCGGCCGCGGGGGTGGTGCCCGCGGCCGGGGTCCGGCTTCCGTCGCCCCCGTCCCGCGTTCCGTGTCCCCGCGTTCCACGGGACGGGGGCGACGGCATGCGCTACTGTGTTCGAATGGTCGAACAGAAGTTCGACCGCCCTGTTCGATCGCGCTCGCCCGGGAGGCGACATGGTGGCGACCATGGCCACACGGGGGCCCGACGGCTCCGCGCGCTGCGGGCGGCGGCGTGACCACGCGACACGCCGCGGCGTTCTCTACGCAAATCTACGGCCGCAGCTATATCGCCTCATAGAGTCCGAGAGCGTGGACCCCGTGCGGAATCCCTATGCCCCCGGCGCCGGGCAGCGCCCGCCCGAGCTGGCCGGCCGCGACCGCGAGCTCCGGCAGTTCGAGGTGGTGCTCGAACGCGTGGCCCGCGGCCGCCCCGAGCGCAGCATGATCGTCACCGGGCTGCGCGGGGTGGGCAAGACCGTGCTGCTCAACGCCTTCCGGTCGCAGGCGATCCAGCGGCTGTGGGGGACGGGGAAGATCGAGGCCCGGCCCGACCAGTCGATCCGCCGCCCGGTGGCGTCCGCGCTGCACCGGGCCGTCCGGGAGCTGGCGCCCCGGCACCGCGCGCCCGACCGCATCGAGGAGTTCCTCGGCGTGCTCAAGGCGTTCGCGCAGGCGGGCCCCGAGCCGTCCGGCAAGGCCAAGGCCCGGGCGCACCGCTGGCAGCCCGGCATCGACGTGCCCGCCGCGCGCGGCCGCGCCGACTCCGGCGACCTGGAGATCGACCTCACCGAGCTGTTCGTGGACGCCGCCTCCGTCGCGACCGACGTCGGCGTCGGCATCGCCCTGTTCGTCGACGAGATGCAGGACATCCCCGCCGACGACGTGTCCGCGCTGTGCGCCGCGTGCCACGAGCTGTCGCAGGTCGGCGGACCGCTGATCGTGGTGGGCGCGGGCCTGCCGCACCTGCCGGCCGTCCTGTCGGCGAGCAAGTCCTACTCCGAGCGGCTCTTCCGGTACGCCCGCATCGACCGGCTCGACCGCGAGTCGGCCGACGTCGCGCTGCTGGCCCCCGCCGAGCGCGAGGACGTCACCTTCACCCCGGAGGCCCTCGACGCGCTGTACGGCGCGGCCGACGGCTACCCCTACTTCGTCCAGGCGTACGCCAAGGTCGTCTGGGACGTCGCCCCCGACAGCCCCATCACCGTCGACGACATCAAGGTCGCCGCGCCCGAGGCGGAGAGCGAGCTCGCCGTCGGCTTCTTCGGCAGCCGCTACGAGCGCGCCACCCCCGCCGAGCGCGACTACATGCGCGCCATGGCCATGCTCGGCGACGACCCGGTGCCCACCGCGTCGGTCGCCGACGAGCTGGGCCGCAAACCGTCCAGCCTGTCGCCCGCGCGCGACGGGCTCATCAAGAAGGGCCTCATCTACAGCGCCGAACGCGGCATGGTCGCGTTCACCGTCCCGCATTTCGGCAAGTTCCTCCGCTCCCAGCCCGCCTGACCTATCCGCCTATCCGGCTCTCTAGCGCTGACGCTAGAGAGCGGTAGAAGGCCGCATCGAGCCGGTTTGCCGGACGAATATCCGGCTCTCTAGCGACAGAGGTAGAGAGCCGTAGATTTCGCTCGTCCTTCCTCTGGCTTTCTCTAACCCTTTCTAGATCTCCCCTTATAAAGCGCTAGAGAGTTGCAGAGAGGCGATCGGGCGCCGCCCCGACGATGCGGGCGGGGCCGGTCGACCGGCCCCGCCCGCATGTTGTCGTGCCAGGTCAGCGGGGTAGGAGATCACTGGCGACCCGCGGCGGGCATCTGGGCGATGCCAGGGGAAGACATGGAAGTGCGACGCCGGCCCGACGGACACGAGACCGACGAGGAACTCTCGGGGGAGGACGACATAGCGGCCTCGATCCTCGGCTACGACGAGTCGGCGATGCGCCAGGACCAGGGCGGCCGCCCGCCGGAGATCGGGTCGGAGAACCGGTACATGGTCCGGCTGCGCGCGGCGCTGCACGCCCGCACCCGGCGCCTCCTCTACCGGCGCTCGCGCGGGGGCGCCCAGCAGTTCTGACGGCGTCCCGGCGGCCCAGGGGCCCCGGCGGCTATCCGGCGCAATCGGCGGGCGCCACCACCGCCGACCGGACGGCCCGGTCCCGCTCCGACGTCGACACCGCGAACACGATCTCCACGTCGCGCTCGCTCAGGCGTCCGGGGAAGGCCACGAACCGCCAGCAGCCCTCCCGCCACACGTCCAGCGGCACGGCGCTCCTGATCGCGTTCTCGTGCTCGGCCCACGCCGGGCTCTCGTACAGCCTCGCGTACGTCTCCGGCATCGGGCTGCGGCGCCGCTCGCACGGGACGGCGGCGCGCGGCAGCCGGTGCCGCCCGGCCAGCTCCGCCAGCTCGGGGGACAGCGCCACGAACAGCGCGACCTCGACCGCGAACATGAGCCCCACCTGCGCGGGGACGTCCCGCAGCACGTCCACGCCCGCGTGCGGCGCGCCGAGCGAGACGACGGCCGCGCAGGTGAACAGCATCGCCCGCAGCACGCTGCGCCGGTCCACCTTCTTGGCGCTGAGCGCGCCGAAACAGCCGCACCCCGCGTCGGGCCGGTGCACCCGCAGCTCCCCGACCACCCAGGTCGCGGCGGCGAACGCCACGGTCGTGGCCAGCCGCACCGACAGGTGCGAGGTCACCAGCAGCGCGAGTCCGAGCAGGCCCTCGCCGATGCCGAGCCCGACCGTCATGCCGCGGCTGCGGCGCAGTGCCGAAAGCCGCGCGAGCCTGGCCGGCACCGGGACGCCGTGCACGTGGTCGGGCGCGCCCGCCGCCCGCTCCCGGATCGTCAGCTTCGCCAGGCACGCCACCAGCAGCACCGACGCCAGCAGCAGGACCTGCGTGTTCTGGATCGCCGTCACCATGGCCCCTCCATCCCCCCCGGCGCGCCCGGCCGGACGGTCGCGTTGAAGCAGCCGGCCGTCAGGTCGCCGCCGAGCCCGGCGAAGGCGGCCGGGGTCAGCTCGACGATCCGCCCCCGCGGCGACGCGTCGCACTCCACGCACCGGTCGCAGAACCGGGCCGCCGTGCAGCCGCACTCGATCACCGGGACCGCCGCCGCCCGCCCCCCGCACTCGTTGCGCACGGTGATCTCGCTGCCGATCGACAGGTACGGCATCG
Source organism: Actinomadura verrucosospora (assembly GCF_039540335.1). Classification (NCBI taxonomy): domain Bacteria; kingdom Bacillati; phylum Actinomycetota; class Actinomycetes; order Streptosporangiales; family Thermomonosporaceae; genus Actinomadura; species Actinomadura verrucosospora. The sequence goes on along the minus strand of NZ_BAABEV010000001.1, from coordinate 362,222 downwards.
GCGCGCATCCGGACGGGGCCTCCGCGCAGCCCCCGGCGTCCCCCTCGGAGTCGACCGCCGGGTAGGACGCCCCGTCCCGCCACTCCCCCTCCACGCCGCCGAACCAGGTCGCCGTCCCGCGCAGCTCCCGCGGCACCGGCGCGGCCGCCGCCGGCGCGGCGAGGTCGGCCACCCGGTATCCGGGCTGCGACGTGCCCGGGCGCACCGCCTGCGGTCCGCCGGGGGACCCCACGCAGACCACGTCGAGCAGGTAGCCGGGCTCCAGGCGCGGATGCCGGACCAGCACCGGGCCGAGGACGGACGGCGGGATGACCACGTGGGCGCGCCCGCGGTGCGGCCCCATGTCCACCTCCACGGCGCCGCGTCCGCACGCGAGGATCGTCCCGCTGACCCGGCCGATGTCGACCCAGATCCGCTCGGCGCGGCCGCCGCCCGCGCGCCGGACGACCACGGACCGGCCCGGCCGGAGCGCGGCGGGGCCCCCGCGCCCGCCGTGCCAGATCGCGGTGTCCTCGCTCATCGGGATGCGGGTCTCGGCGCCCCGCGCCGCGGCCTCGGCCACCACCAGCAGGTGCGGGCTCGCGTCCAGGAGGATCCCGCTGATCGCACGCGCGCGCCGGTCGGCCTCCGGGGCCTCGGGAGCCGCGAACAGCGCCCGGCGGTGCGCCGCCCGGCGGAGGTGGGTCGTCGGCATCGCGGCACTCCGGCATCGATCGTCGTGACGTACGGCGAGAGCTGTTAGGACAGTGAGTCAAGAGTCACGCGCCGTGACCTCGCTGTCGACGGATTTGTCGCGATAAGTCAACGGCCGGAGGAGCTTTGATCTACCTCGGTGGAAATTTATAAACTGGTTGACCCGGAAATATTGTTCCAGTAGGCCCGTAATTACGCCGCGCATGCGATCGTCGTCGTACCGGGAGTCGGTGCGGCTCCCCAGCCCCTGGTCCGGTGGTGGGTGTGAGCGCGACGCGGCACGAGGAGTTCCGCGCATACGTGGTGGAACGCGGCCCCGTCCTGCTCCGGGCCGCCACCCAGCTCACCAGCGACCGCACCGAGGCCGAGGACCTCCTCCAGGCCGCCCTCGCCAAGACCTACCTCGCCTGGGACCGCATCGAGGACCGCTCCGCCCTGGACGGCTACGTCCGCCGCGCCATGGTCAACACCCAGATCTCCTGGTGGCGCCGCCGCAAGCTGGACGTCTACCCCACCGACCAGCTCCCCGAGCGCCCGGTGGAGGACCACACCGACCGCAGCGAGATGCGCGACGCCCTGGGCCGCGCCCTCGCCCGCCTCCCCGAACGCCAGCGCCTGGCCGTGATGCTCCGCTACTACGAGGACATGTCCGAACGTGAGATCGCCGAAGTCCTGGGCGTCAGCGTCGGCACGGTCAAGTCCACCGTCTCCCGTGCCATGGCCCGCCTGCGCGAGCTGTACTAGGGGGTCGCCAGGGGAGGGGGACGCTGGCAGAATCCGGTTCTAGAGCCGCTGCGAGCGCTGGAGGCTTGCCGTGTGGAGCACGATGCAGGACTTTCCGCTGACCATTACGACGATCATGCGCTGCGGGGCCGGGGTCTTCGGGGAGGCCGAGGTCTCCACGTGGACGGGCGACGGGACGCGGCGCCGCACGTACGCGGAGGTGGGCGAGCGCGCCGCGCGGCTGGCGGGGGCGCTGCGGGGACTCGGCGTGGACGGGGACCAGCGGGTCGCCACGTTCCTGTGGAACAACACCGAGCACCTGGAGGCGTACCTGGCGGTGCCGTCGATGGGCGCCGTGCTGCACACGCTCAACCTGCGGCTGTTCCCCGACCAGCTCGTCTACATCGCGAACCACGCCGAGGACCGGGTCGTCATCGTGGACGCGTCGCTGATCCCGCTGCTCGCGCCGGTGCTGGCGCGGTTCGAGACCGTCCGGCACGTGGTGGTGGTCGGGGAGGGCGACACCGCGCCGCTGGAGGGCGCCGGCAAGGAGCTGCACGGCTACGAGGAGCTGCTCGCGGCGGCGCCGGCGACGTTCGCGTGGCCGGAGATCGACGAGCGGTCGGCCGCCGCGATGTGCTACACGAGCGGGACCACGGGCCACCCGAAGGGCGTCGTCTACTCGCACCGGTCGGCGTACCTGCACTCGATGTCGACGTGCACGGGGAACGCGATGGGGCTGAGCGCGTCCGACGTGGTCCTGCCGGTGGTGCCGATGTTCCACGCGAACGCCTGGGGGCTGCCCTACGCGGCGGTGATGGCGGGCGCGCCGCTGGTCATGCCGGACCGGTTCCTGCAGGCGGAGCCGCTCGTCCGGCTCATCGAGGCCGAGCGGCCGACGGTCGCGGGCGCGGTGCCGACCATCTGGTCGGACGTGCTGCGGTACGCGAAGGAGCACGGGTCGGACCTGACCTCCCTGCGGCTCGTGCCGTGCGGCGGGTCGGCGGTGCCGGAGTCGCTGATGCGGGGGTTCGAGGAGATCGGCGTCCGGATCGTGCAGGCGTGGGGGATGACGGAGACCTCGCCGGTCGCGTCGGTCGCGCACCCGCCGCCCGGGGCGGCGGGCGAGGACGCGTGGCGGGCGCGGGTGAGCCAGGGGCGCGTCCTCGCGGGGCTGGAGATGCGGATCGTGGGGGACGGCGACGCGGTGCTGCCCAGCGACGGGGAGGCCGTGGGGGAGGTCGAGATCCGCGGTCCGTGGATCACCGGCGCCTACCACCTGGACGAGGACCCCGGCAGGTTCCACGACGGCTGGCTGCGCACCGGGGACGTCGGGACGCTGTCGCCGGACGGGTACCTCGTCCTCACCGACCGGGCGAAGGACGTCATCAAGTCGGGAGGGGAGTGGATCTCGTCGGTGGAGCTGGAGAATCACCTCATGGCCCACCCGGACGTCGTGGAGGCGGCCGTGGTGGGCGTGCCCGACGACCGCTGGCAGGAGCGCCCGCTCGCGTCCGTCGTCGTGCGGGACGGGGCCGCGGTCACGCCGGCGGAACTGCGCGAGTTCCTCGCCGGCCGGGTCGCCGGATGGCAGGTTCCCGAGCGCTGGGCTTTCATCACCGAGGTCCCGAAGACCAGCGTGGGCAAGTTCGATAAAAAAGTGCTTCGGCGGCGCTACGCGGACGGTGATCTGGAGGTGCGCCGCGCTGATTGACACCGCATTGATTACTGGATTCTGACGCCGAGTCACAGATCGGGTGGTCACTCAGAGACGCGGCCAATCACCCGGGGTCACGTTGGCGGTGATTTCAGTCGATCAAGTGGTGCGGGCGGGGTTCGGGGGTGTATGCAAGGTGGGCCGAATGTCCGGATGGCCCCCATGGGGGCAACTTCCACACTCCGCTGCCGGGAGCGTGAATGCCCAGGTTGTCGACCTCCGCCCCCACAGCCGACCGCAAGCTCATCAAGGGACTGAACGAGGGTGACGAGGCGGCCCTGGCCGCGCTCTACGACGAGTACGGTGAGCGCCTTTACGATTACGCGCTGTCCATGTCGGGGGACGGGAAAGCGGCCGCCGACATCGTCCACGACGCTTTCATCGACGCCTGCCGCCGCGCTCCGCGAATGCGCGACCACCTGTATCTGAGTTCCTGGCTGTACGGCGCGGCGCGGCGCCGCTGCATCCGCCGCGGCCGCCCCAGGGTGCTGTTCTGGGACCGGGACGGCGAGTTCTCCGACGCGCCGTTCCTGGACCGTGCCGAGGCCGGCGACCCGGCGCCGGCCCGGCCGCGCTCGGACGAGCTGCACGACCTTCTGCGCGCGTGCCTGTCCCGGCTGGAGCCCGTCGACCAGGAGGTGATGCTCCTGACGGACCGGCACGGCCTGCGCCCGGCCCGCCTCGGGGCGACGCTCGGCCTGTCGGCGCGGCGGGCCGCCGCGCGGGTGCGCAGGGCGCGCGCCGAGCTCGACGCCGCCCTGCGGCGGGAGATCGACCGCGCGGGACGGGAGTGCGCGGCCGCCGCGGGCGCGGCCGAGGAGTCCCGGTCCGCGGCGATCCCCGTCCTGGCGGCGCGGGCGCCGGACCGCCGGGAGGAGGCCCCTCCGCCGGAGCCGGTCCGGGGGCCGTGGTGGCGGTTCCGCCGTCGCGGCGAGATCTCCCCGGTCGATCCCGCGACCGCGTCGCACGCCGCCGGCTGCGAGGACTGCCGTGCCCGGTCCCGGGTGACCGCGGCCGAACTGCTGGGGCGGGCGCCCGCGCCGGTGCTGCCCGCGGCGCTGCGGCACCGCGTCATGCACACCGCGACGGACCCCGAGCTGGCGGGCTACCGCGCCGACATCGCGGCGCGCGGCGGGACGCTGACACCGTCCGGCCTGCCGAGCCAGCCGGACGTGCCGTCGCCGTTCACGCGCCGGTGGCTGTTCACCGGGGGCGGCATGGTGGGCGCGCTGGTCGCGGCCCTCGCCGCCGCGCTCGTGATGGGCCCCGGGATCGGCGGGGGGACGCTGTCGTGGCCGCCGTTCCGCACGCATCCGGCACCGTCGATCACGCACGAGAGGCCGGAGGGCCAGGGGCACGGCGGGAAGGCGCCGCAGGGGCCCGGCGGGGGCGCGCAGGTCCGCCCCGGCCAGCCGCCGCCCGAACCGCAGACCCACGAGAAGAGCCAGGAGAGCCCGGAGGGTCCGCGGCCGACGCCGCAGCACCCGGCGCCGCCGTCCCCGTCGCCCGCGCCGCCGGGCGTCCTCGTGGTGAACCCCGCCAAGGTCGAGATGTACGGGACGAAGACCGCCCAGGTCAGCCTCGCGGCGAAGAGCGGCCCGGTGTCGTGGACGGCGATGACGTCCTCGAACCAGCTGATCCTGTCGCAGATGCAGGGCGGCATGCCCGAGGACGGCACGACGCGTCTGACGGTCACGCTGCGGACGGCGCTCATCGGCCTGCCGGGGCAGGGCACGCTGACCTTCACCGACTCCGAGGGCGCGCCGCACGAGGTGAAGGTCGTCTGGGGCGCGACGCTGCTGTAGCGGCTCAGCCGCCGGGGGCGGGGCGCTCCCCGAGATGGCTTCTGATCATTTCGAGGTGGTCGCCGAGCGCCGCCTGGACGCGGGCCTCCATGGCCCGGGCGATGAACGGGTCGACGACCATCTTCACCAGCGGGCGCATCCGGCGGACGACGGCGGCGACCTCGCCCACCTCGTCGCCGTCCGGGACGGGCTGGCGCTCCAGCCGGGAGAACACGTGCTCCTGGACGAGGTTCACGAACCGACCGGCGATCACATCGCAGTCGGCGCGGATCTGCCCGGCGATGTCCAGGACGGACTCCAGCGGGATGCCGGCGGCGACGAGTTCGGCGCCGACGTGCAGCAGCCGCGGGCTCGGCACCCGGTACTTGTCCCCGTCCGGTTCGATCAGGCCGAGCTCGACCGTCCGCTCCAGGGTGCGGGCGACCTGGTCGTCGTCCAGGCCGGAGCCGAACTTCGCCACGAGCTCCTCGTAGGTGGCGGTGCCGGGGATCTCGTCCGACCACGGGTCGGTGAGGACCTTCTCCAGCCCGAGCACCTCGGCGACGTCCTTGCCGGTCTCCCAGGCGCCGATCAGGTCCTTGATGATCGCGAAGGTGTAGCCCCGGGCCAGCAGCTTGCCGATCAGCCGCAGCCGCGCCAGGTGCGTGTCGTCGTACATGCCGACGCGGCCTTCGAGGCGGGGCGGCGGCAGCAGGCCGCGGTCCTGGTAGGCGCGGATGTTGCGCACCGTGCTGCCCGCCAGCCGCGCCAGCTCGTCGATTCGGTACTCGGCCATGCCCCGTCCGCCGGCTCGTGTCGTCTGACCGCCGTGATCTTACCCGTACCTCATTGTTACATCGATCGATGGCACATAGGGTTGCCGCATGGCGGACGACATCGAGGAGACCCTCCTCGGCGGCCCCCTGCGCTACACGCGCAGGGAGGTCGAGGCCCGGGCGGGCGTCTCGGACGACTTCGCGCGGCGCATCTGGCAGGCGCTCGGCTTCCCCGTCCCGCCGGACGACGAGGTCGCCTTCACCGACGGCGACGTGGCCGCGCTCGTCGAGATCCGCGAGGTGCTGTCCCACGAGCTGGTGGACGAGGAGACGGTGCTCCAGCTCGTCCGCGCGGTCGGCCAGACGATGGGGCGGCTGGCCAGCTGGCTCGGCGACGTGTGGCTCCAACGCCTGGGCGCGCTGCCGTCCGACGAGCCGGTGACGTCCGACCTGGTCACCGCGGCCCTGGTCGCCACCGAGGAGCTGCGGCCCTCGTTCGAGCGGCTGCTGCTGCACGGCTGGCGCCGCCAGCTCACCGCCGCCGGGATGCGCGCCGCCGCGTCCACCGCCGCCGCGCGGGCCGACCCCGCCGCGGGCGTCGCGCTCCTCGCGGTCGGGTTCGCCGACGTCGTGTCGTTCACCCGGCTGAGCCGCAGCCTCGACGGCGACGCCCTGGCCGGCTTCGTCGAGCGCTTCGAGTGGGACGTCACGCACATCGTCGCCGAGTGCGGGGGCCGCGTGGTCAAGACGCTCGGCGACGAGGTCCTGTTCGTCGCGCCCGCCGCCGGTCCCGCCGCGGAGATCGGGCTGCGCGTCGCGGAGCGGTTCAACGAGGACCCCGACTTCCCCAAGGTCCGCGTCGGTCTCGCCTACGGCGAGGTCATCCAGCGGCTGGGCGACGTGTTCGGCACGCCCGTCAACATGGCCGCGCGCCTGACGTCCACCGCCTACCCGGGGACGGTCCTGGCCGACGCCGCCCTGGTCTCGGCGCTGCCGTCCGGGCCCTGCGAAGCCTCCGGTCTGCGTCCGCGCCCGCTGCAGGGCCTGGGCCGCGTGCGGCCGTTCCTGCTGCGCCGGCCCAAGGCGAGCCGCTCGACCTAGGCGGCCCACGCTCCCCCCTTGACCGGCGCCGAACCCTCCGGCGTCGGGTAACGTCGCAGGTCAACGGGTGGTTGTGCAATGCAAAATCATGTGTTGCAAATCTGGTGCCGCGCTTGGTGCGCCCCATAACCTCCACGACTACCGGCACTGAAGCCCGGTTACGTGCTCGTTGGGGTGAATGAGGTCCAATGTACGATCTGCTGGTTCGCGGGGGGACGGTGCTGGACGGCACCGGGGCCCCGGGGCGCCGCGCGGACGTGGCCGTCACCGCGGGCCGGATCGCCGCGGTCGGCGTCCTCGACGGCGCGCGGGCGTCGGCCGAGATCGACGCGACCGGCCGGTACGTCATGCCGGGCTTCATCGACACCCACGTCCACGGCGACGCGGCCGTGTTCGACCCCGAGGTGCAGCTCGCCGCGCTGCGGCAGGGCGTCACCACGTTCGTCCTCGGCCAGGACGGCGTCTCCTACGCGCCGGCCGGCGCCGAGACGCTCCGCTACGTGAGCCGCTACTTCGCGCCGGTCAACGGCACGCACCCCGGTCTGGACGGCGGACCGGTGACCGTCGCGGAACTGCTCGCCTCCTACGACCGGCGCACCCCGCTCAACACCGTCTATCTGCTGCCGCACGGCACGATCCGGCACGGCGTCATGGGGACCGCCCGGCGGGCTCCGGAGCCCGGCGAGCTGGCGGCCATGCGGGCCCGGGTCGAGCGCGGGCTCTCCGAAGGCGCGGCCGGGCTGTCCACCGGGCTGGAGTACGTGCCCGGGGCCTACGCCGCCACCGCCGAGATCGCCGCGCTGTGCGCGCCGGTCGGCGCGGCCGGGCTCCCCTACGTCACGCACATGCGCGGGTACGAGTCCGCCGCCGGCGCGGCGATGGCGGAGGTGCTGGAGATCGCGCGGGCCGGACGCGTCGCCCCGCACGTCTCGCACTACCACGGCCCCGGCGACGAGCTGGTCGGGCTCGTGGACGGCGCCCGCGCCGAGGGCATCGACCTGACCTTCGACAACTACCCCTACCTGCGGGGGTCCAGCACGCTGACGCTCGTCACGCTGCCGGACTGGCTCCCCATCGCCGACCTGGACGCCACGCTCGACGCGCTCGCCGACCCGTCCGTCCGGGAGAGGCTGGAGCGCGACTGGTTCGCGCACCGGCCCGAGGTGTGGCCCCGCATCACGCTCTCGCACGTCCCCGCCGACGCGTTCCGGTGGGCGGAGGGCATGAGCCTGCCGGACGCGGCCGAGCGGGCCGGTTCGGGCCCCGGGGCGTTCTGCTGCGACCTGCTCGTCGCGACCCGGCTGGAGGCCGGATGCGTGTTCGGGCAGCCGCCGACCAACAGCGAGGAGTCGGTGCGGGCGCTGCTGCGGCACCCCGCCCAGACCACCGGATCGGACGCCATCTACCAGGGCGGGCACCCGCACCCGCGCGGGTGGGGCGCCTTCGCCCGGCTGCTCGGCCGGCACGTCCGCGAGCTCGGCGACTGGACGTGGGAGCAGGCCGCCGTGCACCTGGCCGGACGGGCCGCCGACCGGTTCCGGCTCGCCGACCGGGGCCGCGTCGAGACCGGGCGCGCCGCCGACATCGCCGTGGTCGACCCGTCCGCCGTCACCGACCTCGCCACCTACGAAAGACCCAGGGTGCCCGCCGAGGGCGTCGAGCACGTCGTGGTCAACGGCGTCCCCGTCCTGTCCGGAGGCGTCCTCGCCGAGACCGCGAGACCGCCGGGGCGGGCCCTCACTCCCGCCTGATCTGCCAGAGCCACCCCCCGCCCAGTTCGCCGAGGCCCGTCCGGGCCCGGACCTTCACAAGGAGTCCCTCATGATCGGTAGGTTCACGCGCGCCGCCGTGGCCGTCACGGCGCTGGGCACGCTGGCCGCCACCGCCGCGTGCGGCGTCGATTCCGGCGACGGCGGGTCGTCCGCCTCCGCCGGGAAGTCCAAGGCCCTCAAGGTGGGCTGGTCCACGATCTACCTGACCCCGTCGTGGATGCAGCAGACCGACAAGATGCTGAAGGACGACGTCGCCCAGCTGAAGAAGGACGGCAAGGTCGCCGACTACCAGGTCTTCAACGCCAACGGCGACACCTCCCAGCAGATCGCCCAGATCCGGGCGATGATCCAGCAGAAGTACGACGTGATCCTCGTGGACGCCGGGTCGTCCACCGCGCTGAACCCGGCGCTGGAGCAGGCCGCGAACGCCGGTATCACGGTCGCCAACTTCGACAGCCTGGTCACCTCCGACAAGGTCGTGCGCGTCGGCACGGACCAGAAGGAGTGGGGCCGGATGATGGGCCGGTGGCTCGGCGAGAAGCTGGGCGGCAAGGGCAAGATCATCGCGTTCAACGGCCCGGCCGGGGTCGCGGTCAGCGAGGAGCGCTGGCAGGGCGCCCAGGAGGGCCTCAAGCAGTACCCGGGCGTCAAGGTCGTCTCCAACGTGCACAGCGAGTACAACCTCGCGCCGGCCGCGCAGGCGTTCGCCTCCGCCTACTCCGCCAACCCCGACATCGACGGCGTGTTCTCGCAGGGCGGCGCCCTGTCGGCCGCCGCGCTCCAGACCCTCGTCAAGCAGAAGAAGAAGCTCGTCCCGATCACCGGCGAGAACTACAACGGGTTCCTCAAGCTCTGGAAGGACAACAAGGCCGGCGGGTTCTCCTCGCTGTCCACCGCCCAGCCGAACTACCTCGGCGTGATCGCGCTGCGCGCGGCGGTCGCCAAGGCCGGCGGCGCGACGGTGCCGAACCAGATCACGGTCCCGCTGCCCAAGATCACGGACGAGAACCTGGACGAGTACGTCAAGGCCGACCAGCCCGACGACTCCTACCCGATCCAGACGCTGCCGCAGTCCGAGATCGACAAGCTGATCGGCAAGTAGCCATGACACTCCTGGCCGTCGAGCGGGTCTCCAAGTCCTTCGCGGGCAACCGCGTGCTGAACGAGGTGAGCTTCGACGTCCGCGCCGGTGAGGTCCTCGCCCTGGTGGGCGAGAACGGCGCGGGCAAGAGCACCGTGCTCTCGCTGGTCACCGGTCTGCTGTCGCCCGACTCCGGACGCGTGGTCTTCGACGGCGCGCCGGCCGGCGACTGGTCCCCGCACCGCGCGCGGGCCGCGGGGATCGGCTCGGTGCACCAGGAGCTCAGCCTCAACCCGCACCAGACCGTCGCCGAGAACGTGTTCCTCGGCCAGTGGCCGGCGCGGCGCGGGCTCGTCCTGCGCCGCGACCTGGCCCGGCGCGCCCGGCCGCTGCTGGAGCGGGTCGGCCTGCACGCCGACCCGCTGACCCGGGCGGGACGCCTCCCGCTCGGCCAGCAGCAGCTCGTCGAGCTGGCCAAGGCGCTCGCCTCGTCCCCGCGCCTGCTGATCCTGGACGAGGCGACCTCCGCCCTGGACGACGACCAGGTGGCCTGCGTGTTCAAGGTCGTGGACGAGCTGCGCGCCGCCGGCTCGTCGGTGATCATGGTCAGCCACCGGATGGGCGAGCTGTTCGCCGTCGCCGACCGGCTGACCGTGCTCAAGGACGGCGAGGTCATGGCCACCCGCGAGCGCGCCGAGACGGACCACGACGACATCGTGCACCTGATGATCGGCCGGGAGCTGTCCGACCTGTTCCCGCCGAAGGCCGGGGCGGGGACCGCCGCCCCGGCGGCCGGCGACGCCGCGGCCGTCCCCTCCGAGCGGGAGATCGCCGCGGAGAGGACCGCGGCCGAGGACTCCGCGGGGGACGCGACCCCGGTCCCCGCGGGCGGGCCGGTGCTGAGCGTGCGGGGGCTGACCGTCCCCGGCGCCTGCGCCGGCGTCGACCTCGACCTCGAACCCGGCCGGATCATCGGCCTCGGCGGCCTCCAGGGGCAGGGGCAGCGCGCGGTGCTGCGCGCCCTGTTCGGGCTCGTCCGGCACACCGGCCGGGTCGACCTGGACGGACGCCCCGCGCGCCTGGCGTCCCCGCGCGAGGCGATCCGCCGCCGCATCGCCTACGTCCCGGAGGACCGCAAGGTCGAGGGCCTGCACGTCGCGCAGACCGTCCGGGCGAACCTGTCCCTCACCAACCTGGGCGTCGTGACGCCCGGCCGCCGGCTCACCACCGTCGACCGCCGGGCCGAGGACCGGCTCGTCGCCGACCTCGTCGAACGGATGCGGATCAAGGTGACGGGCCCGGAGCAGGAGGCGCGCCGGCTGTCGGGCGGCAACCAGCAGAAGGTCGCGCTGGCCCGCTGGCTGCCCTCGGAGCCGCGGGTGCTGCTGCTGGCCGAGCCGACGCGCGGCATCGACGTCGGCACCAAGCGCGAGATCTACCACCTGCTCCGCCGGCTGGCCGACAGCGGCGTGGCGGTCCTCGTCACCTCGGGAGACACCATGGAACTCGTCGGCCTGTGCGACGAGGTCGCCGTCATGTACGAGGGCGCGGTCGTGGACCGGCTCTCCGGCGGCGACCTCACCGAGGAGCGGCTCGTCCGCGCCTCCGTCACCGGGGCGGTGGCGCATGCCTGACCGCCTCTCCGCCGCGCTGCGCGGCAACCTGGACGTGACGGGCCTCGGCGCGCTGCTGGTCGTGCTGCTGGCCGTCTACAGCCACTACGACTCGCAGGTGTTCACCCCCGCGTCGATCACGATCCTGTCGGCGCAGTTCCTGCCGCTGATCCTGGCGGCGATGGGGCAGAGCACCGTCATGCTGGCCGGCGGCATCGACCTGTCGCTCGGCGCGGTGCTGTCGCTGGCGATGGCGGTGTTCGCCGTCCGCGCCGAGGACGGCGTGCTCGTCGCCGCGGGCCTGGCCCTGGCCGCCGCCGCCGCGACCGGCGCCGCGAACGGCGTGCTCGTCGCCTACGCCGGGCTGCCGCCGATCATCGTGACGCTGGCGGCGTCGTTCCTGTGGGGCGGCGTCACGCTCGTGGTCCTCCCCCAGCCCGGCGGGAGCGTCCCGTCCGGCCTGGTCAAGGCGTACAACAACGGCTGGAACGGCCTCGCGCTGCCGTTCGTGGCGCTCGCCCTGGTGCTGCTGCTCTGGAAGCTCGTGCGGACGACCCGCTTCGGCCTGTCGCTGTACGCGGTCGGCGGCAACGAGCACGGCGCCTACGCCAGCGGCATCGGCACCCGCAAGGTGAAGATCTCGGCCTACGCGCTCGCGGGCGTCTTCGTCGGCCTCGCGGGCATCGGCCTCGCGATCCAGACCGGCTCCGGGGACGCCACGATCGGCGCCCCGTACACGCTCAACTCGATCGCCGCGTCGGTGCTCGCCGGGGTCAGCTTCTTCGGCGGCGTCGGGCAGATGCGCGCGACCGTGCTGGCCGCGCTGCTCATCGGCCTGCTGACCAACCTGCTGCTGTTCACCGGCCTCTCGCCGTTCTACCAGCTGATCATGCAGGGCGCGGTGCTGATCGTGGCGATCGCCGTCAAGACCTTCGCGACCAGAGAGAGGACGGACTGATGGCCGCGCTTTCGCGCACCGCGGGCGCCCGCGGGCCGGTGGCGGCGCTGCGGGACAACCGCGCCGCCTGGGCGTTCGGCGTGCTGCTCGTGACCTGGCTCGCCGCGATCCTGTTCGCCAAGGGGTTCGACAGCGTCTCCAGCGTCCGCTACCTGGTGCAGACGGCCGCGTTCCTCGGTATCGTCGCCGTCGGCCAGACCCTCGTGATCATGATGAGCGGCATCGACCTGTCGGTGTCGGGCGTCGTCGCGCTGTCGGCGGTGGTGTGCGCGCAGGTCGCGTCCGGCTCGGGCGGGCCCGCGGGCGTCGCCGTCGCGCTCGCCGCGAGCCTGCTGGTCGGGCTCGCCAACGCCGCCGGGGTGACCTGGCTGCGGGTGCCGCCGATGGTGATGACGCTGGCCACCGGAACGATCGTCGCCGGCGCGCTGCTGGTTTACACGAACGGGTCGCCGAAGTCGGCGAAGGTGCCGATGCTGGCGTCCCTCGCCAACGACCGCGTCGCGGGCGTCCCGCTCGCGTTCGTCCTGTGGCTCGGCATCACCGCCGTCGCCGCGTGGCTGCTGCACGCCTCCCGCGCCGGGCGGTGGGTCTTCGCGCTCGGCAACGGGGAGCGCGCGTCGCGCGCGTCCGGCGTGCCGCTCGCCCGCACCGCGTTCATCGCCTACGGCGCGTGCGCGCTGCTCGCGGGGGTGTCGGGGCTGGTGCTGCTCGGGTTCACCTCCACCAGCTCCCTCACCATGGGCAACCCGTACCAGCTCCTGTCGATCGCGTCGGTCGTGCTCGGCGGGACGTCCATCCTCGGGGGGCGCGGGCACGTCCTCGGCACGGTCGCGGGCGCGCTGCTGCTGACGCTGCTGACCGCGCTGCTGGCGGCGTGGAACGTCTCGGAGGGCGTCCGGCAGATCGTCCTCGGCCTGCTGATCATCGCGCTGCTGCTCGCCTACGCGCGGGAACGGCGGTCCTGATGACGCGCTCGGGGGAGCTGCTCAAGGCGATGGTCGGCATCGCCAGCGTCAACCCGCGCGCCGGGTCCGGACCCGGGTTCGGGGAGGCCGCGGTCGCCGGGTACGTGCGCGGTTGGCTCGAAGCGCGCGGCGTGAAGGCGGAGCTCCGGGAGGTGCTGCCGGGACGTCCCAACGTCGTCGCGACCGTCCCGGGACGCGATCCCCGCATGGTGCTGCTGGAGTCGCACCTCGACACCGTCGAGACCACCGGGATGACCGTCGACCCGTTCGCCGGGACGATCCGGGACGGCCGCCTCTACGGCCGCGGCGCCTGCGACGCCAAGGGCCCGCTCGCGGCGTTCATGCTGGCGGCGGCCGAGCTGGCGGCCGGCGACCCGCCGCCGTTCGGGGTCGTCCTCGCCGGGGTCGTGGACGAGGAGCACGCCTACCAGGGCGTCCTCGGCCTGATCTCCGACCTCGGGGACGCGCCGATCGCCGGCGCCGTCGTGGGCGAGCCGACCGGGCTCGTCCCCGCCACCGCGCACAAGGGCTGCGTCCGCTACACCGTCCGCGCGCTCGGGACGGCCGGGCACAGCTCCCGGCCGGACGAGGCCGTCAACGCGGTCGCCCTCATGACCCGCGTGATCGACCACATCGGCGCGGCGGCGCCGGACGTCCCGCCGCACCCGCTGCTCGGGACGGCGACCCGCTGCGTCACCCGGATCCGGGGCGGCGAGGGCCCGAACACCGTGCCGGGCCGCTGCGAGATCGACGTCGACCGCCGCACCCTGCCCGGCGAGGACCCCCTGGACGTGTGGCGCCGCGACCGCGCCGAGCTGGCCGCGCTCATCCCGGGCCGCGTCGAGGTCGACGAGCCGTTCACCGTCGACTACGCCCTCGACACGCCCGCCTCCAGCCCGGTCCCGGCCGCTCTCCGCCGCGCCCTGGAAGCGGCGGGACGTCCCGCGGCCGTCCAGGGCATGCCGTTCGGGACCGACGCCAGCAAGCTCGCCCGCGCCGGCATCCCCTCCGTCGTCTTCGGCCCCGGCTCCATCGCCGACGCCCACTCCGCCGACGAGTCGGTCGCGCTGGCGGACGTGGACCTCGCCGCCCGAATCGTCGCCGACACCGTCCGCTCGCTCGGCGGGGGCCGGTCATGAGGCTGACGCAGCACGTCGAACTCGTCGGCAGCGGCGCCGCGGGGTTCGACCTCACCGACCCGCTCGACTGCCACGTCTACCTCGTGCGGGGGTCGCAGGGCGCGGCGCTGGTCGACGCGGGCGCCGGGGTGTCCGCCGGGCTGTTCGCCCGGCGGATGCTCGCGGCGGCCGGGCCGACGGGGGAGCGGCACCTGCTGCTCACCCACGGGCACGCCGACCACGCGGGCGGGGCCGCGGGGCTGGCGCGCGGCGTGGAGGGGCTCGCCGTTCGCGCGGGGGCACCGGCGAGCGACTGGATCGCCTCGGGCGACGAGCGGAAGCTCAGCGTCGACCGCGGCAAGGCCGCCGGGGTCTACCCGGACGGCTACACGTTCCCGGCGTGCCCGCAGGTCCGGCCCATCGCGGACGGCGAGCGCGTCGACCTCGGCGGAGGCGTCGCCCTCCAGGCCGTCGCCACCCCCGGGCACGCCGACGGGCACACCTGCTACCTGCTCGACGCGCCCGAGGGCCGCGCGCTGTTCTCGGGGGACTGCGTCTTCACCGGCGGGCGGATCTCGCTGCAGAACCTGCACGACTCGCGCGTCCCCGACTACGCCGCCAGCCTGGAGCGGCTCGCCGGACTGGAGGTCGACATGCTGCTGCCGGGCCACCACGAGATCTCGCTCGCCCGCGCCGGGCGGCACCTGCGCGCCGCGCGGGACGTCCTGCGCCGGGGCCTGCTTCCGGGGAGCACCACATGACGACCGACCAGGCGAAACCGAGGAACCAGTCGTCGTCGCTGCGGCGCGCTCTCGCCGTCCTCGACCACGTCCGCGACCACGCCGACGCGCGCGGGGTGTCGCTGACCCGCATCGCCGACGACCTCGGCATCAGCAAGAGCACCGTGCTGCGGCTCGCGCAGCCGCTCATCGACGGCGACCTGCTCACCCGCGACCGCGAGACCGGCTGGTTCCGGCTCGGGCACGGCGCGCTGCGGCTCGGCCAGGCGTACCTGTCGACGCTCGACATGCGGTCGGTCGCCGCCGACCCGCTGCGCCGCCTCCAGCACCTCGTGGGGGAGACGTGCCACCTGGTCGTCTACGAGGCCCCCGACGTCGTCTACATCGACAAGGTGGAGAACGAGCACAATGTCCGGATGGCGTCCCGCGTCGGGCTGCGGATGCCCGCCTACCGGACGGCCGTCGGCAAGGCCATCCTCGCCTGGCTCGGCGAGGACGACTTCCAGACGGTCGTCGCGGCCGGGATGCCCGCGCGCACCGAACGGACGATCACCGACCCGGCGCGGCTGGCCGCCGAGCTGGAGCGGGTGCGGCTTTCCGGGTACGCCGTGGACGACCGGGAGAACGAGCCCGAGGTCCGCTGCGTCGCCGCGCCGATCTTCGACCACACCGACCGGGCCGTGGGGGCGCTCAGCGTGTCCGGGCTGACGTCCCGGATGACGCCGGCGCGGGTCCGGGAGGTCGGTCCGATGGTCGAGCGGGCGGGCCTGGAGATCTCCCGCGTGCTGGGCTCGTCCCGGCCGTCCCGCCGCCGCCCCGACAGAACGCGCCACGACCCGCACGAAGGGAACCAGCCGTGAGCCTCACCATTCCCGGCGAGCACGTCGACTGGCGGACCAAGGGCCTCTGGCTGCCCGGTCCGCCCGTCCCCCTGGAGGAGTTCGCCGCCGCGCGGCACCCGCTGTTCGGCGGCCCGTTCACCTGGCCGCTGATGGTGGCGCGGCGGTCGGCGCTGGACCACAACATCGCGGCGCTCGCCGCGTTCTGCCGTGAGCACGGGCTCGCGTTCGCGCCGCACGGCAAGACGTCCATGGCGCCGACGCTGTTCCAGGCCCAGCTGGACGCGGGCGCCTGGGGCATCACCGCCGCGACCGCCAACCAGGTGCTCGCCTACCGGACGTTCGGCGTCCCCCGCATCCTGCTGGCCAACGAGCTGCTCGACCCGACCGCGCTGCGCTGGCTCGGCGGCGAGGTCGACCGCGGCATGGAGTTCCTGCTGTACGCCGACTCCGCCGAGGGCGTCGCGGCGATCTCCGCGGCGGCCGGTGAGCGCCCGTTCCGGGTGCTCGTCGAGCTCGGGCACCCGAGCGGCCGCACGGGCTGCCGCACCGTGGAGGAGCTGGCCGCCGTCGCCCGCGCCGTCGCCGGCGCCCCCGGCACCGAACTCGCCGGCGTCGCCGGGTACGAGGGCGGGCTGCCGGACGTCGCGGCGGCCGGCGCCTACCTCGGCGCGCTGCGCGACGCGACGGTCGAGCTGTCCCCGCTGCTCCCCCGCGACGTCGTCGTCACCGCGGGCGGCAGCGCCTACTTCGACCAGGTCGCCGAGAGGCTCGCGGGCGACTGGCTGCCCGGTCACGACCTCACCGTGGTGCTGCGCAGCGGCGCCTACGTCTCCCACGACGACGGCATCTACACCGAGCGGACGCCGTTCACCCGCGTCCCCGGCTCACTGGACGCCGCGCTGGAGATCTGGGCGCAGGTCACGTCCGTCCCGGAGCCCGGTCTCGCGATCGCCGGGATGGGCAAGCGGGAGGCGCCCTACGACGCGGGCCTGCCCGTCCCGCTGCGGATCCGCAGGCCGGACGGGACGATCGCCCCGGCGGACGGCATGCGCGTCACCGACACCAACGACCACCACGCCTACGTCGCGACGGGGGACGCCTCCGTGCGCCCGGGCGACCTGATCTGCTTCGGCATCTCCCACCCGTGCACGGCCTTCGACAAATGGCAGGTCATCCCCGTCGTGGACGACGACCACACGGTGGTCGACCTGATCCGCACGTACTTCTGAACCGGTACCTCCGAGAAGGGAACCCCATGATCCCCCGCCTCGCGCCGGGACCCGCGCTGACCGCCACCGGCGTGGTCGCGGTCGTGCGCGGCCGCCGCGCCGACCGCGTCGCCGACGTCCTGGACGCGCTGGTCGCCGCAGGCGTCCGCTGCCTGGAGGTCACCCTCAACACCCCGGGCGCGCTGGACGGCCTGCGCGCGGCCCGCGACCGGCTGCCCGCGGGCGTCGAGGTCGGCGCCGGAACGGTCCGCACCCGCGCGGAGGCGGAGGCCGCGGCGGACGCCGGCGCGTCCTTCCTCGTCGCGCCGGACACCCGCGCGGAGGTCGCCGAGGCTGCCCGCGACCGGGGCCTGCGCTACTACCCGGGCGCCCTCACCCCGAACGAGGTCGCCCGCGCCTGGGACCTCGGCGCCACCGCCGTGAAGATCTTCCCGGCGAACGCGTTCGGGCCGCGCTACCTGCGCGACCTCGCCGAGCCGTTCCGCGACGTGCGGCTGCTGCCGACGGGCGGCATCGGCCCGGACACCGCCGCCGGCTACATCGCGGCCGGGGCGGTCGCGGTCGGCGCCGGGGGCTCCCTCATCGGCGACGCCCTCGACGGCGGCTCCCTCACCGCCCTGGCCGACCGGGCGCGGGCGCTGCTCGCCGCGGCGGCCCCGGGGCGGCGCGCCCCGGAGGAGGCCCCCCGATGAGCCCCGACCTCGTCACGTTCGGCGAGACCATGGCGCGGCTGGAGAACCCCGCCGTCGGGCCGATGCGGCACGCCCGCTCGCTCGACCTCGGCATCGGCGGCGCCGAGTCGAACACGGCGATCGGGCTGGCGCGGCTCGGCGGCAGCGCGGCCTGGTTCGGCCGCGTCGGCGACGACGAGTTCGGCCGGCTGATCACCACGGCGCTGGCCGGGGAGGGCGTCCGGCTCGACCACACGGTGGTGGACGGGACCGCGCCCACCGCGCTGCTGTTCAAGGAGCGCCGCTCGGGCACGCTCACCCGCGTCCAGTACTACCGGACGGGCAGCGCGGGCTCCCGGCTCCGCCCGTCCGACGTCCCGCACGACCTGATCCGGGCCGCGCGCGTCCTGCACGTCACCGGCATCACCGCCGCCATCAGCGACACCGCCCGCCAGGCCCTGGACGACGCCGTCGAGACCGCGCGGAACGCCGGCGTCCCCGTCTCCCTCGACCTCAACTACCGGTCGGCGCTGTGGACGCCCGCCGAGGCGGGGGAACGCCTGCACCCCCTGGTCAAGCGCGCCGACCTGGTGTTCGCGACCGAGCAGGAGGCCCGCCTCGTCGTGTCCGGCGACGACCCGGCCGCGCTCGCCACCGCCCTGGCGGCGCTCGGCCCCCGCGACGTCCTCGTCAAGCGGGGCGCGGCCGGGGCGGTCGCGTTCTGCGAGGGGCGGCTGCACGTCCAGCCCGCCCACCGGGTCCCGGTCGTGGACCCGGTCGGCGCCGGGGACGCGTTCGCCGCCGGGTACCTCGCCGAGTTCGTCCGCGGCCTGCCCGTCGCCGCTCGCCTGGCCACCGCCACGGCCGCGGGCGCCTACGCCGTCACCGTCCGCGGCGACTGGGAGGGCCTCCCCAGCCGGGCCGATTTGGAACTCTTGAAGACCGCGGAAAACGACGTCACCCGATAAGGAGACAGATATGAGCAAGCGCGAGATTCGCAGCGGGGACTCCGCCCCGCCCGTCGGCACCTACTCGCAGGGGCTCGTGGTCGGCGACTTCGTGTATACGTCCGGGATAGGGCCGCTCGACCCGAAGACCGGCGAGATCGTCGGCACGGACGTCGCCACGCAGACCCGGCAGACCCTCGCCAACCTGGCCGCGATCCTGGCCGAGCACGGCCTCGGCCTGGACGACGTGGTGAAGTCGACCGTCCACCTCCAGGACCTCCACCGCGACTTCGCCGCCTACGACGAGGTCTACCGGGAGCACTTCACCAAGCCGTACCCGGTGCGCACCACCGTGGGATCGCAGCTGATGAACATCCTCGTCGAGATCGACTTCGTGGCCTACAAGAAGAGCTGATGGACTCGTCCCTCTTCGCCATGGTGGAGGATCTGCGCGGCGCCGGCGCCGCGCAGATCCTCTCCCACGGGGTCTCGGCCATCACGATCGGCGCCGCCTACCACCGCGCCCGTGACGTGACACCGCATGGCACGACGCGCGTCACGTTCCGCCACGACGGGGTCCATTTTCCCCTGGGTGATGTCTTCGACGGGCTCCGGCTGGTGCCGCCGGTGCAGAAGGGCGCCGACCAGGAGCCCATAAGGGCGCTCAGAGAAGAGACCCGCGCGCGTGGGATAGCGCTGCACGGCTGGGGTGTCTTCCTGCACAACACCACGCTGGGCCTGGCCTTCCCGGACGTCACCCAAGAGAACTGCTTCGGCGACCGTGCAGCGCCGGCCGACCTATGCCCGTCTCACCCGGACGTCCGCGCATATGCCATCGCTATGGGCCGCGCCATCGCCCGTCAAGGCGTGGACTCCGTGGTCGCGGAATCCCTCCACTTCGGGACGTTCGGCCACGGCTACCACCACGAACGCTCTTTCGTGGACCTCGGGCCTGCCGCCGAGTTCGCCTTGGGCCTGTGCTTCTGCCCGCACTGCCTGGCCCTTCTCCCGGACGCCGAAAAGGCCCGCGAAGCCGCGGCCCGCTTGGTCGGGGAGGTGCTGGACGGCGGCCCGCCCGCCGTCGAACTCCCCGACGTCCTCACCGAGTACGCCCGTGCCCGCTCGCCGATCGTGACGTCGCTGGCGGCGGAGGTCGCCGCGGCCGTCGCCGCCGAGGGCTCCCGGCTGACGTTCCTCGACCTCACCGGCGCCGTCCTGGGCTACGCGGACGGACGTCCCTCCGGCGCCCCGGCGGCCGCGTCCGCCTGGCGGATCGGCGTCGACCCCGCGGCGCTCGGCTCGGCCGTCCCGTCCTACGCCGTCCTCTGCTACGCCCACGACACCGCCCGCGTGGCCGAGGACGTGGCCGCCTACCGGGCCGCCCTGGGGCCGGACACCACGCTCCGCGCCGTCCTGCGCCCCGGCCATCCCGACACGACCTCGGCCGACCACCTGTCCGCCAAGGCCGCCGCCGCCCGCGCCTCCGGCGCCGGCACGGTCGACTACTACGCCTACGGCCTGTCCCCGCTGCCCGTCCTCGACCGCATCCGGTCCGCCGGGGCATGATGGGCGCATGAACGCGTGGATCACCGTCGCCGTCTACGAGAACGTCAAGGGCTGCCCGCCGCCCGCCGCCGCGCTCCGGCGTTGACTGCGTGACCGCGGCATCGACTGGATGCCGTTCCGGGCCGACGACGTCACGATAGGGCTCGCCTGCGGGCGCGACGACGACGGGCGCCCGCGCGGCTGGTACAGCGTCCAGGTGCGGGCCGAGGCCCTCCGGCCCCTCGGCCTGCACCCCGACCAGCCCGCGTCCCGGCCCGCCGGTCCCTCCCCTCCGGCCTGGTGGCACGCCGCCGCGGAGCGCGCGGCGCACTCGGGGTGGCTCAGTCCCGGGAGGCCGGGAGACGGCGGGCGAACATCGGGATGATGATCGCCGCGGCCAGGACGTGCGCGGCGCACAGCATCACCTTCGTCGAGGTCGCCGTGGCGCCCGCGGCGACGGGCGTCGTGAACGACAGGACCGTCAGCGCCACGGCGGCCCAGACGAACGTCCGGGACGGCCTCCGGGCGAACCGCGCGAGGAGCATCGCGAGGAGCGTCCCCCAGAACGTGCTGATGACCGTCCCCATCGCGAACATCCCGACCATGATCGGATCGGCGGCGTCGGCGCCGACGCCGCCGGCCTCCATCGGGACGCCGGCCGCGCGGGTGGCCAGGCCGAACAGCTCGGTGGCGACCGACCCCGCCAGCGCCGCGGCGGCCCCGGTCAGCCAGATCGGGCGGGCGCTGCTGGTGAGCGTCTGAGCGATGTCCATGAGGTGCTCCTTTCAGGGCTTCTGAAAGGAGGTCGAACCCGCGCCGCCGAAATCGACATCATCCGCCGAACATCTCCGGCAGATCGAACGCGGCGAACACCCGCGCGTCCTGGAAGACGACGTTGCGCGCCACACCCCCCGGCGTCACGGTGAAGACCTGCAGGGTGTGCAGCCGGTACGCGCCCTCCGACCGCTGGTACGCGACAAGGGCCGGCTGCCCGTTGGCGGACGTCCGCGCCATCCGCCAGTCGGTGCCGGCCGTCGCGAACACCCGCGCCATGAACCGCCCGTAGTCGCGCCGCCCCCGGTACCAGAGCGGCACGGGCGGCATCTCCATGACGGCGTCGTCGGTCAGCAGCGCCACCAGCCCGTCGACGTCGGCCGCCTCGAACGACCTCACGTACCGGTCGAGGACGGCGCCGACCTCCGCGTCGTCCGGCTCGGTGACCTCCTCCTCCGCGACGCCCGCCACCCCCGCCCGGGCGCGCTGCAGGGCGCTGTTCACCGCGGCCGGGGACGTCTCCAGCAGCTCCGCCGCCTCGGCCGCGCCGAACTCCAGGACGTCCCGCAGGATCAGCACGGCGCGCTGCCTCGGCGGCAGTGCCTGCATCGCCGCCACCAGCGCCAGCCGCAGGCTGCCGCGTCGCACGACGCGCGATGCCGGGTCGTCGAGCAGCGCGTCCGGGAACGGCTGCAACCACGGCACCTCGAACGCCGGGCTCAGCGGCGCGTCCGGGTCCTCGCTCGGCGCCCCGAGCCCGGACGGGAGCGGGCGCCGGGCCCGCCCCCGCAGCGCCGTCAGGCACACGTTCGTCGCGATCTTGTAGAGCCAGGTGCGGACGGACGCCAGGCGCGGCTCGTAGCGGTCCCGGGACCGCCACGCGCGCAGCATCGTCTCCTGGACGAGGTCCTCCGCCTCGTGCACCGAGCCGACCATCCGGTAGCAGTGCACCAGCAGCTCGCGCCGGTAGGAGTCGAGATCCTCGTCCATGGTGGTCTCCCTGTCAGCGTGCGGGCGCGTTGGCGTAGGCGGCGACGAGCCAGCGTCCGTCCCGGCGCGACAGCACCCACGTGGCGAGCCGCTCGCGCTCGGGCGGGAACTCCTGCTCCCCGGCCATGATGATGCCCGCCCTGCTGACGACGATCGCGGTGTCGCCGTACACGCGGACGTCCCGCGGCTCGTCCACTCCCCGGGAGCCCTTGAGCGGCCCCTCGAAGGCGGCGGCCATGAAGCCGCGCACGGCCTCGCGGCCCCGGTTGAACACGCCGGGCATCACCACGGTCGCGTCCTCGACGTAGAGGTCGGCGAACGCGTCGGCGTCGCCGTCGCCCCACGCCTGGTACAGCCGCTCGAACACCTCGTGGACGGCCTTCTCGTCGCTGTTCATCGCATGATCCCCTTCTCGACTTCGATCGGTCGAGGTGTGTACCGCGGGGAGTTCGTCGATTCATCGTTCCTCCGGAAGAAATTTCGGAGAAGAGCAGCGGGGGCCCGGCGTGAGCCGGGCCCCCTGGCCGTGACCGACGCGTGGTCGATCACGGCCGGCCGGTGCGTCAGGCCTCAGACCGCGCGTGGTCCAGAGCCGTCAGCGCCATGTGCACCTCCAGGTCGACGCCGCGCGCGATGCAGCTCTCGTCGACGTCGAAACCTCCCTGGTGCAGGTCGTACTTCGGCGTGCCGGGCTTGCGCACGCCGTAACGCCCGAGGGCGCCGTCGACCAGTTCGAGGTAGAGGGAGAAGTCCTCCCCACCCATGCTCTGCCCCGTGGGGCCGATCTTGTCCTCGCCGAGCGCGAGACCACCGGCGTGCCGGAAGATCTCCACGCTCGTCGCCTCGTTCACCGTGGGCGGCAGGCCGAGCGTGGTGATCAGCTCCGCCTCGACCCTGTGCAGCTCGGCCACCAGGCCGACCAGCGCCGGCAGCGCGTCGAGCGCCGACCGCCGGTGCTGCGGGTCCAGGCAGCGCAGCGTCCCTTCGAGCTCTCCCACGATGGGGATCGAGTTCGCCGCCAGGCCCGACTGGAGGCGACCCCATTCCAGCTCGTGGCCGGAACGCGCGTCGAACCTCTGGTCGAGCACCGCCGACAGCTCGCCCACCATGGCCGCCAGGGCCCGGATGGGGCTGCCGGTCAGGTGCGGCCGTGCGGTGTGGCCGCCCGCCCCGGTGGCCCGGATGAGGATCTTGTCGTAGGACGCCGTGATCGCTCCGGTCCGCAGACCGAGGAAGCCGACCTCCTGCGCCGGGTCGCAGTGCAGCGCGAAGATGCGCCGCACCCCGTCCAGCGCGCCGGCCGCGATCACGTTCCGCGCGCCGCCGGGGAGTTCCTCGGCGGGCTGGAAGATGAGCCTGACCGTGCCGCGGAGCAGGCCGGCCTCGGCCAGCATCGCCAGGAAGCGCCCCGCGCCCAGCAACATGACGGTGTGCACGTCGTGGCCGCAGTTGTGCGCCGCGTCCTCCACCGTCGAGCGGTAGGAGACGAGCTTGGTGTCCTTCTGGGGCAGCGCGTCGATGTCCGCGCGCAGCGCGATGATCGGTCCGTCGCCCCCGCGGATGTCGCAGATGACGCCGGTGCCGTTGGGCAGGACCCACGGCCGGAGGCCGATCGCCGACAGGAAGTCGACGATGATCTGGGTCGTGCGGAATTCCTTGAACGCGACCTCCGGGTGCGCGTGGAGGTCACGGCGGATGCCGATCAGCTCCTGCTCGCAGCGGGGGAGGTACTCGTCGAGCCCGCGCCTGATGCTGCGGGGGTCGAAACCGGACGCGTCCGCGCCCGGGGTCCAGATCCTGGACATGGCTTTTCCTTTTCTGTTTCGTTTGTTCGCGGCGTCTGATGATCGCCACGGGAATACCGTACACGGAATACGGGATTGCGCAACATATGCCGGCCTCGGCAAGGGGGGATCTTTGAGGACCGACTAAATGGGAGAAAAGGGAAGACCATCTAGAGTCGGGCCTTATTCGTGCAAAAGGCCCCGGGCAGGTAAAGGCCGATTCCGTCCGTGATCGGCTGAGACGCTCAGAGCCGGGAACGCTGGGCGCGGGTGAGCTTCGCGACCACGAGGTCGTAGGAGTGGTCGACCAGCTCCCACACGTCCTCGTCGGGCACCGAGCCGTCGAGGACGACGGTGTTCCAGTGCCGCTTGTTGAGGTGGTAGCCGGGCGTGACCGCGGCGTGCCGGGCGCGGAGCTCCTCCGCGAGACCCGGATCGCACTTCAGGCTGACGGTGGGCGGCGACGCGCCCAGCGGAACCAGCGCGAACATCCGTCCGGCGACCTTGAAGACGGCCACCTCGTCGCCGAACGGATAGTCCTCCAGCGCGCCCGGCTTGGCCAGGCACTCCGCGATCACGCGATCACGCCACGACTCCTCAGTCACTCCACACACCCTAGGTCGGCCCCGGCCCGCCGGGGCCGACCCGCGGGCGTCAGCGGAGGTAGGCGAGGCCGTCGATGCCGACCATGGGACGGCCCGAGGTGCCCGCCACGACGATCTTGATGGTGTGCGTGCCGCTGGTGCTCCAGGCGCGCGTCCACATCAGCTGGCGGTAGGCCGTGGTCGACGCCCGGGTGTCCAGCGTGCCGATCTTGACGCCGTCCACGTAGACGTACACGGCGCCGAGGTTGGAGGCGCGCTTGAAGATCAGGCCCGCGGTGCGCCCGGTGAACGTCCAGCTCGCGCTCGCGCCCCGGTACTTGCTGTACATGCCGCGCCCGCCCAGGTAGGAACTGGTCGTGCTGACGCCCCAGGTGCCGGTGCGGCGCGCGGCGCCCTCGGTCTGGCCGCCGGTGTAGCGGCTCAGGCTGGAGGTTCCGGTGTTGCCCGCGGCGTCGGTGCCGGCCAGCGTCCAGGTCTGGGTCGTGCCCGGCTTGGACACCGCGGCCCACTGCGTCGTCGTGGTGGAGAACGTCTTGGCCGCGGGCGAGGTGGCCTTCAGCGAGCTGAGGAAGCCGTTGTCGGCGGCCTTCCAGGTGAGCGAGACGGGCCACGCGCCGCTGTTGACCGTCGCCTTGCGCAGGGAGAGCGCCTGGGACGAGATGACGGGAGGCGTCGTGTCCGCGACGATCGTGAAGACGGGGGACGCCGAGGTCGTCCCGTCGGCGAAGGCGGCGTTCAGCTGGACCGAGTGCGTCCCGGGCGCGAGGGTCACCGTGGCGGACGTGGCCCCGGCGGCCGGTGTCGCGGCCGTCGCGCCGTCCACGCTGACGGTGTAGGTCGCGCCCTCGGCCGGCGTCCAGTTCAGCGTGGCCGTGCTCTTGGTGTAGTAGCGGCCCCCCGCGGCTGTGGCGCCGCTCACGGTGGCGCTCAGGGCCGGGACGGTGATCTGCTTGGCGGCCGTCCGGACGGCCGGAAGCGCGGAGTAGAGCTGCGCGCCAGGGCACGCGGTCGCGAACCCGTCGCGGTGACCGGAGATCGTGTTGAACTCGACCTGCTGCCCGTAGGGGTACTTCCCGCCCGTCCCGTTGGGGGCGGCCGACGTCAGCGTCGTCTTCGCCGTCGGGTCGACCCCGGTCAGCCCGAGCTTCCACGCGGCGATCTTCGCGACGCCGTCCAGGGCGGCCTTGGTGGGGGCGACGCCCGGGACGTCCGGGTCGTTCGCCGCCGTGTAGGTGCCGAGGACGGCGATCCCGGTGGTGTCGGTGTTGAACCCGTAGGTGTGGGCGCCGTGGACGGGGCGGTCGACGCCCCCGGCCCGCCCCTCGAAGACCGTGCCGCACTTGTCGACGAGGAAGTTGTAGCCGATGTCGTTCCAGCCCTGGCTCTGCACGTGGTAGAGGAACACCGACTTGATCACCGACGGCGACTGGGTGCAGGAGTACTCGTTGCCCGTGTCGGTGTGGTGGACGAACGCGGCCTTGACCGAAGCGTCGTACTCCGGCGGCTCCTTGACGAGGGACTCGTCCGCGCCCCACCCGGCCCGCGCCACGATCGCCGGCTTCGGAGCGGTGACGGGCCCGGCGAGGGGCGTGGTCGCCGCCACCAGCCTCATCCCGGTGCCGCCGTCCGGCCCCGCCGCCCGCGGCGTCGCCGTCGCGGCGGAGGCGCCCGGGTCGATCAGGTCGACGCGCAGGCCCTCCGGCAGCGTGCGGCCCTTCTGCCCGGTCACGCGCACGTCGACACCGTTGGACGGGCCGACCCACAGCCCGTTCGTCCCTCCGCGTCCGCCCCGGTCAGGGGCATCGGCCAGCTCGGGCTCCAGGGCGCGCCACCCCGACCAGCGGCCGGTCTTCGCGTCCCGCGTGCGGATCCGCACGGTTCCCCTGAGCTCCTCGCGCGGCTTGTTCCAGGTGACGCCGACGAGGCTGAACGGCTCGGTCTCCGTGGCGGCCAGCCCCTTGGCCTCCTGGCCCGCGGCGGCCGCGGCGGCGATGTCGCCGAGGGCGCGGGCGTGGACCCGTCCGGGCCCCGGCCGGGTCGCGGACGCCGTGGTCGCCGTCGAGGTCGACGTCGACGAGACCGTCCAGACCACCGTTCCCGCCACCGCCACGGCGGCGAGCGACGTCCCTATCACTGTGCGCTTGAGCATGCTTCCCCGTTCACATTCCGACCCAGGTGATCATTCAGCGCCGGGGTCGTTCAGAACGTTACATCTCGTCCGACTCGGTTCGACCGGTGCCCTCGACAGGGCCTGCGCGAGGCAATGACCTGTCCAAAGCCGGGCCGGAGGGCGCTCGCCGCGCCACCGGCGGGTACCTCGGACACGAGCGCGATCGGGGGTGGGCGTGCGCATCCAGGGACCCGTCGCCCCCATGGCCGCGACCGCGATCGACCGCATCCCCCAGGAAAGGGCCTGCTCAGGCGGCTGTCGCTACGAGCCCAAGTTCGACGGGTTCCGCTGCGTCGCCCGGGTGGGCGAGGACGGCGAGGTCCAGCTCTGGTCACGCCGTCTCAAGCGGCTGGACGCGGCCTTCCCCGAGATCGTCTCCGCCGTCTCCGGAACCCTCCCGCCCGGCACGGTGGTGGACGGGGAGATCGTCCGCTGGGGAGGCGACGGCCGCCTGGACTTCGCCGCCCTCCAGCGCCGCCACGTCACCCGCCGCACCGGCTCCCCGATCACCGAGCCGTGCCACTACGTCGTCTTCGACGTCCTGGAGGCCGGCGGAACGGACCACCGCCCCGCCCCCCTCTCCGCCCGCCGCGCCGAGCTGGAGCGCCTCCTGCGCGGCCTCCCCGGCACCTCCCGCATCGTTCTCTGCCCGCAGCTCCGCGACGTGGGCGAGGCCCGCCTGTGGTTCGAGATCCTCGTCGCGCAGGGCATCGAGGGCCTGGTCGTGAAGGCCGCGGGCGACCCCTACAAGGAGGGCAGGCGCGGCTGGTGGAAGGTCAAGCACCGCACGACGACCGAGGCGCTCATCGGCGGAGTGACCGGCACCCTCGAACAACCGCAGACCCTGCTCCTGGGCAGATACACGACGGCCGGGGTGCTCCGCGTGGTCGCCCGCACCACACCTCTCACTCCCCGAGCGCGCACCGCACTGGCCGGCGCCCTCTCGGAGGCCGGCCCCGGCCACCCCTGGCCGGAGCCCCTGCCCGCGGGCTGGGCCGGCGGCCTCCCCTCCACCAGAGACCCGATCCACTACACCCGGGTGGCCCCGGACGCCGTCGTGGAGATCAGCGTGGACGCCGCTGTGGAACACGGCCGCTGGCGCCACGCCGTCCGCTTCCTCCGCCTGAGACAGGACCTGACCCCCGGCGACGTCCCCCAGGACCTGAACCTGGAGTGATCCGGGAAACGCTCGGTAACGGGGCCGCGGGCCCGGTCAGGCGGCACCGGCGGGACGGCCGAGCCCGGCGAGGTGGACGGCGATGACCTCGCGCATCCGCGCCGGGGTGGTCAGGTGGGGATGGGTGGCGGCGTGGACGGCCAGGCCGTCGACGAGGGCGTGCAGCCGGTCGGTCTCGTACTCCACGGCGGGTTCGGGGACGTCCAGGGAGCGCACGAGGGAGCGGCAGCCCTCGCGCAGGAGGCCGTACCCCTCGCTCTGCAGGGCCCGCAGCGTCGGATCGACCATCGCGCGGGCGGTGAAGGCCAGCCATACCCGGTTCTCGACGGCCCGCTCCTCGTCCATCGGCAGCAGCTCGGCCAGCACCAGCTCGGCGCGGCGCCGCTGATCGGGTTCGGGGGGCAGCGCCGCCATGCGTCGCTGGATCCGCTCGATGATCGCGCGCAGGGTGAACGCCAGCAGCTCGGACTGCGTCGCGAAGTAGTGCCGCAGCGACCCCATCGACAGACCGGCCTCGCTCGCCACGTTGCGGACCGAGGCCCGTTCCAGTCCGTCGCGCAGGACCACCCGCAACACCGCCGCCGCCACGTCCAGGCGCCGTTGCTCACCGTCCACCACTCTAGGCATCGCCCATTACTAGCACAGTCGTGCTACTATCCGCAGGAAGTAGCACAGTTGTGCTAGTACACGTCGAACGGAGATCGCCCGATGTGCCTGAGGTCCCCTTCGCGCCGCCCGTCCGGCACCGGTCCGTCGACAGGCGGCGGCACGGCCTCATCGCTGCTCCGTAACCGCGCCGTATGGCTGACCGCCCTGGGATGGGTGTCGGCGAACGCGCTGACGCTGGTCCTGGCCGGTCGCAGGCTCCCGCTCGACCTCCACGACGCCGGGGAGCGCACCACGTCCGCCTATCTGGTGGACCTCAACGTGCGGCTCGCCGAGGTCGTCCTCCTCATGGCCCTGGTCTTCCTCCTCACCCGGCGCCGGACCAGGCCCGACCTTGCGGCCCGCGCCCCCGAGCGCGCCACCGCGCTCCGCGAGACCCTGCTGCTCCTCGCCTACGGCGCGGGCGGGCTCGCCCTCGGGTTCGCGGTGGGGCGGGCGTTCGGCTGGCACCCGTTCGGCCTGCACCTGGCCGGCTCGATGAACGAGACGAACGACCACGTCACGCGGGCCGAGGCGATCGTCTGGGCGGGGTACAACCTGGTGGTGTTCGCGATCGCGCCGCTGGTGTACTTCCGGCGCCGCTACTCCGCCCGGGCGCTCAACCTGGTCTCCGCCGACCGGCGCGGCGACCTCCGCCTGATCGTCGTCGTGCTGCTGGTCGAGGCGGCCGTGCAGACCGCCGCGCTGCGACCGGAGATCTTCGACCTCGGCGCCAGGCAGCTCCTGCTCGGCGCGCCGCTCACCTTCGTCCTCTACATGGCCGGGACGGTCCTGCCGACGATGGTCTTCGTCCACGCGATCCTGATCCCGCGCTTCGCCAGGCTGACCGGCTCGACCGCGACCACCGTGATCTTCGGCGGAGTGGTCTACGCGGCCCTGCACGTGTCCGACTCCTGGGCGGAGTACGGCTCCCCCCGGGCGGCCGCCGTCTCGATCGCCTTCCTGCTGCTCACCTACTTCGGCCCCGGCATGGTGAAGGCCTGGCTGACCGTGCGCACCGGCAACGCGTGGGTGCACGTCTGGGCCTACCACGCCCTGGCGCCCCACACCCTGGTCGACACACCCCACGTCGCGCACACCTTCGGCATCCACCGGTGATCCAGGCGGGAGGCTCCGATCCCGCGGCGGCACCTCGCGGAACCGCTCGACCGCCGGACGCTCGACCACCGGACGCTCGACCACCGGACGCTCGACCGCCGGACGCTCGGCGACCCGCCGCCGGATAAATCGGATTACTGATCGTGATTCCCTGGCGACTCTCCCCGTATATACGGTAAAACAGACACTGATGTTCTTCTGAGCTTGTCGCCGGACGACCGGGATCTGCTGATCCTCGCCAAGGGCCGCGGCGCCAAGGGCATCTCCATGCACGAGAGTCGACCTGAAAGGCATCGCCAGATGACACGTCCATCGGACGACAAGGGCACGGACGCCGGCGGTCTCTCCCGCCGCAAGCTCCTCAGGGTGGGCGCCGGCGTCGCCCTCGGCGCGGGCGCCGTCGGCGCGGGGTGGGTCGGCTTCAGCCAGGACGGGCGGCAGGCGACGGTGCGGACGGCCGGCGGACCGGGCGACCCGTCCAGCCCGACCCTCGCGACCAAGATCAAGAACCTGAGCGGCCCGGTCGAGACCGGCCCGTTCGCCTCGCCGTGGACCGACCTCGGCATCCCCGTGCGGTGCCCGGACGGCACCATGCTCTTCGTCTGCGGCGACACCTTCAACGGCGACCACGTGCCGAACCCGGGCGAGCCCGCCGACGACTGGCGCGCCCCGGTGGGCCTGCGCTCCAGCAACGGCGACGTGAACAACCTGCGCATCGACGGAAGCGTCGGCGGAGGCCACGCGAGGGCCCTCGTCGACGAGCCGCACAACCCGGTCGGCGACAAGGCCACGACGGCGATCCCGTCCGACGCCTTCGTCGTGGACGGCGTCATGTACATGCACCTCATGCGCGGGGTCATCTACGACACCCACCACACCGACTTCTGGCGCTCGACCGACAACGGCGAGACCTGGGAGTACCTGTGCCAGTGGCCGGGTGACCTGCACGGCGGCCAGTTCCAGCAGAAGACCTACGCGGTGGCCGCCGACGGCTGGTGCTACGTCCTGTCGACGGTCTTCAACCGCGACCGGGACTCGGGGATGCTGCTCCACCGGGTGCGCAAGGAGCGGCTCGGCGACCCGAACGCCTACGAGCCCTGGGGGTACGCCGACGGGGACTGGCGCTGGGGAGCGCCCCCGACGACGGTCTTCGGCGTCCGCAAGTGGGGCGAGATCTGCTTCCGCGCCATGGACGGCAAGTACGTCCTGACCTGGTTGAACATGAACCCACTCTCGATCCGGGCGATGGTCTTCCCGCTCCCGACCTCGGACCTGACGCGGACGCTGGAGCAGACGCTGATCCTGCCGTCCGACCCCCGGGCCGAAGCGGCCAACCTCGTCGCCAGCCCCTACGGCGGCTTCGTCGTCCCCGGCTCGACGTTCGGCAACTTCCACATCATCGTCAGCCAGTGGTACGACCCGCGGAACTACCGGATCATGCAGTACAAGATCAACATGCTCTCCTGAGCGAGGACCGGGCGCCGTCCCCCGGCGGCGCCCGGCTCGCCCGACCGCCCCCAGACGAGGCCGGCGGCCCGTCCGAGGGCGGTTTCTTCTTGTCACGCGACCGCCGGCAGGCCGGGCGTCACCCGGCCTGCCGGCGGTCGGAGTCCCTGGAGGGACGACGAGGGTCAGGCGGCCTCGATGCGCTGGGCGAGCCAGGCCTCAAGGACCTCCAGGGCAGGGCGCCCGCTGTCGTCGACGGGCTCCGTGCCGTACATCACGTGCCGCCGCGTGCCGTAGAACACCGCCGCGTCGACGCCCTCCTTGACCAGGTTGCTCGGGTTGAGCCGGGTCTTCAGCAACCGGTTGAGCGTGCCCTTCGGCAGCGGCACGCCGGCCACGTCCAGACCGTGCTCGGTCAGGTCGGTGATCTGGGGGACCAGGGAGAGCAGGTCGACGCCGAAGAAGGCGTTGAGCGACTTCACCGGGTCGGCCGGGTCGATCTTCGGAGGGTGCTTCGGGTCGAAGTCGTCCAGCTTGTTCTGGATGGCGCGCAGGTCGCGGGTGATCCGGACCCAGTCGACGCGGTCGAGGATGGCCAGGGCCTCCCCGACGGCCCGCTCGGGGGAGCCGGGCGGCCACATCGCCAGCAGCGCGGCGAGCGGGGTGAGGTCGACCCGGTTGGCCGTCTCGGCCAGCGGCATCAGCCGGTCCTCGATCGCGACCAGGGAACGGTAGACCCCGCGCGTGTCGCCCCGCTGGGCGTACGCGGGGACGGCCCGCGCGGCGCGCTCGATCCCGCGGTAGTCGATCCTGCTGATCCCGCCGACGACGTTGCTCGCCTGGGCCAGCAGCGCGACGGGCTGGAGCCCCTGGATGACCTTGGTGACCTTGGCCACCTGGTCGGCGGGCAGCCCGGCCAGCGGCGCGGCCTTGGCGGCGGCGGCGAGGGCCGCCCGCGCCAGCGCGGCCGTGTCCCCCGCCTTCGCGGCGGCCTGCACCGCGTCGAGCTCGTTGGCCAGCCCCACCAGGTCGGTGTTGGCCAGCGCCTGGAGCACCTGGCCCGCGATCTGGTTCTGCGAGCCCGGCGGGGAGTTCAGCAGCGTGTTCACCACGACGGGGTTCGCGACCGCGCGGGTGAGCGCCTGCAGCGGGCCGACGAGCCTCGCGAGGTCGCCGGCCGTGCGGGCCGCCCCGGTGGTGTCCTTGCCGCGCGCCTGGCCGGTCAGCGTCTTCACGCCGTTGGGGACGGCGGTGAGGTCGGCGGGCCTGCCGTTGACGGTGCCGAGGTCGGTGGAGAGTTCACGCTCCGCCGAGCCCTGCAGGTTGGCGATGCCGACACGGCTCAGCACGGTGCCGAGGGTGGCGGTGAGCTCGTTCTCCTCCGGCAGGGCGCAGTACAGGTCGCCCTTGAGGCACACGTTCGCGACCCGTCCTGACAGCTCGCCGAAGCCTCCCGGCCGCGGCCCGGCGAGACCACGGGTGCCGGGGAGCGGATCGCCGAGGTTCACCTCGCCCTTCGTCCCCCTGCCGGGGTCGGCCACGCCTCCGCCCGCGACGTAGGAGGCAGCCGGGACCGGACCCTTCCCGGCCCCGATCTGAGCGGCGATGTCGCCGTTGACGTCCGCGCCCTGGCTGAAGCCGAGCCCGACGAACCGGGTGCCGGGGCAGTCCCGGGAGATGTCCGTCATCGCCTTGCGGGCGGCGTCGATCCCGGTCTGCTTGGAGTCGTTGTAGGTCTTGCCCTGGTCGAACGCGGTCGCGTTGTAGCCGACCCAGTACGAGGAGATCCGGTCGCCGAACCGCCGTTCCAGCGGCTCGGTGATGCCGCGGAGCATGCCGACCGGCGTGTCGGGGTCGGCGGCCGACGTGGTCTCCCAGGTGCCGGGCACGACGATCAGCTTGATCGGGGTGCAGGACATGGCCCCGGACGTCCGCGCGGCGTTGACCGGCCCGTCCGCGTTCAGCAGCGGCACCGCGGCGGCGGCCGCGACCGCTCCGGCCACCGCGACCGCGACGGCCGGCCTGCGGTAGCGCCGCCACTGCGGCCTCCTGGCGTGCAGTCCGGCGCTCACCGCCGGCCCCTCAGCGCGCAGTAGGCGTCCTGGGCCGCCGTGACGACCGCGGTGCCCGCCTTGTCGGGGATCATGTTGTAGCGGTTGGTGGCCATGACGACCTGGTCCTTGCCGTCCGGGCTCGTCAACCACTGGCTGAAGTAGCCGATCACGGCGCCGTTGTGCGAGTACGCGGTGCCGCACGGGGTCTTCATCATGATCACGCCGAGGCCGTAGGGCTTGTCCGGGGACGCGACCTGTTGGAGCTCCCGCTGCTGCGCGGGAGGCAGCAGGCGGCCCGAGGCGAGCGCGCGGGTGAAGTCGGCGAGGTCCTCCTGGGTGGAGACCATGGCGCCCGCAGCGCCGAACATCTGGACGTTGGAGAACGAGATGTCCCGGATGGTGAAGTAGCCGTGCAGCCAGTTCCCGTACAGCTTGGGGTCGGCCTCGGGGAACGTGGTGTCGCTGAGGCCGAGCGGCTTGATGATCCGGTTGGTCACCTCGACGGCCGGGTGGTGCCCGGTCGCGGCCTGGATGATCAATCCGCCGAGGACGTAGTTGGTGTTGGCGTAGTTGAACTTGGCGCCGGGCGCCGACAGCGGCTTGTTGGCCGTGGCGGCCTTTACCAGCTCGCGGGGGTCCCACTTCCGGTAGGGATTGATGTCGGCGACGTAGGACCCCGAGATCCGCAGGTCGTGGATGTAGTCGGGGAGCCCGCTGGTGTGGTTGAGCAGCTGCCGGATCGTGATCTTGCGGCCGTCGTTGCCGTTCGCCGCGACCAGACCGGGCAGCCACCGGTCCACGGTGTCGTTCAGCGACAGCTTGCCCTCGGCCTCCAGCTGCAGCAGGACCGTGGACACGAACGCCTTGGTGTTGCTGCCGATGCGGACCTTCGCCTTCGGGTCGGCGGGCACGCGCATGAACATGTCGCCGTGACCGGCTGCGGCGTACTGGGTGTCGGCGCCGCTGCGGGCCATCCCGATCACCCCGGGCAGATGGTGCTCCGACTGGAGCCTGGCCACGCGCTCCTGGAGGCCGGCGGCCCGCACATCGTTACCGGCCTCGGTCTTCGCGCCGGCCGAGGCGACCGTGGCCTCCCGGTCCTGGACGCCCATCGTCACCGCCGTCACGGTGGCGGCCGCCGCGACCAGCGTCGCGCCGGCGCGGACAAGGAACTTCCGACTTCGCATTCGGTCTCCCAGACAATTCGACGATCGTGTCTGCGACGCTAGTGAGACCCGTTGAAATTACGATGACAGGCGAATATCGAGGCGGCTCGTCCTGTTATTTTCGACCACACTTTCACGGGCATGCCGAAAACGCGCCGAACGCTTCTCGGATTCGTTCGGCGCGTGGTTCCGGAGAAATGGACGGTGAACGGCGGCTAAAGGAGTGAAGGCGCCCCTGCGACGGCGACCAGACCGGCTCTGCCCAGGGCCGGCGGGTCCTCCGCGGCGAGTTCTCGCGCGAACAGCGCGAGCAGCCCGTTCAGCCGGTACTGGTGGACGGACGGCTGCTGCACGAGGTTGGCGTCCACCAGGTTCTCAAGCGCCTGCTCGGCCCCTCGCGCGCCCCAGCCGAGGGCGGCCGCCAAAGCCCGATGGCCGGATCGCCCCTCAGGCGCCGCCCCCAATGCGCGGAACGCTCGGCGCTCGGCGGCAGGAAGCCGTTCGTAGGAAAGCCGGAAAGCCCCTTCCACGCTCCGGTCCTCCGCCGTCAGCTCGTCCAGGCGGCGCCGGGCATCGGCCATCCTGTGCACCAGATGCCCGATCGCCCAGGACGGGCGGCTCTGCAGGCGCGCGCCCGCGATGCACACCGCCAGGGGCAACCGGTCGCACATGGCCGCCAGCTCCCGCACGGCGACCGGCTCGGCCGCGGCGCGCTCGGCGCCCACGATCCGGGTCAGCAGCGCCTCCGCCGCCGTCCGGGTGAGCGCCCCCAGCGAGACCCGGCGGTCCACGTCCAGCCCGACCAGCCGCCGGCGGCTGGTGACCAGCACCCTGCTGCCCGCCCCCGCGGGGAGCAGCGGACGCACCTGGTCGGCGCCGGACGCGTCGTCGAGGACCAGGAGCAGGCGCAGCCCGGCGGTCGCGCTCCGCCAGGACGCCGCGAGCTCGTCCAGGTCGCCGGACGCGGGCCCGGCGCCGACGGCCCGCAGCAGCCGGCGCAGCGCGCGTTCCGGCGGCACCGCCTCCCGCCGGTCGCTGTGCCCGTGCAGCTCGACGAACAGGCAGCCGTCCGGGTGCCCGCCGCGCAGCGCCCGCGCGGCGCGCACCGCGAGCGCGGTCTTGCCCGCCCCCGCGACCCCGTCCACCGCGGCCACCGCGAGGCCGCCGCCGGTGAGAAGCGCCAGCTCGTCCTCTCGTCCGACGAGCTCCCCGACCTCCGCGGGCAGCTCGTCGGGGACGCGCCGCGCGGAGGCGACCCGCACACGTCCCTCGTCTCCCGCTTCGTCCCGCGGAGCGAGGTCCAGGGCCGCGTCGTCACCGCGCAGCACCGCCTGATGCACGCGCCGAAGCCGGTCGCCCGGCTCCACCCCGAGGTCCTCCACGAGCCGGCGGCGCAGGTGCGAGTAGACGGCCAGCGCGTCGGCCTGGCGGCCGCTCCCGTACAGCGCCCGCATGAGCAGCGAGGTCAGGGCCTCGCTGTGGGGGTGCTTGGGGATCAGGGCGTGCAGCTCGCCGACCGCGTCCACGAACCTGCCGAGCTGGAACTGGCACTCGACCTTCTCCTGCAGAAGGGTGAGCCTGCGCTCCTCCAGCCGCAGGCGCTCCGCCTCCGCGAACGGCCCGGGCAGCCCGGCCAGCGGTTGGCCCTGGAACAGCCCGAGGGCCGCGTCGCAGGCGCTCGCCGCGGCCGCGAGATCGCCGGACCTCCTCGCGGCGGCCGCCGCGTCCGCGGCCTCGTCGAGGCGCAGCACGTCGACCGCCGTCCCCCGGCTGACGAAGCGGTAGCCGCCCCGCTCCCGCGCGATCACCGACTCCTGCGCGTCCTCGCCGAGCGCGCCCAGGCTGCGGCGGAGCCGGTGGACGTACACCGGCACGATCTTGTCGCCGGAGCCGGGCGGATCGACGCCCCAGACGCCGTCGAGCAGCTCCCGCCGGCTCACGGTCATGTCCGGGCGCAGCAGGAGCGCGGCCAGGAGGGCCTGCTGCCTGAGGGGGCCGAGGTCGAGCCGGGTCCCGCCGCGCCAGGCCCGGACCGGGCCCAGCACGGTGAATTCGAGCAGGCGGGGGGCCGGGTCCGGCATCGTGCCCGAGGTCATCGCCATCGCCATCATCAGACCGATCTCTTCGAACTGCTGATCAGGGACGGTCCGCGCGTGTGAGGGAGCATCGCGGACCATGGCATAACTTTGTAATGGGTAGGTTATTACTATGGGATGGCGCGGTGCGGCGATTGGTTCGGACCGCCCGCGTGGCGATCGTCACGTCACCGCGCGGGGCGCGGCCGCCGACCCCGGCGGGGTGCCGGCTCCCGCGCGACGACCCCGGCCGTCTCGGCGTCGAGCAGCGCCTGCCCGGCGGAGCGCTCGGCGGCCTCGCGCTCGTCTCCGAGCCCGACCAGCAGATTGATCACATGCGGGCCCAGCACGTGCAGCACGCCCCGGCCCTCCTGGCCGAACACCCCCGTGGTCTCCAACAGCACGTAGCCGTGGATCATGCACCAGATCTGCCCGGCCACCAGGACCGGGTCGTCCCGGCGGATCCGCCCCGCGTTCATCGCCCGCCGCACCTGCCGGGGGAGCAGCGCGAAGGCGTCGTTCAGCTCGGCGGCGGTCGCCGGCGTGCCCTCGGCGGTCAGGTCGTGCCCGAACGACGGCAGCGCCCCCGGCGAGGCGAGCCCGAACATCAGCCGGTAGCGCTGCGGGCTGGCCGCCGCGAACTCCCGGTAGGCCAGCCCGAGGACCAGCAGGTCGGTCACCGGGTCGTCGGTGTCGGGCACCTGCCGCAGGTGCCGCTCGAAGCGCGCGAACGCCTCCCGGCCGAGCGCCTCGTACAACCCGGTCATCCCGCCGAAGTGCGTGTAGACGGCCATCGTGGACGCCCCGATCTCCGCGGCGACCCCCCGGGCGTTCAGCGCCTCCGGCCCCCGCTCCTCCAGCAGCCGCATCCCGGCCCCGATCAGCTTCTCGCGCGTCCCCGACGTTTTGGGCATGACAATGTTATAGCGCGCCGGGAACGGTCCGCATTCACCTGAACGGCCATGTCTTTCTGGTGTGGCGGTATCGACGCTCCCCGCGGGGTCAGGCGGTGCCGGGAACGCCGGCCCGCTCGGTGGGCACTGCCGGAACGACCTTGAGAAAGGCATTGGCGATCTCCTGGTACCCCGCCGCGGTCGCGTGGCCGTCGCCGTCGCTGCACTGGTACGTCCACGTGCAGATCCGGGCCACGCCCCGGGGGACGGCGCCGTACGGAGGGGCCGTCACCTCGGTGAGGTCGTG
Organism: Actinomadura verrucosospora; assembly: GCF_039540335.1. Lineage (NCBI taxonomy): Bacteria > Bacillati > Actinomycetota > Actinomycetes > Streptosporangiales > Thermomonosporaceae > Actinomadura > Actinomadura verrucosospora. The sequence goes on along the minus strand of NZ_BAABEV010000001.1, from coordinate 324,742 downwards.
CCCGGCGAAGGCGCCGTTGACGTCCGCGACCCGGAATCCGGCGGCGAGGTAGACGCCGTGCTCGTAGGCGTTGAAGGTGTCGACGACCGGTACGGAGGCGAGGGCGGCGGCCTTGCCGCCCGACACCCAGGACGCCAGGCCGGGGTTGTAGTAGTTCATGGCGGCGTAGGCGGGCCCGCCGCCTCCCGCGCCCCGCAACCGCGCGGTGATCTGCGGCAGGTTGGCGACCAGCGAGCCGACGCCCCGCACCGCGCAACCCGCGTCGACGCTCCCGCCGGGCAGGCAGCCGTTGGTGTCGTTGGCCCCGATGTCGAGAGTGACGTACCGGACGCGGCCGGCGTGCGTCGTCAGGAAGGCCTCGGCGGCCTTCAGTTGGGAGCCCTCCGCGTATCGGCAGATACCGCCCTGAAGCATCGTCGTGGTGGTCTCCCCGGGACACCCGAGCTTCACCAGTTGGAGCCGAGGATTCCGTGCCTCCAGCGCGGCATGGAGCCGGTCGGTGTAGCCCTGATCGGTCGGCCCCGTCCCGGCCTGAACGCCCACGGACAGCGAGTCGCCGAGCGCGAGGTAGTACTCCGGACCGCTCGCCGAGGCGACGGGCCCCACCAGGCCCGCCCCCACCACAGCGGCGACCACGACGGCGATCGATCTGACCAGCCCCATCCCCGCTCCAGCGACCTCGGCTTGAGCGCACCCCACCCGGCGCGCGTGACCACGCTAACAGACATCAATGTCTATTTGAAGGGACGGACGACCCGCCCCCGGCGAGGCGACCAGGGGGACGGGCTTGCGCTCAGGTGTGGAGTGTGGCGGCGAGGCGTTTGGGGGCTGAGAGCCGCCAGGCTTCGGTGACCAGTTCGCGAAGCTCCTCGGGGTCGACGGTGGCCAGCTTGACCTCGACCCACCCGAAGCGTCCGCTGGCCCAGGACGGGGCGAAGGTGCCGGGGGCTTCGGCGACGAGGGCGGCCTGCTCCTCCCGGGTGGCTTTGAGCAGGACGAAGCCGTCGTTCTCGTTGAGGTAGCAGAATCCCTTGCCGCGGACCCGGAAGCCGGTCAGATCCGAGAACGCCTCGCGCTCGGTGACCTCCGGCAAGGCGAGCACCGTACGCAGGAACTCCTCAGCACGCATGCCCGAAGATGTACCAGCCGGGTAGGACGCTTCATCGCAGAGGCTCGTAGAAGGAGTCGACGGCGGCTTGACCGGTGTAGTTCGGACCGGCCTGGTCATCGGCTCCGAGGTACCGGTAGGGGAACCGCACCTGCCCGTACCCGTCGCGGGAGATGCGGCGGCGGACGGAGTCGTAGGCGAACCCCTGCGCGCGCAACTGGGCCGTGAGGCGACGGCCTGCCGGAGCGCCGTCCTCACGGCGGACGGAGCGGGCGTCGAAGTTGGCGACGAACCGGCCGTGATCGGTGAGCCACGACGCGATACGGCTCAGGACACCGAGCTTGTCGCCCACGTAGTGCAGCCCGTGCACGCACGTGATCAGGTCGAAGCGGCAGCCGGGGACCCAGTCGGCCACCGAGCCGCCGACAAGGCGCAGCATCGCGGGGACGGAGCCCGGGACGAAATGGTCCACGAGGTCGAGACCGGTGATCTCGACCTGTCCGGTCATGCCGCGACCGGCCAGGAGGGAGGCCGCCTCGACGGATGCCCGTCCGCTCCCGCAGCACAGGTCCAGCCACCGCACGGGTTGCGAGGCCCTGGCGCGGGCGCTGACCTCGGTCAGGACGTCCATGCCGAGTTCTCTGCCGTAACCGTTGGAGCCGCTGAGGGACCGCTCGCGATTCATCATGCAGTTCGCCACGACCGACGATCTCGCCAGTTCGCCATCATCGAGCAGCCGCGTCACACAGGCATTGTGGCCCACTGGCGCCGTGCCGTGGTCGGGACTCAGTTGCGGCATAGGCGGAACGTGCCGAGGGTCATGTCGTTTCGGGGTTGAGGGTTCTCGTTATCGATCGCCGGGCCGCGATGCGGGCGGGGACGGCCGTCAGCGCGGCCGTCGCGGGGAGGGCGGCGAGCGCGGCGGTGAGCAGCGACCACGTGGGCGGCCAGACCGTGTTCGGGGCGCTGAAGGGCAGGCACAGCAGGAGGCCCATAAGGATGCCCGCTAGGGCGCCGGGCAGGGTCGGCAGCAGCTGCGCGGTGGACAGTCCGGCGGTGATCTGCCCGGGCGTGGCGCCGAGGGTGCGCGCGACGGCCATGGTGTGCCTGGCTTCCTGCGCCGTGGTCCAGGTGATGGTGACGGCGTTGACGGCGGCGAGGACGATCAGCGCGGCGGTGACCCCCAGGATCACGTGGTGCTCCTGGGCGTTCCGCAGATCGTTCGCCATGGAGGAGCCCGGGTGGTCCTTCGCGGGCTGGGCGTAGATCACCAGCAGGCCCGTGATCATGACCAGGGTGGCCGCGGTGCTGCAGGCATGCAGGACGGCGCGGCGCGGGCGGCGGGCGACCAGGCGCAGCCCGAGCAGGAGCGGGGTCGGCAGCAGCGCGGACACCCTGGTCAGCAGGCCCCGGTGCCGGGGCGGGCGGGCGCTGTCGGCGAGTGCGGCGACGGTCTCGGTGCGCAGGGCCCGCACGGTCGGACCGAGGGTGGTGAGACCCGCCACGGCCAGGGCGACGATGGTCGTGAGCGCGATGGTGTCACCGGCCGGCCCGGTGGCGGCGGTGAGCAGGCTGGCGCTGGGATTGACGATGGCGGGCTCGATCAGCCGTGCGACGACCAGGCCCAGGACGTCGGCGAGGAGCGCCAGGGACAGGTACTCGGCGAACAGGACGGCGGCGATGAGGCCGGGTGTGGCGCCGACCGCCTTGAGCAGCCCGACGCGGCGGATCTGTTCGGCGGCGCGTCCCGCGGCCAGCGTGGCCACGCCGCCGATGGCCAGGAAGCTGAGCAGCCAGCTCCCGATGACCAGGATCGGCTGGCTGTCCCGCAGCATGACCGAGTCCTGCTCGGCTATGTGCTGCCAGGCCCTGATGTTCACCAAGGTGTCGGTGGGCGCCGGACCTACGGCGGGGTCGTGCCTGGTGAACGTCCAGGCCGAGCCGGGATCCCGCAGCCTCAGGTTGATGAGGGAGGTCACCGGCACCTCGGGCGACGCCAGGGGACGGGCGTCCCGTTCGGTCATCCAGACCAGACCGCCGCCGTCGCTCGGCCCCCCGCCCGGACCGATCCCCGGCGCCCACGGGTACACCGCGTGGGACGCGGTCACGGCGATCCCGACGATGGGCAGCGAGCGGCCGGCGACGGTGGCGTCGTCACCCACGCGGACGCCCAGAGCGGTGGCGAAGCCGCGTTCGACGACGACGCCGCCGGGACGGACCCAACCGCCCGATGTCACCAGCGGACGGTCGATCGGGCCCGGCGTCGGATCCGCGACCTGCACCACCGCGGCTCCCGTGGAGCCGTGCGCCGTGAGCTTCGTGTAGTACTCGCGGTACGGCCCGCTGTGCGCGACCACGCCGGGCGCGTCCTCCAACGACTTCAGGGCGTCGATGGTGGTCGGGCTGGTGTCCGGTGAATACGCGACCACGTCCGGTCCGGCCGTGGCCGCCCGTGTCTGCCGGTAGAGGGTCTCCGTTGCGCCGTCCACCGATCGGCCCAGGCTCAGCGCGGCGGTGGCGGCGATGATCGAGACGAGGAGGATCGCGGCCTGCGCGGGATTGCGGCGGACGTCGGCCACGACGAGGCGGACGACGAGGAGGATGCGCCCCACGGCGTTCAGTCCCCCAGTTCGATCAGCCCGCCGAGGCGCCCGCCGCGCCCCGCCAGCCGGGTGTCGTCGACGAACGTCCCGTCCCGCATCGAGATGAGCCGGTCCGCGGTGGCCGCGACCCGCTCGTCGTGCGTGACGATCACCAGCGTCTGGCCCGCGGCGCGCAGGTCGTCGAACAGCCTCAGCACGTCGAGCGTCGCCGTGGTGTCCAGGTTCCCGGTCGGCTCGTCGGCCAGCAGGACCAGCGGGTCGTTCGCCAACGCGCGGGCGATGGCCACCCGCTGGCGCTGCCCGCCCGACAGCTGCCAGGGCAGATGCCGGGCGCGGTCTGCGAGCCCCATCTGCTCCAGCAGGGCGGCCGCGCGGCGCCGGGCCGCGCGCGGCGAGTGCCCGGCCAGGAGTGCGGGCAGCTCCACGTTCTCCGCCGCGGACAGCTCCTCCACCAGGTGGAAGGCCTGGAAGACGAAGCCCACCGACCGGCGCCGCAGCCGGGCCAGGGCCCGCTCGCTCAGCACGTCGATCCGCCGCCCGGCCAGCCACGCCTCCCCGCGGGTCGGCCGCTCCAGGCCGCCCAGAATGTGCAGGAGTGTGGACTTCCCGCAGCCACTCGGCCCCGTCACCGCCAGCGCCTGCCCCGCCGGGACGTCCAGGTCGACTTCATCGACAGCCCGGACAAGGCCCGGCCCCTGTCCGTGCTCCTTGCTGAGGCCGCGGACCCGCACCACGGCGCCGCACTCGTTCATGCATCCCCGGATTCGTTCTCGGTTCTCGACCAGACGCGCTCGCAGGCCGCCAGCCAGCGCAGGTCCGCCTGCAACCGCAGCGCGACCCCCTCCAGGAGCAGGCCGGAGGTCGAGCCGTCCGGCTCGGCCAGCGCCGCGCGCTGCACGTCGCCCAGGCGCCGCAGCAGCTCGCGGCGATGGGCGTCCACCAGCTCCACCGGATCGGCGAGCCGCGCCGCCGCGGCGGCGGCGAGCTTGAGATGGAACTCGGCGAGATTCGGCTTGGGCCAGCTCACCTCGGCCACCCAGGCGGCCACGCGCCGCTGCCCGTCCGGCGTCAGCGCGTAGATCTTGCGGTCCGGTCGGTCCGGCGCCCCGCCGGTCCGTTCGCAGACGACCAGTCCCGCCTTCTCCAGCCGTGCCAGGGTCACGTAGATCTGGCCCGCGTTCATCGACTCGCCGAGCGGTCCGAGCGCGCGCCGCAGCCGTTCGCGCAGGCGGTACCCGTGCGACGGTTCCTTCGCGAGCAGCGCCAGCACCGCGTCCTGCATGCATCACCCCTAACGGCTAGCCAATAGATAGCGGTTATTCGTTGCGGACGTCAACCGGGAGCGCGCCTGTGGAAGCAACCTCGGTCGCTACCGGGTCCGCGGGTCCTGGGTGGGGTCGGCGTACATCCGCGGGCACCCGCGCTCGGCCGCATCGGCGCGCAGTTCGTAGTGCCAGGGTTCGTTGGCGTAGACCTGGCACAACCCGTACTGCGCCCCGTGTCTCGACAGCCATTTCGCGGCGTCGGACTGTCCGATGTCGACGGCCTTTCCTTTCACGTGAAGCGACTTCGCCGCGGTGGCCACCCAACGGGCGGCCGCCTCCTCGGATCCGTATTTGGAGACCGCTTCGCGGAGAAGTCGATTCTGGTACGCCGGGGAGCGCCAGCCGCTGTTGACATAGAACGTGGTCCTCTCGCCCGCGGCGTCCGTCGCGGCCCGCCGAAGGGCCTTGAGGAGATCTGGATCCAGGTTGGTCACGGCCGGGAACGCGTCGTTGAAGACGGTCACACCGTCCGGGACGACGCCGTCGGCCTCGCCGATCGCCCCAGGGAGTCCGCGGCGCGCGGGCATCTTGCCGGGCGTGGTTCTCCGGTCGTCGCGATGGCCGTCCGGGGAGGGGGCGGCGGACGGCGGAAATGACCGGGCAGAGGAGGACGAGGAATTCTGCCACTGATAGGCGAGCGCCGGTGCGATCATGGCTAGGGCGACTGCCAGGGCGATGCCGATGTACCGGAGAAGTGCGCGGGCTTCTTTTCGCGTCGAGAGTGGTAGTGATGGCATTCTGCCAGTCAAGGCAGCGGGGTGTTGCCATGCCGTATGGGGTTTTCGATATGCCGACGATATGCCGTCAGAGGAGGTCGGCCACCGCCGCGTGCAGGTCGAGAAGGGCGGGGATCTGTTCGGACGGACGCCGGCCCATGCCGCATTCGGTGGCGACGCCGAACGTCTTCACCGCCCCGCGCGCCGCGTCGATCCTCGCGCGGGCGCCGTCGAGTCCGTCCGTGGCGTGCACGAGCCCGAGGAACAGGGTGGTCTCCGCCGGCAGCGACAAGCCCGACAGCGGCGCGAAGTACGCCTCATCGGCACGGTCGCGCGGCACCGGCATGTGCACCCAGTCCAAGCGCCGCCCGAGGCCCCCGGCGAGGCCGTCGGCGACGGCCACGAGCTTGGACGTGTCGGCGGGCTCGACGAAGTGCTTGTGCTCGAAGTCGCCGTAGCAGAGGTGGTATCCCAGCTCGACCTCTTCCGGCACGGCGTTTCCGAGCCGGACCAGGCGCGTCAGGGTCTCGGCCAGGCGGGACGGATAGTCCGTGCCGTACCAGGCCGGATAGACCCCTTCGAAGACGGCGAACTCGACCGCGGTGTCCCACTGGACGGCCAGGTCCGCGGGCGGGACCACGGCCAGGATCTCCTCCAGTTCGGCCAGCAGCCGGGCCTCGTACGCGGCTTCGAGTTCCGCGTGACGCGCACCGATGAACGCGGCGACCACGGCGATCGGTGTCGGCAGGCTGACCTGGAAACGCACGTCCGGCGCGATGACGCCCTCCGCGCGCAGGCGGGCGAACACCCGCCACGAGTCGAGCGCGGCCGCCGAGTACCCGAGCGGCCCGAAGGCCACCGACGCCGGGTCGACGCCGGGCTTCGGCCGTACGCGCAGGGAGGGCCCGTACTCCGGGCCGGGCGGCGGCACCGTCTCCAGGTCCGGGTGCGCGGAGAGTTTCGCCAGCTGCCAGACGACCCAGTTGTCCCGCTCACCCGGCTCGCCGTCCGGGATCCGCCGCACACGGCCGTTGAGCTTGGTCGCCACCGCGCGGAACACGGTCTCCGAATTGGCCAGCGGCACGCTGCCGCACAGGTGCACGGTCGACTTCACGGATGTCACTCCAGGTTCTCCAAGCTTGAGGTGGTGCGTCCGGGCGGAGCGAACGGAGTCCGCGCCAACGGCGCTCGCGGCGTCTCTCAGGCATCACGAACGCCGCGCGCTCGTTCCCACGGCTCGGCTGCCCCGGTTTCGCGATGGGGCAGAAAGGTCAGCGAGGGCCGGCGCCGAGGTTGATGGGCAGCGACAGCGGGCCCACGGTGAAGAAGGACGGCGAGTAGGGGATGTCGTCCGGGTCGATCGCCAGGGTGAGGTCCGGCAGCCGCCGGTACAGCGAGGCCAGCGCGAGCCTGCTCTCCAGGCGGGCCAGCGGGGCGCCGATGCAGTAGCGGGGGCCATGCCCGAAGCCGAGGCCGTCGCCCTGCTCGCGGTCGATGTCGAACCGGTCCGCGGTCTCTCCGTACCGCTCCGGATCGAGGCCGCTCGCCTGGTACACGACGCCGACCGCGCTGCCCTTGGGGATGGCCACGTCCGCGATCACCACGTCGGTGAGCGTGAAGCGGAAGCTGGTCATCATCACCGAGTGGCGGTACCGCAGGGTCTCCTCGACCACGTCGCCCCAGCGGTCCCCGGCCGCGGCCGACGCCAGCTGGTCGGGATGCGCGGACAGCGCGGCGATGGCGTGCCCCAGCAGGTGGACCGTGGTCTCGTGGCCGGCGACCAGCATCAGCCACAGCACGGCGACCAGTTCGTCGGTGGTGAGCCTGTCGTCCCGGTCACGGGCCTTGACCAGGCCGGAGGTGAGATCGTCGCCAGGGTCCAGCCGCTTGCGCTCCGCCAGTCCGTACAGGTACGCCATGAGCGCCTTCTGGGTCTCGAACGCCTCCTCCGGAGGGGTGGTGTGCGCCAGCAGGGCGGCCGTCCACCCGCGCAGCCGGGCCCGGTCCGGCTCCGGCACGCCGAACAGCTCGCAGATCACCGCCATCGGCAGCGCCTCGGTGAAGGCGGGCACCAGGTCGACGCCGTCCCCGGCCGCCACCACGTCGTCCAGCAGCGAGTCGATGAGCTCCTGGATCCGCGGCTCCATCTCCCGCACCCGGCCGGGGGTGAACGCCTTGCCGACCAGGCCCCGCAGCCGCCGGTGATCGTCACCGTCCTTGGTGGACAGGTGGTCGCCCTGGACGATGGCGCGCAGCGGCCAGTCCTCGGGGATCGATCCGTCGTGCAGGGCCGGCCAGTGCTTGGGGTCGCGCGCGAAGGTCCTGTTGTCCCCGGCGAGGATCTCGCGCGCGGCCCTGTGGGTCAGCGCCAGGTAGGCCGGCACGCCGCCGGGGAACGCCACCTCGACCACAGGCGCGATCTCCCGGAGCCGGATGCAGGTGTCGAGCGGGCTCTCGTCGAGAGCAGGGAACGCGGGCAGGCTCATCGTCAACGGATTCCCTTCGTCTGACACCCGCCGTCAGCGGCCGGGCCCCGAGTATCTCCGGGCGCGGGTCCACCGGACAGATCCGCAGGCGGATCCTGCCTCCAACCAGAAGTCGGACGGCACGAAAACAGAGGTTCGGCGGGCGCCGAGAGGGCTTGACAGCGACCGTGCGGGGACGTTGGGTTACCGGGCATGTGCGGGCTCACAGCGGAGGTAGGCCCATGCAGTTCCACTCCTGGACCACCGACGATACCGACGCCTGGCGCGACCTCAGCGACAGCATCCTGCCGATGGACCACCGCTTCCGGAATCCGGGGAGCTGGCGCGCGGATCTCACCGCCCAGGAGAGCGGCGGCTACCGGCTGCTGCACTGGGACCAACACGGGGACCGGATCGCCGTCCGGACGCCCTCACACGTCCGCAACGTCCCTGGCGACGAGCAGTACTGGATCGTGGTGCCGCGCAGCGGCGTCTACACGGTGAGGCACGGCCAGGAGGAAACGCGGACCCCGCCGGGGCACGCCTCCGTGATGGGCATGGACGAGTCCTGCTGGCTCTCCGTCCCGCAGTCCCGTGCGTACGCGTTCCAGGTCCCGCGCTCCGAACTCGACAACCACATCAGCTCGCCGACACCGCTGCGGCTCGTCCTCGACCTGAACACCGGTCTCGGCCGCATCCTCAGCACCCTGATCGAGAGCACGCACGCCGAACAGGACAACCTGTCCGCCCACGAGTTCCACGCGGTCTGCGATCGGATGACCGAACTGTTCTGCATGATCGCTCTCAGGGACGCGCGCCCGCCGGACGCCCACCTCACCGATGTCGCGCAACTCGTCCGCGAGCACGTGCGGAACCGTCTCGGCACCGGGAAGCTCCCGCTCACCGCCGTGGCCCAGGCGCTCGGCTGGTCGCCACGCCACCTGCGCAACGCCCTCCACCAGACCGGCACCACCTACCGCGACCTGCGCAACGAGGAAACGCTCCGAGCCGCCCGGGACGCCCTCCAGGACCCGGCCCAGAGCGACGTCGGCATCAGCGACATCGCCGCCCGCGCCGGCCTCACGTCCACGTGGTTTTCTTCGGCCTTCAAACGCCGCTACGGCGAAACCCCGCGAGAATTCCGCCGCCGCAGACTCTCCGAGGACTCCGCTCGGCCCGGTACCACCAGGCCCGCCTCATAGGCTGCGATCACCGCCTGGATGCGGTCACGGAGGCCGAGCTTGGCGAGGACGCTGCTGACGTGGGTCTTCACGGTGTGCTCGCTGATGACCATGGTCGCGGCGATCTCCGGATTGGTGAGGCCGCGGGCGAGCAGGCGCAGGGTCTCGGCCTCGCGTGAGGTCAGGGAGTCGAAGCGCGGGTCGGGAAGCGGCGGCACCGCCGCGGACGCGCTGGTGCAGTGGGCGATGAGCCTGCTGGTGACGGACGGCGAGAGGAGGGACTCGCCGCCCGCGACGACCCGGACGGCGTGGGCGAGATCGTCGCGCCGGACGTCCTTGAGGAGGAAGCCGCTCGCACCCGCGCGCAGCGCCTCGAACACGTACGCGTCGAGGTCGAAGGTGGTCAGGATGATCACGCGGGTGGCGGTGCCGGCGCAGACCTCGGCGGTGGCGGTGAGGCCGTCCATGCCCGGCATGCGGATGTCGAGCAGCGCGACGTCCGGGGCGTGGGCGCGTACCGCCGTGATCGCCTCCGAGCCGTCGGCGGCCTCCGCGACAACCTCGATGTCCGGCTGGGCGTCCAGGATCATCGCGAAACCGGCCCGGACCAGTTCCTGGTCGTCGGCGACGACCACGCGCAGCGGCTCCGCCGCCGTACCGCCGCTCACGACGGAGGCAGGAGCGGCAGGCGGGCGCGGACCCGGAAGCCGGGGCCGTCGGTCCGGGGCCCGCATTCGGCGGTTCCGCCGCACGAACGCGCGCGCTCCCGGATGTTGATCAGGCCGTGGCCGCCGGACGGCAGGGAGCGGGCGGGCCGCCGCCCGGCGGCCGCGCCGTCGTCGGTGATGTCGAGCTGCACGATGCCTCGGTCTTCCTGCCAGTGGAGGTGAAGCCGGGCACGGTCGGTGCCCGCATGCCTGACGATATTGGTCAACGCCTCCTGGGCGATGCGGAAGGCGGCGGTCTCCACGTGCGGGGCGAGCGGACGTTGGCCGGCCCCGCCGGGCAGCGGATACCCGACGGTCGGCCCCGAGCCGTCGGTCTGCGCGAACTCGACCGTGAGGCCCGAGCCGGCGGTCAGCACCGGCAGGTCGGCGAGGGTGGGCTGAGGGGCGCGCTCGGGCCCCGGGGCCCGGTCCGGATCGAGCACCTCTAGGATCCCTCTGAGCTGCGCCATCGCGTCGCGTCCCGCACCCGCGATGGCGTCGAAGGCGCGCTCGGCGCGAGCCGGGTCCGTGGCCAGGGCGACGGGTCCGGCCTCGGCCTGCACGACCATCAGGCTCACCGCGTGGGACAGGATGTCGTGCATGTCCCGGGCGATCCTGGCGCGTTCGGCGAGCGCGGCCTTCTCGGTCTCCGCCTGACGCTCGCGTTCCAGCCGTTCGGCGTGGACCCGGCCGGAGGCGGCCGCCCTGCCCAGCGCGTAGGCGGCGACGCACAGCACGCTCATCCGCAGCCCGGATTCGGAGGACGCGAGGACGAAGCTGCCGAGTACGGTCGTCACGACCACCGTATGACGGACCCACCGCCCCGACCGCTCGGCGACCGAGTGGATCGCTACCAGGGCGGCGTACCAGACCGGCTGGGACGGCACGTGGCTGACATAGTCGTAGCCGCTGGTCGCCGCGAGGCTCACCATCAGTACCGGCACCGGGTGCTTCCGCCGCCAGTACAGCGGCGCCGCCGAGCCCAGTACGACCAGGACGCCCCACCCGCTCCACGGCCCGCCTACGCCGGCCCGCGCGGCGAAGGGCCAGAGCTGGGCGGCGGCCACGAGGACCGCGAGCCCGCCGTCGACGGCGCGTGGGGGCAGGGAGCGAAACCGCCCCCGTACCCGGACCGCCCGCGCGCCCACGTCTCTCCAGGTCACAACTCCTCCGGACGCGTCAGCGCGCACCGGCCACCGCCGGGGACGGCCCCGCGCCGCGGCCGTCCGCCGTTCCGGAGGCGGCCTGCCGCGACTCCATCACCCGCGCGATCTGCGCGAAGGAGACGGACAGTAGCAGCGCCCCGACCGGGATCAGGTCCTTGTCGGCCAGCGGCATCACCAGGTCGGCGAGGACGAGGAGCACCGTCCACGGCTTGATCACCCGGACCGCGGCCAGCCGGACGATGAGGGCGAGCATCCCCACGTAGAAGAGGTACGGGCCGAAGTCGTAGACGACCGGTGCCACGCCGGGCACTTGCGAAACCCGCTCCGTGAACCGGGACATCTCCAGGTGGTTCGCGGACACCGCCCCCGCCACCAGGTCGATCGCGAACTGCACCAGAAGGACCGCCGCTCCGGCAGTCGCCGTCCACCGCGCCCCCGCCGCGACGCGGTCGCCCGACGGGGCGAGTCCCCCGAGCCAGCGGAACACCACCGCGAACAGCACCAGCGCCGAGCAGAACGCCAGATGACCGAGGGTCCAGGCGACGCCGGGGCCTCGCTCGCCGTCCGACCCGTCCGCGATCCGGAACAGGCCGTAGGTGAAGGTGAGCGCGGGCACCGCGAGCATGGCCGCAAGACGGTTCATCATGAATCCCCAACTCCAGAGTGATCGCCGGGGCTTCGGCCTGCCCGGCGGGACGTCACTCATCCTGAGGCGCCCGGTCTTCCGGCGAATCGCCGGAGCGAGCGGTCTTCACCCTCCGTCGAGCGAGGGATCTACCGGTCCTGAACCGGGCGCACCGCCGTCCCGAGCCCACGGCCCGCACCGTCGGCTCCCGAGCCGGCCGCCTGCGCTCCCGCGGCCGAGGGCCGGGACGCCCGGTTCAGGTCACCAGGCCCCGGCGGTAGGCGTAGACGACCGCTTGGACGCGGTCGCGCAGGTCGAGCTTGGTGAGGATGCGGGAGACGTACGTCTTGACGGTCTCCTGGCTGAGCACGAGAGTCGCGGCGATCTCGCTGTTGGACATGCCGTCGGCCATGAGGCGCAGCACCTCCATCTCGCGCGGGGTCAGCGCGCCGTCCGCCGGCGTCTCCTCGGCGGGACGGATCCGCGCCGCGTACCTGCCGACCAGCTGCCGCGTCACCTCGGGGGCCAGCAGCGCGGCGCCGGCGGCGACGGTCCGGATGCCGTGCAGCAACTGCGCCGGCGGGGCGTCCTTGAGCAGGAAGCCGCTCGCCCCCGCGCGCAGCGCCTGGTACACGTACTCGTCCAGGTTGAACGTGGTCACCACGAGCACCTTGACGGGGTCGGTCACCCCGGCGCCTGCCAGCATGCGGGTCGCCTCGATGCCGTCGAGGACCGGCATCCGGACGTCCATCACCACCATGTCCGGGGCGAGCCGGCGGGCGAGGTCGACGGCGGCGCGGCCGTCGCCGCACTCGCCCACCACCTCCAGGTCGGGCTGCGCGTCGATGATGGTCGCGAACCCGGTGCGGATCAGCGCCTGGTCGTCGGCGACCAGGACCCGCACCGGCGCGCTCACGAAGGACTCCCCGAAGGGATGCGGGCCCGCACGACGAAGCCGCCGTCCGGCCGCGGGTCCGCGGTGAAGTCGCCGCCGAGGGCGCCGACCCGGTCGCGGAGCCCGGCGAGCCCCCGCCCGCTCCCGCCCGGGGACGCGGTCGGCGCCCCGGAAGGGTCGGTGCCGACCTCCACGCTGATCTCCTTGTCGCGGTACTGCACCCGGACCACGGTACGGCTGCCCCGGGCGTACTTGAGGGCGTTCGTCAGGGACTCCTGAACGACCCGGTAGGCCACGACCTCGGCGCTGCCGGTCGTCTCCGCCGGCTCGCCCGCCGCGGTGAACTCGATCGGCTGCCCGGCTCGGCGCGTCTGCTCCACGAGCGCGGGGAGCTCCCCGACGGACGGCATCCGCGCGTCCGTCCCGTGGTCGGGGTTGAGCAGGTCGAGCAGGTGCCGCAGGTCGGCGATGGCCCGCCTGCCGGTGTCGCCGACGGCGCTCAGCGTCTCGTCGAGGCGGTCGGGGGCGGCGGTCAGGTACTTCGCCGCCTCCGCCTGTACGACCATCGCCGTCACGTGGTGGGTCACGACGTCGTGGAGCTCGCGGGCGATGCGGGTGCGTTCGGCCGCGCGGGTGGCCTCGGCGACGCGGCGGCGGCGTTCCGACTCGACGGCCCGGGTGGAGCGCAGCCACGCTCCGACGCCCCACGCGAAGACGGCCCCCAGGTAGAACGTGACGAAGCCGTCCAGGCCTTCGGGGGAGCCGATCCGGTCGAGTGCCACCGCCAGCGGCACGTACGCCGCGGAGAGGACGGCCGCGACGGCGTACCGGCGGCGCTCCAGGTGGGCGCCCGCGCTCACCAGCGCGAACGCCAGGGCGCTGCCCGTGAACGAGTGGTAGGCGCGGAGCTGGTCGGCGGCGAACCCGAGCGACACGAGGACGACGCTGAGGGCCGGCCAGCGCCGGCGCACGGCGAGCGGGAGGCAGGTCAGGAGCATCACCGGGACGGCCAGCGCGTCGAACGGGCGGGCCGGGAGATCGCCGACCTGCGTCCCGTGGGCCTGGAGCGCCGGGACGAACGACCCGGCCGCCAGCAGCAGCGGGAACGGGAGGTCCCGCACCGTGACGTCCAGCCGCCGCCACGCCTCCCGGCCCCGCCGGATGTCGATCACTGGGCGAGCGTAGCGGCGGCGGGGGTCCGGGATGCCCGGTTCCGGCGGACGATGGTGCCGCGCCGGCGTGCCAGCCACATGAACACGATCGTCAGGGCCGCTCCCGCGCCGACCGCGTACAGGCTCGCCTCCGGGCCGAATTCGCCGCCGCTGAGGAGGGTCGGGCCAGAGGTCGCGCCGTCGAGCAGGCCGTCCGGGGCGTCCTTGCCGGAGACGTCGGTGCCGAAGATCCCGGCGCCGGCGAAGTTCCAGGCGAAGTGCAGGCCGATCGGCACCCAGAGGGTGCGGGTGGCCACGTAGGCGGCGGCGAGCATGCCGCCGGCCTCGATGGCGATGGCGAGCGCGCTCCACAGGTCGGCGTTCGGGTTGGGCAGGTGCATCAGGCCGAACGCCAGGCCGGTCAGCGCCAGCGCCGCCCAGGTGCCGGTGCGCTCCTCGATGATCCGGAACAGGACGCCGCGGAACATCACCTCCTCGGACACCGCCGCGGCGGCCATGAAGCCGAGAAGGGCGACCGGGCCGGTCGCGGAGCCGAACCCGTCGATCCGGTAGTGGCCGAGGAACGCGATGTTCACGATGACGGCGCCGAACATCGCGAAACCGATCAGCATCCCGCGGGTGAGGCCGCCCGCGGCGCCCTTCAGCGCCAGCTCCGCCGGCTCGCGGCGCTCGGTCCGCCGCACCACCCAGCGGTACGTGTACAGGCTGACCAGCGCCGCCGCGGCGCCGAGGACGAGCGTGAGGGCCGGGTTCCACACCACGCCGTTGACGCCCGCGCCGCCGGCGGCGGCGACCACCACGACGACGACGAGCTGCTTCAGCAGTCGCATGCTGACTCCTTCAGGGGGTTCCGCGGCCATGGCGCCGCGGCGTCGCCCGAAACGCTAAGGATTCGCCCCCCGCCGGATCTTCACCGTGCGGTGGACATCTGCGGGTAGCTCGCACGGGGGACAGGCCCCCGGATCGGTCGCGCCGGCACGGGGACAGGGTCGCGCCAGTGGACGCCGTCCTTATGAAACGTCATCGGTGTTCCCCCGCGGACGCCGCTTTTTCTGAAATCTGGTGATCGTTTTGAGTGATGGAAAAATGCGTTCGCTTTGCCCCGGCCGTCTGAGGCAGCATGGATGGGCGGCGGCGTGGAGGGCGGGGTGGCAGTGCTACGAGGCAGGTCCAGAGGCGGCGAGTCGGTCCGGCAACGCGCGGTTCTGCTGGCCCTGCGCTTTTACTGCGATGTGCTGCGCCGCCAGTGGCGCATCTCGCTTCCGGCGCTGACTTTGCCGGCGCTGGGCAATACGTGCCTGTTCTACCTGACTCCGCTGATGGTCGCCGCCCTGGTGGGGCACCTGGCCGAAGGCGGGGAAAGCGATCTCTCCGCCCTCCTGCCCTACGTCCTCGGATTCGCCGGCCTGATGTTCGCGGGCGAGGCGCTGTGGAGAGTGGGCCTGCACTTCCTCAACCGGACGAACAGCCGGGGCATCGAATGGCTCGCCAACACCGGCATGGACGACTTGCTCGCGAAAGACGCCGCGTTCTTCCATGACAACTTCGCCGGTTCGCTGACCAAACGGATACTGAGCTTCTGCGGCGGCTTCGAAAATTTCGCCGACACCCTCACTTTCGCGGTCGTGGCCAACGTGATCCCGTTGTCCTTCGCCTCGGTGATCCTGTGGCGGTACCACCCGCTGCTGGTCGTCGTCCTCCTGGGCCTGATCGTCTTCACCGGCTTCCTCGTCATCCCGTTCATCCGCCGCAGGCAGGCGCTCGTGGACAGGCGCGAGGCGGCGAAGGTGAGGGTGTCGGGCCACATCGCCGACGTGCTGACCAACATGGAGACGGTCCGCGCGTTCGCCGCCGAGGAGCGGGAGGCCGCCGAGCTCCGCGGCCGGGTCGCCGAGCAGAACCGCCTGGCACTGCGCTCCTGGGACTACGCCAACCTGCGGGTCGACACGATCGTCGCTCCGATGTCGATCCTGACCAGCGCCCTGGGGCTGCTCGTCGCGGTGGCGCTTCGCGGCGGCCTCGGGGTGGAGGCCATCGTGGTGACGTTCTCCTACTACACCAACGCGACGCGGATCATGTTCGAGTTCAACCAGATCTACCGGCGGATGGAGAGCACGCTCACCGAGAGCGCCCAGTTCACCGAGCTGCTCCTGACGCCGCCGACCGTCGTGGACCCGCCCGACCCGCAGCCGCTGCGTCCGGTCGACGCCTCGGTCCGCTTCGAGCGGGTGCGCTTCGCCCACGGCGACGGGCCGCCCCTGTTCGAGGGCCTGGAGCTGGAGATCCCCAGCGGCGCCAAGATCGGCCTGGTGGGGCGGTCGGGCGGCGGCAAGACCACCCTCTCCCGGCTGCTGCTGCGTCTCATGGACGTCGACGGCGGCCGCATTCTCATCGGAGGCCAGGACATCGCGCGGCTGCGCCAGAGCGACCTGCGCAACATGATCGCGTACGTTCCCCAGGAGCCCGCGATGTTCCACCGGTCGGTGCGCGACAACATCGCCTTCGCCCGGCCGGGCGCCACCGAGGCCGAGATCCTGCGGGCCGCGCGGGCGGCCCACGTCACCGAGTTCGTCGAGAACCTGCCGGACGGCTTCGACACGCTGGTCGGCGAGCGAGGCGTCAAGCTCTCCGGCGGCCAGCGGCAGCGCCTCGCCCTCGCCCGCGCCATCCTGCGAGACACCCCGATCCTGCTCCTGGACGAGGCGACCAGCGCACTGGACTCCGAAAGCGAACTCCTCATCCAGGAAGCTCTGTGGCGCCTGATGCGCGACCGCACCGCCCTGGTCGTCGCGCACCGTCTGAGCACGGTCGTCCGCATGGACCGTCTGGTCGTCCTCGACCGCGGCCGCGTCCTCGAAGAGGGATCCCACCGGGAACTCCTCCAGTCCGAGGGTCCCTATGCCCGCCTCTGGCACCACCAGTCCGGCGGCTTCCTCACCACCGAAGCCACCCCGGACACCTCGCCCGCGGTCCACCGAGACCAGGACTCCCAACCGGTGACCGGCTGAGTGGTCCCACCCCGGCGGTCGACGCCGAGCGCGGTGGACGCGCGGGCCTAGCCGGACTCCTTGACGCCGAGCGCTCGCACGATTCCGTCGGCCACCGACGTGATGATCCCGGGGTAGTAGAAGACGACCGCGATCACGATGCTGAGCACGATGAACTGAATGAACCGCGTGATCTCCCGGGTGAACAGGAAGAACAGGGCCACGATCCCGATGATGACCAGGAACAGCGGCCCGAAGATATTGCGCAGCCAGTCGGCCAGCTGCTGGGTGTTCGGGTCTTTCGCGGCCAGTACCACGGCCGCCGTCACGCCTTGCATCATGTCGTCTCTGCTCCCTGCCCGGCTCCTGTGATCGCTACCATCTCACGCGGCCATGGGTCCCACCGCGCAACCGGGTCCGCGTTGTCCTTCGGCGCTCGACAGAGCCTTGCCGCGCGGCCGCCAGGCGGGGTCTCGGGCCGCGATCGGGTGCTCGTGATGACGTGTTCGCCCGCGTCCTCGGCGACCGTGCCGGGCGGCGGCAGCGCCTACCGCGCCCGCGCCATCGGGTCGTCCCGTCACCGTCGAGCCATTGTCCGATCCTCTCGTGTGTCCGGGGACCATTGTGCGCCGTTGGCCGTTTCCGGCAAAGGGCGACGGCGGCCGGTCGTCCGTCGCGTCATCACCCATCAGTCGGCAACACTAGTCGCGGTCGGCGCGGATGCACCCGGCCGAATCCGCCACAGGCCGGTTCATCCCCGGCACGCTGCATGAATGCCCGCCACATCGTTCGAACGCCCGGCCGGCGGAAAAACCTGTGGAGGACGGGACGGCAGTCGGTAGGGTCAGGTGATCATGATCTTTGGTCCCATCGTCGACGTTCGTCCGCTGTTCCCGCGCGAGCGGCAGGCCCTGCTCGACCTGCTCCGCACCCTGAGCCCCGCCGACTGGGCCGCCCCCACGGTCTGTCCCGGCTGGGACGTGCACGACGTCGTCGCTCACGTGCTCAACGACTACATGCGGCGCCTGTCGGGCAGCCGCGACGGGTACGGCGGCGCGGTGTTCGCCAATGACGAGACGCTTCCTTCGTACCTGGCCCGCACCAACGATGAGTTCGTCCGGGCGTCCCGCCAGCTCAGTCCCCGGCTGCTGATCGAACTGCTGGATCACCTGGGCCCACGTCTCGACGCCGTGTGGGCGGCACAAGACCTCCGGGCAGCCGCCGACCTGAACGTCTCCTGGGCCGCCACCGACATCGACAGTCCCGCCTGGCTGGACATCGGACGCGACTTCACCGAGTTCTGGGTCCACCAGCAGCAGGTGCGCGACGCCGTCTCCGTCCCGGGCGCCGAAGAACCCGATCTCATGGCCCCGGTGCTGGACATCTTCGCGCGCGGCCTGCCGCACGCCTTGCGGATGCACGACCGGCCTGAAGGCCACACCGCTCACCTGGAAGTGCTCGGCCCGGCGGGCGGCCGGTGGGGCGCGGTCCGGCAGGACGGACGATGGCAGATGACCCAGCCCCAGGGAGAGCCGACCGCACGCGTCGCGATGGACCAGGACACCTTCTGGCGCCTGGCGACCCGAGGCATCACCGTGGAGCAGGCCCGTCAGCGATCGACGGTGAGCGGCGACGCGGAGCTCACCAAGGCCATCACAGCCCTCCTCGCGGTCGTCGCCTGAGGAAGGCCGCTGGGTAGGGGGACGCGGTCAGCCGCGTCATCACAGGCGAAAAACCCGGCGACGGCGGCGATCATCCCCGGGATACTGGTCGCCCGTGGATGAGGTCGAGGTCGTCGTCGCCCATTCCGAGCGTGCGACTCTGCGCGTCGGCGACGTGTTCCTGAAGATGGACGCCGACCAGACGCGCATCGATGTCGAGCTTGAGGCGATGTCCCTCGCGCCGGTCCCGACCCCGGAGGTCCTCTGGCGCAAGCCGCCCGTGCTCGCGATCGCCGCACTCCCGGGGACGACGCTCGGACGCCTCGGCGGGCCGTCGACCGGGTCGCCGTCGGCGTGGGCCGCGGCGGGCGCCGCCATCCGGACGCTGCACGACGCGCCGCCGCCGTCCTGGCCGGGCCAGGCCGGCCGGAGCATCGCCGCGCTGGAGGCGGAGCTCGACGCCGAGTGCGAGCTGCTCGTGACCGGCGGCCTCCTGCCCGCCGACCTCGTCAGCCGCAACCGCCGGGTCGCCGAGGCCGCGCTCCGGCCGTGGACTCCGGCGTTCACGCACGGCGACCTGCAGATCGCGCACGTCTTCGTCGACGGCGACGAGGTCACGGGCATCATCGACTGGTCCGAGGCGGGCCGGGGCGATGCCCTGTACGACCTCGCCACCTTCACGCTCGGACACGAGGAGCACCTCGGCGACGTCCTCGCCGGCTATGGCGTCGACGTCGACCTCGACGTGATCCGCGCGTGGTGGTCCCTGCGAAGCCTGCTGATCGTCCGCTGGCTGAGCGAGCACGGCTTCGACCCCTTCGCGCCGGGCTGCGAGGTCGACGTGCTGAGGTCCCGGATGTGAGGCAGCGCGGGCCAAAGCCCTGAATATGGTGGGCACGTGGCCTTCGAGGAGCGGTTGGAAGAACACCGGGTCGACCTGACCGGCTTCTGCTACCGCATGCTCGCCTGCGCCGCCGAGGCCGAGGACGCCGTCCAGGAGACCTTCTTCCGCGCCTGGAAGAACGCCGATCGCTTCGATGAGAGCAGAGCCGGTCTGCGCACCTGGCTGCACAGGATCGCCACCAACGTCTGCCTCGACATGACCCGTAGCGTCCAGCGGCGCGCGCTCGCGATGGATCTCGGCCCGTCCTCACCCGCCGGTGCTTCTCTCGGCGCGCCGCTGGGAGCCGCCGCCTTCGTGCAGCCGATCCCCGACCGGCTCGCGCTGCCCGTTGACGGTGATCCGGCCGAGCTGGCCGAGGGGCGCGAGACGATCCGGCTGGCGTTCGTCGCCGCCCTGCAAGTTCTGCCGCCGCGCCAGCGGGCCGTCCTCATCCTGCGTGAGGTGCTCTGCTGGACGGCGGAGGAGGTGGCCGGGCTGCTCGACAGCAGCCCCGCCGCGGTCAACAGTGCCCTGCAACGAGCACGTGCCGCCATGTCCGCGCGTCGCACGCCGGGCGGGAGC
Organism: Actinomadura verrucosospora; assembly: GCF_039540335.1. NCBI lineage: Bacteria > Bacillati > Actinomycetota > Actinomycetes > Streptosporangiales > Thermomonosporaceae > Actinomadura > Actinomadura verrucosospora. Next base: position 304,666 of record NZ_BAABEV010000001.1, on the reverse strand, counting down.
GGCGAGGTCGACGAGGACCTGCTCGGACGGTACGTCAAGGCGTTCACCTCCTACGACGTCGACGGCCTGGTGTCGCTGCTCCACCGGGACGCCACCATGTCGATGCCGCCGTTCGCCTGGTGGCTCAGGGGCCGGGAGGCGATCCGGGCCGCCCTGGCGGGTGCGGCCGGTGCCTGCGCCGATGACCGGCTGGTCCGCACGGCGGCCAACGGATCGCCGGCCTTCGCGCAGTACCGGGACGGGAAGGCGTTCGGCCTGTCCGTCATCGACGTCCGCGACGGACTGATCGCCAACACGACGACCTACCTGGATCCGTCCCTGTTCGCGTTGTTCGGATTGCCGATGACTCCTGAGGCGCCGTCCCGTATGTAGTGCATGACCGACATCGTTCCCATGTGGCATGACCAGCGCGGCAAGGGCGACCCCGTGGTGCTCCTGCACGGCGGGCTGACCGACGGCCGCTGCTTCACCGGCAACCTCGACGGGCTCGCCGACACGTTCGAGATCTACCTGCCCGACCGCCGCGGCCACGGCCGCACGCCCGACGCCCCCGGTCCGATCACCATGGAGCTCATGGCCCGGGACACGATCGCGTTCCTGGAGCGGGTGGTCGGCGGCCCGGCCCGGCTGGTGGGCTACAGCGCCGGCGGGACGGTGGCGCTGTGGGTGGCGATGCGCCGCCCCGACCTGGTCGAGCGCCTCGTCCTCATCAGCACCGCCTGCGACCTGGACGGACTGATCTTCAAGCCGTCGGCGGACGGCGAGACGCCCGCCGCGCTCGTCGACGCTTACGCCGAGGTGTCGCCCGACGGCCGCGACCACTTCCCGGTCGTCCTCGGCAAGATCGCGCACGCGGCCGCGACCGAGCCGCGGCTCGACCCGGCCGAGCTGCGCGCGGTGACGGCCAGGACTCTCGTCCTGTCCGGCGACGACGATCTGGTCACGCTCGACCACACCGTGGCGCTCTACCGCGCGCTGCCCACCGCCGAGCTGGCCGTGCTGCCCAACGCCAGCCATCTGCTGCTGATGGAGCACGCCGAAGCGGTGCGCGCCATGGTCCTGGCGTTCCTGACCACTGACGCGTCCCCGACGTACATGCCCATCGCGCGCGCCCAGCACAGCGTCCCCGAAGGGGGGTAGCCGCAGAAAGGCGACGGAGTGGAGCCAGGACACTCCTGGCTCCACTCCGTCGTGCGGTAGGTCAGGCGCGGCTCCAGAGCTGGTTGCTGCCGTTCCAGCAGGAGTAGAGCTGGATCGGGGCGCCGTTGGCGCTGCCGGCGGCGTCCAGGCAGAGGCCGGACTGGACACCGACGATCGATCCGTCGGAGTTGAGGCGCCACTTCTGGTTGTCGCCGCCCCAGCAGCTGTAGATCTGGACCTTGGCGCCGTTGCCGGTCCCGGCGGCGTCGAGGCACTTGTCGCCGTAGACCCTGAGCTCGCCCGCGTCGGTGGAGGTCCACTGCTGGTTGGTTCCGCTGTGGCAGTCCCACAGCTGGAGCTGGGTGCCGTCGGTGGTGCTCGCGTTCGGCACGTCCAGGCAGCGGCCCGAACCGACGCCCTTGATCGTCTTGCCGGAGCCGGTGGGGGGAGACGAGGTGCCGTTGAGGGCGTTGAGGACCGAGGTGTAGGCGGCCTTCTTGTTGCCGTTGCCGTCGAACAGCAGCGGGGTCTGCTCCGAGCGCCACGAGTCGGTGTCGCGCACGCCCCAGACGGTGATGCCGAGGCAGCGCGAGACGGCCAGGCAGTCGTTCGTCACGTTGGCGTAGGTCGTGGCCGAGGCGCCCTGGATGTCCAGTTCGGTGATGGCCACGTCGACGCCGAGGGCGGCGAAGTTCTGCAGGGTGGTGCGGAAGTTGCTGTTGTAGGGGCTGCCGCTGTTGAAGTGGGACTGGAAGCCGACGCAGTCGATGGGCACGCCGCGCTGCTTGAAGTCGCGGACCATGGCGTACACGCCCTGGGTCTTGGCCCAGGACCAGTTCTCGATGTTGTAGTCGTTGTAGCAGAGCTTGGCGGCCGGGTCGGCGGCGCGCGCGGTGCGGAAGGCGACCTCGATCCAGTCGTTGCCGGTGCGCTGCAGGTTGGAGTCGCGGCGGCCTCCCGAGCCGTCGTCGGAGAAGGCCTCGTTCACGACGTCCCACTGGGCGATCTTGCCCTTGTAGTGGGCCATGACCCCGTTGATGTGGTCGATCATCGCCTGGCGCAGCGTGCCGCCGCTGAGGCTCTGCATCCAGCCGGGCTGCTGGGAGTGCCAGGCCAGGGTGTGGCCGCGTACCCGCTTGCCGTTCTGGACGGCCCAGTTGTAGACCCGATCGCCGGAGCTGAAGTTGAACTGGCCCCGCTGGGGCTCGGTGGCGTCGATCTTCATCTCGTTCTCGGCGGTCACCATGTTGAACTCGCGGCTCGCGATCGTGGTGTACGCCGAGTCGTTGAGCCTGCCCGAGGCGATGGCGGTGCCGAAGTAGCGGCCGCTCTGCGCCGCCGCGGCACCCAGCGTGCTCTCGGCGGCGGTGGCCGGGGGCGGTGCCACCAGAGCGGCGGCGAGCACCCCGAGGGTGCCCGCGAGAAGGGCCCGCTTACGGATCCCGGGCCTGAGCATGGCGTTCGTACGCACGTCTGTTCCTCCATGAATGAACGAGGGGTGGGAGCACGGAACACAGCCGTGTAAAAGACGCCGCGCTCCTTCACAGGAACGCACACACCACCAGGGCGTCGCGGACTCAGTGTGTGAGCCCCCGCAGATTCCGTCAATAGTTTCCATATCTTTCATGGCGCCGTATGCGTGATCTTTCGGCTGGCCGGCGCTCGAAACTTTTCGAAGTTCCCGGGCCCTTGACGATGCCTTTCTGCCTGTTATTTACTCCGGCCACCGCCACCCCCTGGCCGCCGATGGAGAGAAGGTCCCGTCCGACAGAAATTGTTAGCGCTAACATCCACGCCCAACGAAAGGAAGAAGGTCATGGTGAGGACCGGCGCGGTGCTGGCATCGCTCCTGCTTTCGGTGCTCATGTGCGTGACGAACCCACAGCCCGCCCAGGCCGCGACAGTGGATGTGAACACGTGGTACGTCCTGGTCAACCGCAACAGCGGCAAGGCTCTGGACGTCTACAACCTGGCGACCGGCGACGGCGCCCGCATCACCCAGTGGACGAGAAACGATCAGAACCAGCAGCAGTGGCAGTTCGTCGACTCCGGCGACGGCTACTACCGCATCAGGTCCCGCCACTCCGGCAAGGTGCTGGACGTCTACAACTTCTCCACCGCCAACGGCGGCTCGATCGTCCAGTGGTCCGACCTGAACGGCGCCAACCAGCAGTGGCGGCTGGCCGACAGCCCTGGCGGCTACGTGAGGTTCGTGTCGCGCCACAGCGGCAAGGCCCTCGAAGTGCAAGGCGGCTCCACCGCCGACAACGCGAACATCGTCCAGTACGACGACTGGGGCGGCGACAACCAGCAGTGGCAGCTCGTCCCGGTCGGCGGCGGCTCCACTCCCGCGTGCGACCTCCCGGCGGCCTACCGCTGGACGTCGACCGGCCCGCTGGCGCAGCCCAAGTCGGGGTGGGTCTCGCTCAAGGACTTCACCGTCGCCCCCTACAACGGCCGGCATCTCGTCTATGCGACGACGCACGACACGGGGACGAGATGGGGTTCGATGAACTTCAGCCCCTTCACCAACTGGTCGGAGATGGCCTCGGCCAGTCAGAACACGATGTCGAATTCAACCGTCGCTCCCACGCTCTTCTACTTCGCGCCGAAGAACGTCTGGGTGCTCGCCTACCAGTGGGGCGGGACCGCCTTCTCCTACCGGACGTCGAGCGACCCCACCAACCCGAATGGGTGGTCATCGCAGCAGGTGCTCTTCTCCGGAAGCATCAGCGGCTCCGGAACGGGCCCGATCGATCAGACGCTTATCGGCGACGGCACGAACATGTACCTTTTCTTCGCCGGTGACAACGGCAAGATCTACCGGGCCAGTATGCCGATCGGGAACTTCCCGGGCAGTTTCGGCGCGACCTCGACAGTGGTCATGAGCGATTCGACGAACAACCTGTTCGAGGCCGTCCAGGTCTACAAGCTCCAGGGCCAGAGCCGCTACCTCATGCTCGTCGAGGCGATCGGCTCACAGGGGCGCTACTTCCGCTCGTTCACGGCCACCAGCCTGAACGGTTCGTGGACCCCGCAGGCCGCGACCGAGAGCAACCCCTTCGCCGGCAAGGCCAACAGCGGCGCCACCTGGACCAACGACATCAGCCACGGCGAACTGATCCGCGCCGGCGCCGACCAGACCTTCACCGTCGACCCCTGCAACCTGCAGTTGCTCTACCAGGGGCGCAGCCCCAACTCCGGCGGCGACTACGGCCTCCTGCCCTACCGGCCGGGTCTGCTGACGCTCCAGCGCTGACACACGGAAGCGGACCCGACATGGCGGGCTCGGCGAAAAGCCGGGCCCGCCCTGGCCGTAGGACGCCCCTCAACGGACGATCAGGACGCTCCCAGATAGCGCAGGACGGCCAGGACGCGGCGGTGGTCGGTGCCCGTGGGCGCGAGGCCGAGCTTGGTGAAGATGTTCGCGATGTGCTTCTCCACGGCCCGCTCGGTGACCACGAGGGACGCGGCGATCGCCGCGTTCGTCCGGCCCTCCGCCATCAGGCCGAGGACCTCCCGCTCGCGCGGGGTGAGGGACGCGAGCCCGTCGTCGCGCCGGGCGGCGCCGAGCAGGTGTGCCACGACCTCCGGGTCGAGCGCGGTGCCCCCGGCGGCGACGCGGTTCAGCGCGTCCACGAAGTCGTCGAGGTCGGACACCCGCTCCTTCAACAGGTAGCCGACGCCCGCGGGCGAGCCCGCCAGCAGCTCGGCCGCGTACCGCGTCTCCACGTACTGCGAGAACAGCAGGATGCCGAGCCCGGGACGGACGCGGCGCAGCTCGATCGCGGCGTGCAGCCCCTCGTCGGTGTGCGTCGGCGGCATCCGGATGTCGACCACGGCGACGTCCGGCCCGTGCTCGGCCACGGCCGCGTGCAGCGCGGGCGCGTCGCCGACCGCCGCGACCACCGAGTGGCCGCGCAGCCCGAGCAGGTGGGCGAGGCCGTCCCGCAGGATCGCCGCGTCCTCGGCGATCACCACGCGCAGACCGGTCATGAGGTGGTGAGGGGGAGCGTGACGGTCACGGTGGTCGGTCCTCCCAGCGGGCTCAGCACGGACAGCTCGCCGTCCACCGTACGCACCCGCTCGGCCAGCCCGGCGAGCCCGCCGCCGGGACGCGCCCGCGCGCCGCCCTTCCCGTCGTCGGTGACCGACAGCCGCAGGGTGCCGTCCCCCGGCTGGACGGCGGACACGGCGACCCGGTCGGCCGCCGCGTGCCGTCCCGCGTTGGCCAGCAGCTCGGCGGTGCAGAAGTAGGCGATCGACTCGATCGCCGCGGACGGCCGGACCGGCAGGTCCGTCTCCAGCTCCGCCGGGACGGGGCTGCGGGCGGCGAGCGTCGCCAGCGCCGCGTCCAGCCCCTGGTCCAGGACGGGCGGATGGATGCCGCGGACCAGTTCGCGCAGCTCGGCGATCGCCTCCCGCGCGCCGGTGCGCGCGGCGGCGACCAGCTCGCGGGCGGGCTCGGGGGTGTCGGCCGGGAGGGTCTCCTGCAGCGCGGTCAGGGTCATGGTCAGCGAGACGAGCCGCACCTGGGCGCCGTCGTGCAGGTCCCGCTCGATCCGGCGGAGCGTCGCCGCCGCGTCCTCGACCGCGTACGACCGGCTCAGCTCCAGGTCGCGGATGCGCGCGTCGTCCGGCCGCGGACCGAGCAGCGACCGCAGCACCGCCAGGTCGAGACGCACGGCCAGCCGCACGGCCCGCGGCGCCAACGCCAGCAGGACGGCGCCGGCCAGAGCCACCAGCAGACTGCGCTGCCAGGTGTCGAAGTAGAACCCGCCGACGACCAGGCCGTGCCGGACCCTGCCGCCCGAGTCGCGGGTGGTGATCTCGTTCAGATGCAGGGGGAGCTGGATCGGATACGTCAGCAGGAGGAATCCATACACCCAGGTCACGAGCACCACGACGACGCCGAGGACGGCCAGCGGGAACCGGACGAGCAGATGCAGGAACGCGCGGTACCCAGTGGCGTCGTGTGCGTCCCGCACCCAGGCCCGCAGCCCGGCCCGCGACCGCGGCTGGCCCGGCGCCGGCACCCGCTCGTCCAGCAGGACGGCCGCGAGCCGGCGGTGCAACTCCCCGAACCGGCAGGCGCCGCGCAGCACCGCCGCCGTCGCGGCGGCGCCCAGCCGCGTGACCGACATGACGATGCCGAACGCGCCCGAGAACACCGCGTAGTACACCCCGGCCAGGGCGATCGGGGCGCCGGCGAGCAGGTAGAGCGCCTCCGACCAGGCCCGGTGGACGGCCGGGGCCCTCAGCACCTGTGTCATCGCCCCATTGTCCCGTCCGCCCTGCCGATGACGCGGACCATCAGGCGGGCCTGCAACGTCGTGATGCCCTTCATCAGGGCGGGCATCAGCAGCAGCATCACCAGCCCGCCCGTCGCGTGGACGGCCCAGGCACCGGCGAGCGTCGGGCCGCCCCAAGCGTCCCTCAGTGAACCGCCCATCCCGATGAGCCAGCGGGCCGGGTAGAACAGATTGAGCACGACGATCCCCCACCCGTACGCGCCTGCCAGGAGCGACAGGACGCCGAGCGGCAGCGAGAGGAGGGCGTGCAGGATCGTTCGGAACCGTCCGGGACGCGCGGACGGCACGTCCAGCAGGCGGTGCGCGAGTGCAGGCTGCACCCGCGCCCCCGTGAGCGAGGCAAGCCCCGCAGGCAGGGCCGCGAACGCGTAAGCGGAACGCCGCCAGAGCGACGAGCCGAAGCGGGACCGGCGCGTGACGCGGGAAACGAGAATCGCCATGAGACACCTTCCGAACTGCGTGAACGGATGTCTCCAGACTCGTCCCGGAGGCGCCGCCGGGTCGATCGTGGAAGCAGGCGGACCGGGGGTTCGGTTAACCACACCCCGGCCCGTCGCAGGGAGGCGGCAAGGCCGCGCAGCGTCTCGCAGAACCCGGGATCAGATCATTCGGTCAAGGACCGTAGGTAGGCCATGAGGGCCTTGCCGCGCGGAGTGAGGCGGTACCCGGTCTCCAGGCTTTCGGTGAGGCCGAGGGCTTTGAGGCGGCGGACGTCGGCCTTGAAAGGGAGTCTGTCCCGGCCGAGGCGTTCGGCCAGGTCCAGGGCGCGCAGGCCGGGGTGCTCCTCGATGAGGCGGAGGACTTCGCGGGTCCAGGGGGCGCGGCGGCTGCGGGTGTCGATGGCGTCGAGGGAGGCTTTGAGGTCGGCCAGTTCCTGGTCGGTCAGGTCGGCGTTCCCGGCCAGTTCCGCTCGGGGGTCGGGCCCGCCCAGACGGAGCATGACGCGGTGGTAGCCGCCCTGCTTGGTGCTCTTGGACAGGGCGGTGAGCAGCGCCGCGCGGCTGTCGAAGCCCGAACGCAGCGCGTCCTCCTCGGTGATCTCCTCGGGGGTGACGGCCGTGACCGAGTCGATGACGATGATCCCCGCCCAGGTGCGCTGCGTGCTCCCCGCACGGACCGGGGGCTTGGCCCACACCCGGAACACCCGGTCGATCCGCCCGCCCGCGATCCCCTCAAGGACCTCCCGCCTGAACAGCATCGCCCCTCCCAGGTAACGCGCCTCTCCTCCTGCAATCTTCCACGACTCGCCGCTCCTCGGCGGAACGGGCGGCCAGCAAGGGTGGGCGACTGGTGGTCAGTGCGCGTCGGCGGCGGACCGGACGGCACCGCTGTAGCTGCTCCTGCGCCACTTGGCCTTTGTCAGGTCAATTTTTCCTGGACGACCTTTCGGATCAGTTCACGAATCTCCTACCGTTGATGCGGTATGCGCGTGAGCCGTTCGCGCCGAGATGAGTCAGCGTGCCGCGCCGCACGAGCACGGCGTGGGCGATCTTGTGCTACATCCGGGAGCCAACCGTGGAGACCTGGCGCAAGGACATGATCGGTATGCTGGTCATCGCCCTGATCATCTGGCTCGTCTTCATCGTGGCATGGTGCGAGGCGGCCTCATCGGCTGCACATCATCTCAGTGGGACCGACTGGCGCGGCAATCACCGGACCAAGTCGGGCGTGCTGCTAGGGGCGGTCGCCGTGTTCGGGCTCCCCCCGCTCGGTGCTGTGCTCGGTTGGGTGTGGGGACCATTGTGGGCCCCCGCCAAGCGTCCGGTCTCATGTACCGTGGCCGGGTTCCTTCTCGGAGCGCTCGGCCTGGTAGTGATCACCGCAATCGGTTACGGCGTGGCCGTTTACCACAGCGCCCATTCTTTCTCGTTCTGATTCAGCGGCGTCCCGCCGGTTCCGACCAGCATCTCCGGTGGGATGGCGGCGGGCCTCGACGTTGAGCAGGTCTTCGACTCGCTCGCCATCCGCGTCAACGGCCCCAAACCTGGAACGAGCACCTGATCATCGATTGGGAGTTCACCGATTCCGGTGACCGGTACCGCATGTCGCTGTCCAACGGGGCGCTCATGCACCGGAAGATCCCGACGGTGCGGGCGGCGCCGACCTGACCCTGTCGCTGACCAAGCCGATGCTGCTCGCCCTGGCCGGCGGACAGGACGCCGCCGGCATCGGCACCACCGGCGACGGCGCCGCGCTGCGCCGGCTGCTCGCCGTCATCGACGACCCCGAGCCGAACTCCCCCGTCGTGACGCCCTGAGCGCAGGCCGCCCGTGCTCCGGAAGGGGCAGGCGGGTCGCGGAGCTCGGGCGGCCTTGACCGCGTCACGCAGGTCGGGTTCGGGCCGGTCAGCGGAGAGGAGGTACGGCTCGCTGGGCGAGGCCCAAGGCGTACTCGGGCCACCAGGCGCCGGCCGCAGGATCGACCACGCCGTACTCGGGGTCCTCCGGACCGGCGGTGCCGCGGGTGCACTGGCCGTCGGATTCGCCGGGACGCTTGATCCAGAGGAACGCGTCGACCAGGGGATCACCGGTGCGGGTCGAGGGCCGGGCGCCCAGGCCGCGGCCCGGCGGGTTGCACCAGACCTGAGGGTCGGTGTACTTGCCTGCCGGAGGCGTCCACGGTCCCTGGCCGTTGCGGCTGGTGTCCAGGACGAAGTGTGTGAGCTCGCGCGGATCGTCCGGGACGGTGGCCAGGTCGGTGTCGGAGCAACTGGCCGCGCCCGTCTCCTGACGGAAGCGCAGGCACTTGGACAGCCTGGTGCCGTACGAGACCAACTCCTCGTCACTGCGGTAGTTGGAGACGTTCAGCGCGAAGCCGTCGGCCTTGGCGACGCCGCCCTTCAGCAGGCGGCTGGCCATGCCGAGCTGGGCGCGCGGTTCGCCGTATCCGGCGTCGTAGTCGTTGAGGGGCTGCCAGTCCGAGTGTCCGGAGTCCACGTAGACGCCGGTGCGCGGCAGCCGCTGCAGGGCGCCGACCGCGTAGTTGATCTCGCGGAAGCGTTCGTCGACCCGGGCGGTGTCCTCCGGCGTTCCAGTGGTACCGCCGCCGCCCTCGTTGCACCACGGCTCGCTGGACAGCAGCGCCAGCCCGTCGGGCTCCACGATCACCACGGCTCGGCCACCGCCGATTCCCTTGGCGAAGGCGTCGATCCAGGCGCGATAGGCGGCCTCGGTCGGAGCGCCACCCGCTGAGTACTGCGAGCAGTCCCGGCCCGGCACGTAGTACGCGACCAGCACCGGAACGGCGTGCTGCTTGGCGGCTCTGATCATCGTCTGCCGCACCGCCGTCCGCACCTCAGCGGGGGTGCCGCTGGTGAACCAGATCGCCTGCGAGACTTTGGACAGGGCCCGCATGTGCGCCGCGTCGGCATCGCGCCCCGCGGCCGCCCAAACGTCAGCCTGTCGCTCGGCGTTCGTCGAGGGCTCGACGTAGAACCTGGCCTTCCCGGCCAGCGGATCGTCGTGCTCCAACGCCTGCGCCGGCGGGGCGAGAAGCGCGACGATGCTCGTCGCGGCCGTGGCGAGGATCCCGATGCCGCGTCTCATCCGGTACTCCAGACTCTCGGGGTGGTGGAGGAAGCGCGCCCATGAGGAATCACGGAGCGATCCGGCCAAGCGGGACGAGCGAGCCGGAGTGTGGGAGCGCTCCCATGCAGGAGTCTGAGCATCCTCTGAAGATCCGTCAAGACCCAAAACCCCGAAGATCGTCCGATCATCCATGCGCGGTCGTCACGCTGCCGGCGCGTGTGTGGCTCAGTGGTTAGCGCAATAGCAAGCGGCCAGGTGAGTTCATCCACCCAGGATGTTGACGACTGCCAATTAGTGGCCGATGTCGAAAAAGGGGTCGCCCTCCGGAAGGGGGTGTGGTTGAGGGAGGGGTTCCCGTCGTCCGGGTGGAGTTGGTGGCTCTTTGCGTACTCGAAAGGTCTCCTGGTCGATGGGGTCGGATACCCGGCGGACGGCCTCGGCCATCTCGTCGTCCGGCCATCTCGTCGTGGAGTCCCAGGTGCACTGAGCGAAGCGCGACAGTATGTAGCTCGAGTCTATCGATCCAGAAGAGTAGTGTAGGCGGGCGCCGGTGAAATCCGTCCCGGTGAGGTCGGCGCCGCTGAAATAGGCTCCTACCAGGTGGGCGCCGATGAACTTGGTCCGCACGAGCTTGGCGTCATTGAAGCACGAGGTGCCGATCTCGGGGGCGCCGCCGAAGTAGGAGCCGGTCATGTCGGCATCGGTCAGGTCGGCACCGACGAAATCGCCGACGATGCCGAAGTCGGCGTCGCGTAGATCCGCTCCGACGAGTTTGGCGCGAGCGAACCGGGCTCCCAGGACAGGGGCCCCGCCCGGATCGGCGCAGGAGAGATCAGCATGGCGCAGATCGGCTCCGCTGAGGTCGGCGCCTATGAGGTCGGTCCCCTCGGGGAACCGGACGCCCCGCAGGTCGGCCCCACGCAAGTCCTTGCCGGCGAGCCGGGCGACGGCCTCGGCACTGCTGTCATCGATCAATTCCGCCAGGTTGTCCGGTAATCCGGACGGCCGACTGGCCCCTGTCCGCTCGCCGCTGATGGCGTCGTCGGGGACGACCCTTCCGTGCAGCGCGTACAGGTGGAAGCCGTCGCGGTAACTTAAAGCCGGACCTGTGCGGCAGTGCAGCACCAAAGGGCCTTCCAAGGACCTTGGCGCCTTGGCGAGACGGATCTGAGCGGGCCGCTCGCACACCAGGCAGACCTCCTTGAAGGGCCACCAGCCGCCGCAGGACTCGATGAGTTCCTTCCACAGCGCCAGCCTCCGTTTCCAGACCTCCCGTCGCCGTTTACGGAAAAACCATCCGTCCCTCTTTCCCCGATGACCGCTGAGCAGGGTCAGGAGGAACTCGCCCGGTTCCGGCACACCGTGAGCGGCCGCGATCGCCTGGGGCTTTGGCGAGCCGAACTCACTCCAGTTCCAATCGGGATCCCCGCGAGGTGAATCGATCCACACCAGCCGAGGCTGCGGCGCGCCGACCAGTTCGTACAACCCGCGGATCGCCGCCTCGGCGGCAGGCCGGTCGGCCGGCTCAGTGGCTTGCCGTCCCGCCCACTCGGGCAGGCGAGCGGCCAGCCGTGTGATTTCCAGGCCGGCAATGTCCGGGTGGACATAGATCTCAGTGTTGAACGGGCGAGGCAGCGCCATACTCGCTCCCTATCACGGGACACGCCACGCAACCAGGGCCCAAGCCAAGGCGCCTCCAGCCCAGTCCAGCAACCCAGAGACCGAGAAAGAAGCGCCTTGCCGCCGATCCGCTTCCACGGAGCGGCCACGCTGGCGCCGCTCGCCAAGGTCGGCCTAAAGATGATCAGCGAAACGCGGGGGCGCCTCGCATTCCTCATCCACCGCAGACACCTACACCTAGGTTTCCCGAGATGCCCGGGCAGCCACCGAACCATCCCGGTGAAACCGCCTGCCCCTGAACCCGTGGGCAGTTCTTTCAACGGACGTGGGCGGCGCGGTGGTGGCGGTGGGGGACAGCAAGGACCCGGCGATCCGCCGCACCCCACCGACCTCACAGGGAAGACCCCACGCCCGTCCGCCTTCCCCTGTAGGAATTTCCGTCGGATACGCCCCCGAACTGGGGTTGAGGGAGGAGCGTTGATCGCCTTCGGAGGCGCTGCCACTACGTTCAGACCGCTTGTCCAGGTTCGCATGTGGAGCGGGGTTTCGTGGCGCTGGACGCGGCCTGGCAGCAGATGGCCGCCCGGCTGACCCGGCCGGCGACGACGCCCGCGTCCGCGTGGCGCGGCGAGCTGGTCTTCTTGGCCCCTTGTCATCCCTGGTCAGGCGGGACGTGCGGCTGTAGCTCTCACGGGGGAGACGGGACGGCACGGCCCACCCGGCTGGGGGAGGGATCCGGCCCCCGATCCCAGCAAAGTCGTTCATGCCGGGATCGGGAGCCGGAGCGCCACTCTCAAGGAGCCACGATGACCACGACCCTTATCGAAACGGCGTCCGCTGGCGTCCAAGTCCAGCGGGGCGGCTGGAAAGCGGGGTTCCGCACCGTGCCTGGTGTGCCCAGATGGGCGCGCTGGGCGGCGCACGCGGCGGCCCTGACGACGCTGCCGTCGGCGTTGTGGCGGCTGCCGATGGCGTGGGGGTTCGGGATGGGCTTCACCGACGAGGCGATGGTGGAACTGCACGTCCCCGGCTGGGGCTCGGCGTACGTGCTCGCCCTGATCCTGCTGAGTGAGGTCGCATCGTTCGCCACCCTCGGTCTGATCCAGCCGTGGGGGGAGCGGTTCCCCCGCTGGATGGGGTTCGTCGGCGGCAAGCGCGTGTCGGTGCGGTTCGCGGTCACCTCCGCGACGTTGGGGGCGATGGCGGTGCTGCTGTACGCCGCCGGCTACTTCTACACCTGGACGCATCGCAGCTCCGGTTCCCCGACCGGCGCATGGGCGTGGCTGATGAACGCCTCCTTCGCACCGGTCGTGTTCTGGGGCCCGCTGCTGATCGCGGTCACCGTCCACTACTACCGGCGACGCCGTGCGGCCTGACCGGCTCTCAGCATGGACCGGGCCCACGCCCGGGAGTTTCGACGCCACCGCCCAGCTCTGGCGGTGTCCGCGGACTCGATCACCTCCCCTGCATCACCGCTCAGCGACGAAACATCAGATAGAAGGAGAACTCCCAGATGATCGTGAAGCGCGCACGTAAGGCCGCTGTCCTTGTTCTCGGTGCGGGCGTGGCCGCTGCGGCCGTGGTCACCGCGACCACAGGTGCGGTCCAGGCCAAGATCAAGCCGAACAAGCCCAAGGTCGCCGGCGTCACCGGGTCCGGCGAGTTCCGGATGACGTTCCTGCCGAAGGACGACAAGGACCGCCGCTTCTTCACCTTCGACGTCCGTCAGGCTCCGTTCACTCACCACCGCGTTCTCCCCGGCGGGGCGACGATCACCGGGTCGCCGAACGATGCGACCGGCACGGTGAAGATCAAGCACCACTTCGCTCCGGGGAAGCGGACCTTCTACGCGATCGGCCGGGCCGACTCGCTGATCACCTCCCCGGGCTACGCCACGATCACCGCCGAGATCGTCAAGACGTGGTGCGTGGAGGACACCCCGACCCCCGAGGGCTGCGAGGGCCCGCCATGGGTCGGTATGACCAAGGGTTTCAGCGTCTACGACGCCGGCCGGGACCACGGTGGCAAGCCAGGCCGGTCCAAAGACAGGATCGGGATGTCCTGGGAGTACGCCAACATGCTCGTCAACCCCCAGGGTGAGACCTACGAACCCGAGCAGGTCGGCACCGCGATGGCACCGGCCCCGTTCTCCCCCGTCCTGTCCGGCGGGTTCACCGTCGTCCACAAAGACCTAGTGGTGCCGTCGAAAGCCGACATGCCGCAGCCACCCCAGCAGTGATGACGCGGGGCTGAAGCCACAGGACGCCCGGAGCGTCCAAGCCCCGGACTCTCCGGTCATCCTGTCGGGGTTGGCCCATTGGCACCTCTGGAACGCGACAGGGACTTCACTCAAGATCACAATCTTGGACGAAGTCCCTGGTCAGAGTGGCGGAGGATCGGGGATGTGAACCCCGGATGGGCTTGCACCCAAACCGCATGAGCAGAGCCATTCTTGGCGTGCTATGTGATGATTCCATCCCGGCGAATTCGCGTTCCCGCAGGTCAGCGACCACATGATGCAGCCTCATCCACCGTGATCCATTACAGTTCGTGCGCACCTTGTGCTCACCGACCGTCGTTGGAGCCGAAGGTAGACCTCGCCATCCGAGCACTCACTGTAATCACCAGGTCGACTCCCGTAGCCAGTCGAGGCTCGCCAACCGGGACGCCATCCGGGACGCGCGGGAATAGGCCGCCGTCTTGTCTCTGCTTCAGCTCACGTGGCGAACATCGTGGATATCTCACGGGCAGACGACGTCGGCACCTCCTCCCCGGAACCGGCGTGGGAGATGTCGGGCATGGACCATGTCCAGCTGCCGGCGGGCGCGGTGCTCACCGAACGGCCGGTCCCGCTGTGGGCGTTGGTGCTGGAGGGCGAACTCACGCTTGAGGTGGCGTTCGAGGCGCAGTCGCTCGCGGAGGGGGACGCCGTCCTCATCGACGCCCGCACCGCTTACCGGCTCACCGCGTCGGAGCGGCACGAGGAGTCCGCCTTGGTTGTAGCGGACCTGCGCATGGCCGTCCCGGTCCGTCGGCTGCCCAGCCCGCTGGTGGTCCGTGGCTTCGGCATCCGGCATGGCGGCGTCATGGCGCTCGTCACGCAGTGCCCGCTCGAACGTGCGTGCCGACCGACCCTGTTCGCCGCCAGCTACGGCAACCTGATCGGCGCGGCGATGACCACCTCTTGGCAGGAGGACGAGGGCGGCGACGCCGGACCTCCCGACGAGGCCGTCACCGCGGTGGTGGCCGCCGTGACCGCCCGCCCGGCCGAGCCGTGGACCGTCGAGGGGATGGCCCGCCTGGTCCATCTGTCGCGTTCCGCCCTGGGCGAGCGGTTCCGCCGCGCACTCGGCCGCGGACCCGCGGAGGTGCTCCGGGAGATCCGGATGCGGGAGGCGCGCCGGCTGCTCGCGGACCCCTCGCGTCCGGTGGAGTACATCGCGTCCGCCGTCGGGTACGGTTCCACCGCTGCCTTCAGCCGGGCGTTCTCGTCCCACCACGGCGTCGCGCCGCAGGCCTGGCGGGAGCCGTCACCCGCGCGGGACGCGCAGCGCGGCGAAAAGCAGCCCGGCCGCCGCGGCGAACCCCGTGCCGAGCAGGAAGGCCGCCTGCACGCCGCGGGCGTCCAGGAGCGCGCCTCCTGACGCCGACCCCAGCGTGATCGCCACCTGGAACGCGGTGACCTGCAACGAAAGGGCCGACTCGGCGCGTTCGGGCTCGACGCGGGTCACCCATAGCTGGGTGGCGACCGGGACCATGTTGAAGGCCAGGCCCCACACGACGACCCCCGCGGCCAGCACCGGCAGGGATGGCGCGGTCGCGGTGACCAGCAGGCCGCCGGCCAGCAGCAGCGGTGCTGCGGCGACCACAGCGCGCAGCCGTCCCGCGAACCGCCCGGCGGCGAGGTTGCCCGCCAACCCGCCCACGCCCCAGGCCAGCAGCAGCCATACCGTGGCGCCCGCGTCGACGTCCTCGATCGCGACCCGGACGAAGGGGTAGGCGGCGAAGTTGCCGAACGCGACCAGGACCACGCCCAGCACCCCGGCCATCAGCCACCGGTTGGTGAGCGCCGCCCGCAGCATCGCCATTCCGGCGGCCGGGTGCGGGGGTACCGGCGGCAACGTCAGGGCCACGGCCAGGGCAGCGGCAATGCCGAGGGCCGCCGCGATGCCGAACACCAACCGCCAGCCGACCGCGTCGCCGAGCAGGGACGCCAACGGGACGCCGCCGATCGTCGCGAGGGTTACGCCCAGCGCGATGGACGTTGACACCACGCTGTCGCGTCCCGGCACGGCGCGGGTCCCGGCGCCGAACGCGAACGACCAGTACCCGGCGATGGCGACGCCGAGGACGAGCCGGCCGAGGAGCAGGACGGCGAAACCGGGGGCGACCGCCACCGCCAGGTTCGAGACGGCCGCCGCGACCAGCAGCCCGGTCAGGACCGTGCGCCGGTCGGTCCGCGGCAGCAGCACCGCGATGCTGGGGGCGGTGATCGCGCCCGCGACCGCGGTCGCCGCGACCGCCAGCCCGGCGGTGCCCTCGCTGACCCCGAGGTCGCCGGCCATCGCGGGCAGCACGCTCGCCGGCAGGAACTCGCTACCGACGAGCACCGCGATCCCGGCAGCGAGCGCGACGATCGGTGACCAGTTCGTCGAGCCGCCGGACCGCGCCGAGGACTTGGGCGGCGAAGTGTCTGCGGACGGCGGCGAGGACTGAGGCGTGGACATGCCTTCCAGTCTCGCCTCCACCGCGCCGCCGCAGTTGATCGCGTGACGCGCACAGTTGACCGTCTGACCGGTCTGTGACCGGCCGGGCTCCCGGTGGAGTCGTGGTCGCCGCGGGGGTGGATGACGATGCCACTGCGCATGTGCTCGGACATGCGGGGCGAGCCGGGCGTGGACGGGGTCGCGGTCGGCGTCAACATGAAACTGATCAGCGAAACTCTCGGCCACGCCCGACGTCGCCAACGTGATCTCTCCTGCGGACCGGCGCAACCGGCGCGGTCAACACGCAGGGTAATCAAAGACGAGACGGCCGGCATCCGCATCGTCCGGTGACGAAAGCACTCCGACGACATTCCGTGCACACCAGGCCAGGAAGAACGGGCGTCCGAAACGCGACAGGGACTTCGCTCAAGATCTAGATCTTGGACGAAGTCCCTGGTCAGTGTGGCGGAGGATCGGGGATTTGAACCCCGGATGGGCTTGCACCCAAACCGCATTAGCAGTGCGGCGCCATAGACCGGACTAGGCGAATCCTCCAGGAGCCGTCAGGCCCAGGACAGGTTACCGGTTCGGCGAGCCAACCGGCAAAGCCTGACCCTCGGCTCCGACAGCATAGTCGGAAACACGTCCCGGCGCCGCGCTCCCGGGGCCGCGGGAGCGGGTCGCGCCGGGCGTCAGCCGCCGAGCCGGAACCCGGTGAACCCGCAGGCCTCGGCGAGGTCGTTGCCGTGCTGCCGCATGCCGGCCAGGTCGGGCTGGCGCGGGGTCGTGCTGCCGGACTGCACCTGGCGCAGCATCGAGGCGGTCTCGTCCAGGTCGCCCGCGAACGCGGTCGCGGCGGTCTCGACGTCGCCGCCGGCGCTCTGGCCCTCGGACCGGACCTTGGAGGCCGTGTCCGAGAACTTCTGCGCGGTGGCCGAGGCGCCGCCCGGCGTCGTCATCGACATGCCGCCGGTGGAGAAGCTCCGCAGCTCGGTCTCGATGTTCTTGCAGGCAGTCTTCTTCTTCCCGCCGGCGATGGCGTCGACCGCGCCACAGCCCGTGGAACCGAGCATCAGTCCACCGACGGCGAGGACGCCGACCAGCTTGGTGGCGGACATGCGCATGGGGATTCTCCTTCAGGGGGTTGGGCTTGCGAACGGGCTACACCCTCCCAGGTCACACCCGCCCTAATCACCCCTTTGGCGTAGCTACCCCACCAAGGGTTCCGTGACTCAAGTCACACTGCGGGCTCCGTGCATCCGTGAACCGATTCGCGGTCAGGTCCCCGGAGCCGGTACAGTACTTCCGGCAGGCACCCGTAGCTCAACGGATAGAGCATCTGACTACGGATCAGAAGGTTAGGGGTTCGAATCCCTTCGGGTGCACATGGCTTAGAGGCCCCTTCCGGTTTCGGAAGGGGCCTTTTGTGTGCTGTGCCTGGTAGGGGCGTGTGGTCGTCTCTGTGTGGGTCAGGCCTTGTTGGTGGTGGTCCAGCGGGTTTGGTGGCCTGAGGGGCGCGGGAGTGTGCCGTGGGCGAGGATCTGTTCGTGGATCTGGTCCAGGGCGGTGTGGAGCGGTCCGAGCAGGGTCGGGTCGAGGCCGTCGAAGAACATCTGCTTCACCAGGGCGGCGTGGCCCGGGGTGGCCCGGCGCAGCGCGTCCCGGCCCTGTGAGGTGAGGACCGCGTCGGTCCCTCGGGCGTCGGTGCTCGACGGGCGGCGCGCGACCAGGCCGCGTGCTTCCATGCGCAGCACCTGGTGGGAGACCCGGCTCCGCTCCCAGCCGATGCGGACCGCCAGGTCGCTGAGCTGCAGCCGCTGGTCGGCGGAGTCGGCCAGGGCGTTCAGGACGTGGAAGTCCTGGTGGGAGAGGCCGCCGTCGGCCTGCAGCTCGCGATTGATCTCGTAGTTGAGCCGGAGCGCCACCCGCATGTAGGCGAACCAGGTCGCCTCCTGCTCGGCGGTCAGCTCGCTGCGGGCCGGCTCGTCCGCGCTGTCCCCCAGGTCGTTCGGCATGCGGGCTCCTCTACGTGGCGCGGCGCTCAGGCTAGCCGATGCCGCATCTCCAGGAACAAGTGCGTGACGAGCCGTGTTAACCGCGATACGTGACATATCACGTAAATCTAGGAGGTAGATGTGACTAAGGCAGTCGTGCTCAGCGACTACGGCTCCCCGGACGGGCTGGTTCCGGGTGAGGTCGAGATCGGTCCGCCGGGGGCGGAGCAGATCCGCGTGAACGTGGAGTTCGCCGGGGTCGGGCCGACGGACCTGGCCATCAGGTCGGGCCGCCTGAAGGGCGCGTTCGGTGCCCGTCCGGGTTCCGTGCTCGGGTTCGAGGCGGCCGGGGTGGTGGACGCGGTCGGCTCCTCGGTGATCGACGTGCGGCCAGGTGATGCGGTCGCGGTCTTCCTGCCCGAACTCGGCGGTTACGCCGGGCAGGTGCTGGCCCGTTACTGGGTGCGGGTTCCGCGGTCGGTCGGCGCCCAGGCGGCCGCGGCGCTGCCGGCCTCTGGGGAGGCGGCGGCACGGGTCGTGGACGAGGTCGGCGTCGCGGCGGGCGAGACCGTGCTGATCGTCGGCGCGGCGGGGTCGGTCGGGCTGATCGCAAGCCAACTCGCCGTCGCGCGCGGGGCGGAGGTGATCGCCGCGGTCCGTCCCGGGGACTTCGACCTCGTGGCGAGTGTGGGCGCCGCTCCGGTGGCTTACGGGCCCGAGCTGGTGGCGAACGTCCGGGCCGTCGTGCCGTCGGTGGACGCGGTCATCGATGTCTCCGGTGCAGGTGTCCTCGGTGCCGCGGTCGAGCTGGCCGGCGGACCTGGCCGGGTGGTCACTCTTTCGGATCCGCACGCCGCCGACTTCGCCGTCCGGCTGTCCGGGCCGGACGGGCCACGCATCACGTCGCGGTTGGAAGCCGTCATGGAACTGCTGGCCGCCGGGCGGCTGACGCTGCGCTCGCAGAGCGTCGCCCCGCTGATGGACGCCGCGCAGGTCCACCGCGGCATGGAAAACGGTGGGCTGCGGACCAAGGTCCTGCTTTCCACGCAGGTCTGATATCTGGAACAGGAGTAGTCATGGGACAGCTGGACAACAAGGTGGCCCTGGTCACCGGGGGCACGTCGGGCATCGGAAGGGCGACGGCGCAGCGGTTCGCGGACGAGGGCGCGTTCGTCTTCGTCACCGGCCGCAGGCAGGCGGAACTCGATGCGACGGTCAAGGCACTCGGTGATCGAGGCCGGGGAGTTCGCGCGGATGTGTCGAGCGCCGAGGACCTCGACGAGCTCTATGCGCAGATCCGCGGGGAGGGGCGCGGTCTCGACGTGCTGTTCGCCAATGCCGGCGGCGGGACGTTCGCGACCCTGGCCGACGTCACCCCGGAGCATTTCGACGAGACGTTCTCGATCAACGTGCGCGGCACGCTGTTCACGGTGCAGAAGGCTCTTCCGCTGCTCAACCCGGGCGCGTCGGTCATCCTGGCCGGCTCGACCGCGGCCACCAGCGGCACCGCGGCGTTCGGGGTCTACGCGGCGAGCAAGGCCGCGATCCGGTCGTTCGCCCGCACCTGGGCGGTCGAGCTCGCCGACCGGGGCGTCCGGGTGAACGCGATCGTGCCGGGGCCGATCGACACCGAGGGGCTGCGCGGCCTGGCGCCCGACGCCGCCTCGGCCGACGGGCTCGTCCGGCAGTTGGGCAGTGCCCTTCCGCTCGGCCGGCCTGGTCGTCCCGAGGAGGTCGCCGGCGCCGTGCTCTTCCTCGCCTCGGGCCAGAGCAGTTTCGTCACCGGCAGCGAATTGTTCGTCGATGGCGGTGACGAGCAACAGTAGCCCGCGCGCAACCGGTTGCCCGGGGCGTCACTCGAAGCGGGAGACACCGGTTCGGGCTCGCGTGGAGGTCGCGTCGCGAGTCCGAACCGGGCTTCGGTCGCGTGCGGACGGGGCCAAGGCCGCTCTGGGGTCAGCGGCCCAGTGCTCGGCGGACGGTGAGGTGGTGGCGGGTTCTGAGGCGGCGGAGTTCCCAGAGGCTCACCAGCGTGACCGACAGCGGGCCGCCGAAGATCACCGCGAGCCGCGCCGGGACCGGGAGGCCGTCGTAGTCGTGGGAGAACAGGTCCATGATCGCGAGTTCCCAGACCAGGACGGTCGCGATGATCGGGGGCAGGACCTCGTGGATGTCGGCGGTCCGGAACACGTGCACCAGTGCGACGGCGGCGCCGAAGAACACGAACACGATCGCCCAGAGCGCCACGAGGGCGATGATGACCATGACGAGGAGCTTCGCGTAGACGGCCGGGGACGGCTGCTCGTCATCCCCGATGAGGCCGCCTTCCGGCATGACGGAGGTGAGCACGACGAAGAACAGCACCGTGCCGCCCAGAGCCAGCAGCGACCCGAGCGGCTTCAGCGTCCGCCGCAGGTGGAGGGCCCGGAGGTGCGGGCGGCTTCCGAGGATGAACGCGCCGACGACGATCGGGAAAGTGGCCGGCAGCAGGGCCGCGGACGTCACGATCTGGTCCGCCCGCTGGTAGGCCAGAGACTGGGCGTCCGAGGCGACGCGGTACGCCACCGTGATCCACACCACCGCGACGAGACCGACCACCGCGCGCAGGACCTGGACCTTCCGCACCGCCGGATCGTCCACCCGGTCCGGGCGCGTCGGCCTGGCCACCTGGCGTCCGGCGATGACCGGGTTGAGCAGCCGGAACAGCCGCCGCCTGCGGGACGGCGGGCGCGGCGGTCCGGGCGGGGGTCCCCAGCCCGGTTGGGGGCCGCCGCCGTACTGCCAAGGGCCCGGCGGCATCCCGCGGCCCGGCGGTTGCGGCGGCCGGGCGGGGGGATGCGGTCCGCCGCCGTACGGTCCCCAGGGGTTCTGCCCAGCACTCATCGACGTTCCCGCACTGTTGAGGATACGGCCGGACGCTCATCGTCATTGAGTGAAAACACATAGCAAGGCCTGAAATGTGCCCACTCTTGATGGTTTCGTCCGGGGGGCGGATCCACGACCCCGCCCCTCAGCCCATGTGACACCGCCGGGGAGGGAAATGTTCGCGCGACCGCCCTTGCTGATCGTGACCGTGCCGTTCACCTCGAGAAACCTGGCGATGCCTGTGGATCGGCGGCCGGCCGGGTTCCGTCGAACGCGCGATCGGCGAGACGGAGAACCCGGCCGGGGATAGTTTCGTCGGGAAGCCGATGGCAAGGACGGCAGGTTGCCGCCGCCGCGCCGGTGCCGGGCGTGACGCTGTGCTGGGAGCGATGGGTGGATCTGCGCGACGAGATCGAGACGGTCCTGCGAGGCTGGCACGCCTACGAGGCCGACCGAGGGCCGGTGGCCGTCATCGACTTCGACTGCGCGCCCACCGCCGCGCCCGTCGAGGCTGCGACCAGCCGTCTTGCGGTCTACCGGGCTCTGTCCGACCTGCGCGTCCGCACCGTCGGGGCCGGCGCCGACCGGCTCACCGCGCGCCTGACCGCCGATCTCGCCTATCTCGGCGCCCTGCTGGGGGAGCATCCGCCGCTGGGCGACTATGTGCGGGCCACTCAAGGGTGCGTCGCTGTCGGGTGGCGGGACGACTACGTCGCCTACCGCGGCGACCAGGCCCGCCAGGCACTCGGCGCCGTCGGGGTCGGGTGGGGTTCGGAGACCGTCCGGGAGCTGAGGGCGGTCGAGGGGCCGATCGAGGCCGGCGAGGCGCCGGACGCGATCAGGCAGGCCGCGGCGGACTACGAGGCCGCCGTCCGTCAGGCCACAGGTAGCGAGGCGCCGTTCAACCTCACCATCGAGACCGCCGAGGTGGACGCCTACTGGGCGTACTGGCTGGACGGTTCCGGGGCCGACGTCCGGCTGCGCCTCAACCTTCGGCGCGCCGGCTTCACCAAGGTCGCCGCTCGCCAGTTCGCTCTGCACGAGGTGCTCGGCCACGGCCTCCAGAGCGCGAGTTGGTCGGCGCGAGCCGCTGCCCAGGAGGTCCCTTGGGTGCGTCTGATGTCGGTGCACGCGCCGCAACAGGTCCTGCTCGAAGGGCTCGCGCAAGCGCTCCCCCTGTTCATCGCCCCCGATGACGAGCTGATGGTCGCCCGCACCAAGTTCGACCACTACAACCAGCTTGTACGCGCCGAACTGCACGTGGACCTCAACCGGGGTGCCGGCATCGGCGAACTGGCCGAGCGCGCTCGTGCGCGCATGCCCTGGACGACCGAGGCCGCGATCGCCGACGTCCTCACCGACAGGGGAGCCGACCCCCAACTCCGCTCCTACCTGTGGGCCTACCCCGCCGGAATCGACTGGTTCGCGAACCTCGCCCGAGCAGACCAGGCCACCAGAACGGCCGTCCTCCACGCCGCCTACCGAGACCCGTTGACGCCCACGGAGCTCGCAGCGCTCTGGCCGGCGGGCCCCACCATCGGCGGCCAGGGCGTGGCGGCCGACTCCGTGCGCTGACGCTTCGCAGACGGTCTTGAACCGGCCCGGCGTCCTAGCCTGAGGGCATGCCGGGCGAATGGCGTGTGCGCGAGGTCAGGTTCGGAGCCGAGGGCGTCACATTGGCCGGCCTGCTCGGGGTTCCGGGCGGTGAAGCAGTGGCGGGCGTGGTCCTTGACGGGGGTTCGGGGCCGTCCGACCGGGACAACGACGGCTCCTTTCGCCCGATCCGCCGGTATCTGCTGGAGGCCGGGGTCGCGGTCCTGAGCTACGACAAGCGCGGGGTGGGGCGGTCGTCGGGCCGGTGGTGCGCGGCGACGATGGACGACCTGGCGTCCGACGCGCTGGCGGCGCTGGGCTTTCTGCGCGCCCAGCCGGAGGTGCCGGACGAGGCCGCCGGGTTGTTCGGCCATAGTGAGGGCGGCTGGGTGGCCTTGCGCGCGGCCGCCCGGGGCGCGCCGTCCTGGGTCGTCACCAACAGCTGCCCTGGCGTCACCCCGGCTGAACAGGAACGTTACGCGCGGACCACCGCTGCCAGAGCGTCCGGCTCGCGTC
This sequence comes from Actinomadura verrucosospora, assembly GCF_039540335.1. NCBI lineage: Bacteria > Bacillati > Actinomycetota > Actinomycetes > Streptosporangiales > Thermomonosporaceae > Actinomadura > Actinomadura verrucosospora. The sequence continues at coordinate 281,393 of NZ_BAABEV010000001.1, read as the reverse complement.
ATGAGCGTGACGTGGACTCCGTCGTGGCGTTCTACGACCGGCTGGTGGAAGCGGGCCGGCGTGGTGCCGGCTTCGCCGAGGCCACTCGGATCGTCGCCGAGGCAGGGCACCCGGCCCTGGCCGCCTTCTGGTCGGATGTCGACGCCGATGGCTGGGAGTTCCTCAAGCGGAAGCAGGATCACGATCCCCTGCCCGACGCGCTTCGGCTGCGCTGCCCGCACCTGGCGATCTTCGGCGGTGCCGACGAGCTCGTTCCCGTCGCCGCCAGCGTCCGGCTGTTCGGCGAGGCCGCGTGTGACGCCGACCGCGATCATCGGGCGTCGCTGACCGTGCAGGTGTTCGCGGGAGCCGACCATCGGGTGCGGCGGGACGGTGTGCTCGCCCCGGGCTACCTTCCGACCCTCGCGAAGTGGATCCACGCCCCGGGCTAGCTCGTCCCGGGCCTGCGGAGGGCAGGCGAGACAGCGAGTCGTTCCGCTGCCTAGCCGGGACGTCGTACCGAGGTCGTGTCGCTTGTCAGCGGCGAGCCGTTCGCTGACACGGGCAGGAGGTCGGGCACTCGGGCGCCGTCGCCGTCGACCAGGACGGAGTGCTCCTCGCCGGCTGCGAAGGCGTGGCGCTCGCCCCATTGCCGCAGCGTGACGATCACGGGGAAGAGGTCCCTGCCCGCGTCGGTGAGCGCGTACAGGCGGCGCCTGCCCGACGGGGCGTCGACCTGGGTGAGCAGTCCGTGGGCGGTGAGCTTGCGGAGCCGGTCGCTGAGGATGTTGCGGGCGATGCCGGTGCGCTGCTGGAAGTCGGTGAACGAGCGGGCGCCGTCCATCGCGTCGCGGACGATGAGCAGGCTCCACCGGTCGCCGACCAGGTCGGCGGTGCGGGCGACCGGGCAGCCCGGGTCCGTCCACGCGGGGCTCCGCCCGCCGGTCTCGTCGCGCGCCATCACCCCTCCAAGGAGTTGCGTAATGAAACCATTCTGACCTACGCTCCGCAGAGTTTCAAAATGAAACCAATCGGAGGTGGGCCGGTGCGCTGGACGACGAGGCTGCTGCTGGCGGCGGTGTGCGGGGTGGCGGTGGCGAGCGTCTACGCCGGGCAGCCGGTGCTGGGCGCGATGGGGAGCGATCTGGACGTTCCGGTCGACTCGCTCGGCTGGTTCGTGGCCGCCGGGCAGCTCGGCTACCTGGCCGGACTGGTGCTGCTGGTGCCGTTGGGCGACATGCTCGACCGCAGGCGCCTGATCGCCGCGCACCTCGCCCTGGTGGCCGCCGGGACGGCGATCACCGCGGTCGCCCCGGCCGCCTGGGCGGCGTTCTCCGGGCTGGCCGCGGCGGGGGTCTTCGCGGTGGTGGTGCAGACCGCCGTCGCGTACACGGCGTCGCTCTCCCCGGCCGGCGAGCGCGGGCGCAACCTCGGCATCGTGACCTCGGGCGTGGTGATCGGCATCCTCGGTGCGCGCGTCGTCGCGGGAGTCCTCGCGGACCTGTGGGGGTGGCGGAGCATCTACCTGGCCCTGGCGGCCCTCGCGGGAGTCCTCGCGCTGCTCGCCCTCACCGCGCTGCCCGCGGACGTCCGGTCCGGGACGGCGAGATACGGGCAGGTGCTCCGGTCCTTCGGCGGGCTCTTCGTCCAGCCGGTGTTCCTCGGCCGCGGGCTGATCGCGTTCTTCCTGTTCGCGTCGTTCGGCGCCCTGTGGAGCGGCATGGCCCTGCCGCTGGCCGGGGCGCCGTGGCATCTCGGCGAGGCGCAGATCGGGCTCTTCGGCGTCGCCGGGCTGGCCGGGGCCCTGGGCGCCGCCCGGTCCGGGCGCTGGGGCGATGCCGGGCACGCGCGCCGGGTCACCGGGATCGCGCTCGCGCTCCTGATCGCCTCCTGGGCCGCGATCGGACAGCTGCCCTGGTCACTGCCGCTGCTGATCCTCGGCGTGGTCCTGCTCGACTTCGCCGTCCAGGCCGTCCACGTGAGCAACCAGCACACGCTCACGACCGCCTACCCCGACCGCACCAGCACGACCATCGGCGCCTATATGGTCTTCTACTCCCTCGGTTCGGCTCTGGGAGCGGCCGCGACCACGGCCCTGTTCGACGCCGTCGGCTGGATCGGCTCCACCGTCCTCGGTGCGACGCTCGCCCTCTGCGCTCTCGCCGTCTGGGCCGTCACCCCCCACCCGGCGGGACGCGCCGCCCGCCGTCCCCGGCTCGAACAGGCGGAGAAGGTGTGACGGACGGTCGAGAGGTCGCGGGCGCGCTAGCGGCGGGCGTGGCGGATCTTCAGGCGGCCGAGGCCCATGGTGCCGGTGATCCGGATCTCGGGGCCGCCGGGCCGGGCGGGACGGCGGGGCGTGTAGCGCGCGTCCTTCAGCCCGGTGTGCAGGCCCTCGATGTCGACGACCGCGTCGCGCGGCACGATGATCTTGGCCTGACCGGTGCCGACCTGCAGCTCGATGGCGACGACCGGATGCTCGATGATCGCCTTGGACAGGTCCAGCCGGACCCGTCCGAAGGCCGACTCGACCTTGAGGGAGCGCGGTACGCGCCAGGCGCCCCGGCGCTTGATCCGTCCGGTGGCGGCGCCGATCGTGGTCGTGGCGCCCGTGTCCTCGTCCGGGAGCGCGGCCAGGGGCACCGCGAGGTCGCCGTGGGTCCTGGCGGTGAGGACCTGGTCCAGGCGCTCGTCCATCTCCTCGTGCGTGAGGTGCCCGGTGGCGTAGGCGTCCCGCAGGCGCTGCGCGGCGGTGTCGCGGTCATCGTCGCCGACGAGGCGCGCGAGGTCGTCCGGACGGGGGGTCACGAAGGCCACTCTAGCGCCGTCCCCCCGCAGGGGTTCGAGGCGCGGGGCCGCCCGCCGGGAGTCAGCGCGAGTAGGGCCCGGAGCGGGAGGTCAGGGCCGTGAGGGGCTTGCCGACGCCAAGGAAGGTGTGGCCCGTCATGCCGTTGATGATGCCGGCAGCGGAGGCGTACCAGGCGCAGACGGCGGTGAGGACGCCGAGGTAGCCGCCGATCTTGATCGTGGTCTCGCTGGTGGAGAAGTTCCCGATGAACAGGATGATCTCCGTGGCCTCCAGGGAGACGAACACCGCCAGGACGGCCTGGTTGACCTGGGTCGCCCAGAGCATCATGTAGGTGTTGAAGATCGCGAAGGCGAGGAGGATCCAGCCGAGGTCGTTGGCCTCCTGGGCCGGGGTCGCCTCACCGGCGATCAGGACGACGTACAGGCCCAGGCCGAGCCAGAAGCCGCCGTAGGACGAGAAGGCCGTCGCGCCGAACACGTTGCGATTCCGGAACTCCCACATGCCGGCCAGGATCTCGATGACGCCGCCGTAGGCGAGGGCGTAGCCCAGCCAGGCGTCGGTGCCGTCGGTCCATCCGGCGTTCTTCACGGACAGGAGGAACGTGGTCAGGGCGAAGGCCGCCAGGCCCAGGGGCGCGGGATCGGCGGTCGCGGGCGGGGTCTGCGGGGTGGACTCTTGCTCGACGTGGGTCATGGTGCCTCCTCGCTGGAGTCCCATCGCCTTGTCTCGCGCGGTCTCGGCCGGACAGGGATGGACGCAGGAATGCGGACAACGGACGTCCGGACGTCCCGGATGGGACCGTTATCTCCTCGGCCCTGTTTCGGATCATAACGCCGCTTGCGCGCCAGGTCAGGGGCCCTTTCGCGGGGCATTTCCGGCGTATCCGTATTAATCGCCGTCGCCGGGCGGAAGGGCTCGTCGCGGCGTCCGGCGACATGAAGAATGCTTTGCCTCGCATGAGAGGCCGGCGAGTCGAATCAGAAAAGTCTCTTGAATTGCCATCCGGCAGGCGGGCAAGCCTTGGCGAAGGCGTTGCCGACTACTTGACGACGGTGGGGCTGAAGGTGGGCGGGTCGCCGAGGTGCCCGCGGTGGGAGCGGGGGCTGGTCCCGTCGACGTCCACCACGCCCAGTTCGGCGCCGAGCTCGGCCCCGATGTGGACCTGCCCGCTCCAGCGCATGTACTCGGGGTGCCGCGCGAGCGCGTCGATCACCCGTCCGCTGAACTCGGGAGACTCCGCGCCCGCGGCGAACGACCTGTACCGGTCGGGGACGCCCTCGAAAAGCGCCCTGTTCCGTTCGGTCTTCAGCAGACCCATCCACAGCGAGATGACGGCGACGTTGTAGGGCTGGAAGTCGACCGCCATATCGTGCGCCATCTTGTCGACGGCGGCCTTTCCGGCCCCGTAGGCCGGGCCGTGCATGTAACAGCGTCCTCCGAAGGAGGAAGTGTTGACGACGAGACCCGCGTTGTTCCTGACCAGCAGCGGGGCGGCGTAGTAACCGGCCACGTAGGCGGAGCGCATCCCCACGTCGAACATGCTCTGAAGCGCCAGCGGCTTCTCCCAGAACGGCCCTTCGCGGGTGAGGCCGTCCGGGATCGTGAACGCGTTGTTGACGAGGATGTCCAGCCTGCCGTGCTCGCGCTCCACCCGCTCGAACAGGTCCGCGACCTGCGCGTCGTCGGAGTGGTCGCAGATCACCGGCACGCCGGTGCCGCCGCGGGCGTCGATCTCCTCGGCCGTGGCCGCGACCGTGCCGGGGAGGCCGGCGTCGCCCTCGGCCCGCGTCCGGCCCGTCACGTACACCGTCGCGCCGGTCGCCCCGAGGGCGAGCGCGATGCCCTTCCCGGCCCCGCGGCTGGCGCCGGTGACCACGACGACGCGGTCTTCGGTAAGGCTCACCTGTCGCTCCCCGTGAGGAATCCGAGCATCGCCGCCGTGGTCTCGGCGGGCCTCTCCATCTGCATCATGTGGCCGGCCCGCTTGATCATCCGGACGCCGCGGACGTCGGCGTGGTGGTCGCCGAGCCTGTTCAGGGGATCGTCGCCGTGCCAGCCCTCGAGGTCGGCGTCCTGCTCGCTGCCGATGAAGTAGTACGGGACGGGGTTCTTCCGGTCGCCGTAGGACTTGCGGTACTCCCAGGAAAGGTCCATGGCCCGGTACCAGTTGAGCCCGCCGGTGAAGCCGCTGCGGCTGTAGGCGTCGACGTAGAACTCCAGTTCCGGTTCGGTCAGCCACGTCCACGGGAGCGGCGGCGTTTCGGGCAGGGCGTCGATATAGGACGTGCCCGGAGGCTGACGCCAGACGTCGAGGTAGTGGTAGTCGCTGGAGAGCGCGTAGAAGACCTTGCGCAGGAACTCGCGGGGCGCGGCGGCGAGGTCGCGGTCGGCGACGCCCGGCTCGGCGAAGTAGTGGATGTGGTTGAAGTGGCGCTCGGCCTGGCGGGCGGCGAGCGTCAGGGGCGACTCGCGGCTCGGGGTGAAGAACGGGTTCTCCAGGGCGATGATCGCGGCGATGCGGTCCGGGTGGTGGTGGGCGAGGTCGTAGGCGGCGAAGAGGCCGAAGTCCAGTCCGCTGAACACGGCCTTCTCCTCGCCGAGGTGGTCGAGGAGGCCGGTGAGGTCGCCGACGATCCGGTCGACGTCGTACTCGCGGTGGTCCCGGGGGCCGCTGGTGTGCCCCATGCCGCGCATGTCGGGCGCGACGACGCGGAAACCGGCGTCGGCGATCGGCCCGATCTGGTGGCGCCAGCTGAACCAGAGGTGCGGGAAGCCGTGCAGGAGGACGACGAGCGGCCCCTCGCCCTGCTCCACGTAGTGGACGTCGAGGCCGTTGACGCGCGCGTACCGATGACTCCAGCCCGCCATGCCGCGGTTCCTTCGGTTCGGGGAGCCGACCTTCGGACTGTGCAGGACGGCGCCCCCGGCGGCACCGGGATGTCCCGCTCAGTGGGAATCGAGCGTGATGCGGACGATCGTCCCCTTGGACGGTTCGGACAGCAGCTCGGCCCGCCCGCCGTGGGCGGCGGCGATGGCGGCGACGATGGGAAGGCCGAGGCCGGTGCCGCCCTGCGTGCCCCGGTGGAAGCGTTCGAAGGCGCGGGCGGCGTCCTCCGGGGCCATGCCCGGGCCCTCGTCCGCCACCTCGATCAGGCCCGGCGCCAGGCGGACGGTCGCGGGCGTTCCGGGGGGCGTGTGGGCCCGCACGTTGGCCAGGAGGTTGGCGAAGACCTGGCGGATGCGGGCCTCGTCGACGGTCGCGGCCAGAGTGTCAGGGGCGTCCAGCACGATGGGACGGTCGGGCGAGGCCGCGGTCGCGTCGGCCACGGCGTCCCGGGCGAGGGCGACGAGATCGGTGCGGACGGGGTGCAGGGACGCCTCGCGGTCGAGACGGGCGAGTTCGAGGAGGTCGGTGACGAGGCTGTTCATCCGGCGGGCCTCCTCCTCGATGCGGCGCATCGCGTCGGGCAGCTCGTCCGGCCCGAGCGCGCCGTGCCGGTAGAGCTCCGCGTAGCCCTGGACGGTCGTGAGCGGCGTGCGCAGCTCGTGGGACGCGTCCGCCGCGAACTCGCGGACGCGGGCCTCCGAGCGGCTGCGCGCCCAGAACGCCTGCTCGATCCGCTCCAGCATCACGTTGATGGCGGACGCGAGGCGGGCCGCCTCGGTGCGCTGCCCGGGGCCGGGCATGCGGGCGCGCAGGTCGCCGCCCGCGGTGATGGCGTGCGCCGTGGCGGCCATCCGGTCCAGCGGCAGCAGGCCGCGCCGGATGAGCCACCGGCCGAGCACGAGCAGGACGGCGAGCAGCAGGGCGGCCGTCGCGACCTCGGACAGCACGAGGTTGCGGACGGCCGCGTGGATCTCGGTGAGGGGGGCCGCCACGACGACGACGCCCTTCCCCCAGGGGCGCGCCACCGCGCGCAGCCCGGGAAGGGAGAACGGTTCCATGCCGCGCGCGCGGGCGGCCAGCTCGTCCCGTCCCAGCCGCTGCACCTCGCGGACGGCCTGCTCCGGCGCGGGGGCGTCGCCGCTCAGGACGCGGACCCGCCCCGCCGGGCCGACGGCCAGCACGACGAACTGCGCGGGGGCGACGCCCTGCTCGGGCAGGCCGGGGCGCAGGAGCCGGGTCACGGCGCGGTCGCGGGTGGCCTGGAGCTGGCCGTCCACGCGGTGCATCAGGTACCCGTTCAGGACGAGCGCGCTGACCAGGCCCATGATCGCCAGCCCGGCGGAGGTGACCGCGAGCAGGCCGGTGAGGAGCCGGGCGTTGAGCGTCATGGCCGCAGCGCGTAACCCACCCCGCGCTGGGTGTGGATGAGCGGGGTGCCGAGCGGGTCCAGCTTGCGGCGCAGGTAGCTGATGTAGGTCTCGACGACCTGCGGGTTGCCGTGGTCCCAGCCCCACACCCCGTCGAGGAGCTGGGCGCGCGACAGCACCATGCCCGCGTTGCGCATCAGGTAGGCGAGCAGCCGGAACTCGGTCGGGGACAGCTCGACGGGCACGCCGCCGCGCCGCACCGTCCAGTGCGCCTCGTCGAGTTCGAGGTCGGCGACGCGCAGCACGGGCCCGGCGGACGGCTCCGGTGGGGCCGCCCGGCGCAGGACGGCCCGCACCCGGGCGATCAGCGCATCGATCGAGAAGGGCTTGGTGACGTAGTCGTCACCGCCGAGCGTGAGGCCGGTGACGGTGTCGGACGGCGTGTCCCGCGCGGTCAGGAAGATCACCGGGACCTGGTCGCCGTCCGCGCGCAGCCGCCGGCACACCTCGAAGCCGTCCAGGTCGGGCAGCATGACGTCCAGCAGGACGAGGTCGGGCCGCGCCTCGCGGACGGCCCCGAGCGCCTCCTCGCCCGTGCCGGCGGTGGCGGTCGCGAAGCCGTGGAAGCGCAGCGCGACCTCGACGAGGTCACGGATGTTGGCCTCGTCGTCCACGACGAGGACCCGCCGGGTCTCGCTCATCGGCTCCCGCTGCTCGCTCCCGCGCCGGCCTCGCGCCCGCACATCGGACTCACCCGCCCGAAACTACCCGCGCCGGTGGACTAGCGGTGCTGGGGGACGCGGACCAGGCGCGCCGTCCGGGTGCCGCCGGAGCGCTCTCCCGCGACGAGCACCTGGTCGCCGCCGGTCAGGCCCTGGAGGGACGCCTTCGCACCGTTCTTGCGCACGTGGGTCTTGCCGTCGGCCGTCCACGTCCAGGAGACGCCGTCCTCACTGCGGACGGTCACCCCCGTCGCCGAGACGGCCGTGATCTTGCCGCGCTGCCAGGTGGCGAGGTGGAACCCGTCCTTGCCCTTGACGGTGGCCTCACCGTGGACGCCGCGCAGCGCACGCGCCCGGCGCAGCGGATGCCCCTTTCCAGGGTGGCCGTGGCCCTCGTGGGCCCTGGGCGAGGGCGCGGGCGAAGGGTCGTCGGCGAAGGCGGGGACGGAGAAGTAGAGCCCGAGCCCGAGGAGCCCGGCGGCTCCGGCCCCGGCCGCGATCGTCTTCCGGTTGTTTCCCATGCCGGACATGGAAGCGGACGCGTCTGGCAGAAGCCCACGCGGAATCCTGGGAGAACCCTGAGAATTCCCCGAACCCCGCCCGGCAACACCGACCCAGCCATGAACCGGAAGCCCGCTCCGAACCTTCACCGGACGAACCGGCGCCCGTCCACCCCAGAGCCGCCTTAGCTCACCACTACAAACCCCACCACCGAGGACGCTCCCTGAGGGCCGCGCCACCAGGGCCAAGACGGGACAACCAGTACCGCCCCGTGTCCAGTGGGTGTCGGCTCAGGAAGAGCTGATGCCGAGACAAGTCCAACTGGTACCGGGACCGCTCCAGCGGGTCCCGATACAGGTCCAGCTGGTGCCAAGGCGGGCCTGACCCGTGCCGAGACAGCTCCATCTGGCGGCAGCACAGGTCCAACTGGTGCCGGGGAAGGTCTTACTTGAGGCGGGACTGGTCCGTCTGGTTTCCGGATGCGTCCCGCTGGTGGCAACCCGGGCCCAGCTTGTCTTGGGACCGCTCCACCTAGTGGTGATACAGGTCCAACTGGTGCCGGGGCGAGTCTGATTTGGGGCGAGACCGGTCCACCTGGTGGGGGGACGAGTTCCGCCGGGGGTGAGCCGGGTCCAGGTCGTCCCGGGGGCGCTGCGTCTGGGGGCGGTGCAGGTCCAGCTGGTGCCGGGGCGGGTTCGGGTGGTGGTGGGGGAGGGGGACGTGGTGTGGGGGGTGGGGGCTTGGGTGCTTTGGCGGACGCCCTTGGGGCACCTTCGGGGGTGAAGGTGCCGCGTGGGCGGGTCAGCGGGAGGCACGGGCTTGGACCGTGGTGGTGTGTGCGGGGCGTCCGGCTTCGAGGCGGAAGCGGACGATGCCGGCGCGCTGGAATCTGAGGGAGGCCGTGGAATGCCAGTGCCAGTCGCAGGGCTGGACGCCGGTGTCGCGGAGGATCTGCCCGTTCTCCCTGATGATCTGCAGCCGCATCGTTCCGCCGTCCCTGTTGTTCCAGCAGATGAACCGGCCCTGGAGCCGTCCCCTGGCGATGAAGGGCTGGGACACCCATCGGTGGGCGTGGGCGTTGAAGTAGCTCGCAGAGATCTTGGCCCGCCACTTCACGCTCCACGCGGCGGGCGCGGCCCGTTCGGTGGAGGCGGGCCTGGCGTGGGACGTCGCCGGAGCGGCGGCGTGCGCCGTGGTGGAGAGGCCGGGGAAGAGCGACGCGACGGTGAGCGCACCGCCTAAGGCGATCTTGTTCAGGGTTGTCATGTGCATATGGTAATCAACTGATAACACAGAGTAAAGGCAAGTCGATTGCCTCGGCGGCGACACAGCAGTGTGGCCGCTGTGTCGCCTGGTGCTCTCCGGGGTCTACTCGGCGGCCAGGGTTTCGAGGACCTGGTCGCCGTACTTGGCGAGTTTGTTCTCGCCCACGCCGTTGACGCGGCCCAGTTCGGCCAGGGAGGTGGGGAGGGCGGTGGCGATCTCGCGCAGGGTGGCGTCGTGGAAGATGACGTAGGCGGGGACGCCCTGCTCCTTGGCCGTCGCGGCGCGCCAGGCGCGGAGGCGCTCGAAGAGCGGCATCGCCTCGGCGGGGAGCTCGACCTGCGCCTTGGCCGACTTGGCGGTCTTCGCGGCCTTGGCGACGGGGCGTTCGGCCTCGCGGCGCATCATCACCTTGCGCTCGCCGCGCAGCACGCCGGCGCTCTCGTCGGTCAGGACGAGCGTGCCGTGGTTGCTCTCGACCGCGATCAGGCCCTGGGCGAGGAGCTGGCGGACGACGCCGCGCCACTCGGTGTCGCGCAGTTCGGTCCCGATGCCGAAGACCTTCAGCGAGTCGTGGTCGAACTGGATGACCTTCGCGTTCTTCTTGCCGAGGAGGATGTCGACGATGTGGCCCGCGCCGAACTTCTGGCGCCGCTCGCGGTCGAGCCGGACCACGGTCGACAGGACCTTCTGGGCGGGGACGGTGGCGTCCCACGTCTCGGGCGGCGTGAGGCAGGTGTCGCAGTTTCCGCAGGGCTCGCCGGACTGGCCGAAGTAGTTCAGCAGCTGGACGCGGCGGCATTCGACCGTCTCGCAGAGGGCGAGCATGGAGTCGAGGTGCATGGCCTGGCGGCGGCGGTGCGCGGCGTCGCCCTCGCCGCCGTCGATCATCTTGCGGAGGTTGACGACGTCCTGGAGGCCGTAGGCGAGCCAGGCGGTGGACGGGAGGCCGTCGCGTCCGGCGCGGCCCGTCTCCTGGTAGTAGCCCTCGACGGACTTGGGGAGGTCGAGGTGCGCGACGAAGCGGACGTCGGGCTTGTCGATGCCCATGCCGAAGGCGATGGTCGCGACCATGACGAGGCCGTCCTCGCGGAGGAAGCGCGCCTGGTTCGCGGCGCGGATCCCGGCGTCGAGGCCGGCGTGGTAGGGCAGGGCCTCGATGCCGTTCTCGGTCAGGAACGCCGCGTGCTTCTCGACCGAGTTGCGGGACAGGCAGTAGACGATGCCCGCGTCGCCCTGGTGCTCGTTCTGGAGGAGGCGCAGCAGCTGGCGCTTGGCGTCGGTCTTCGGCTCGATCCGGTACTGGATGTTGGGACGGTCGAAGCTCGCCACGAAGTGGCGGGCCTGTTCGAGCCGGAGGCGGGAGGCGATCTCGCCGCGGGTGGCCTCGGTGGCGGTCGCGGTCAGCGCGATGCGGGGGATGTCGGGCCAGCGTTCGTGCAGGCCGGACAGCGTCAGGTAGTCGGGGCGGAAGTCGTGCCCCCACTGCGACACGCAGTGCGCCTCGTCGATCGCGAACAGGGAGACGTCGCCCCGGTCGAGCAGCTCGACGGTCGCGGCGAGCTTCAGCCGCTCGGGCGCCAGGTACAGCAGGTCGAGCTCGCCCGCCGTGAACTGGGCCTCGACCACGCGGCGCTCGTCGAAGTCCTGGGTGGAGTTGAGGAAGCCCGCGCGGACGCCGAGGGCGCGCAGCGCGTCGACCTGGTCCTGCATGAGGGCGATGAGGGGGGAGACGACGACGCCGGTGCCCTTCCGGACGAGCGCCGGGATCTGGTAGCACAGCGATTTGCCGCCGCCCGTCGGCATCAGGACGAGGGCGTCCCCGCCGGCGACCACATGCTCGATGATCTCCCGCTGGCCGTCCCGGAACGCGTCGTAGCCGAACACGCGCCGCAGGGTGTCGAGGGTCTCCGGGGTCTCAGGGGAAGTCACCGGGCCATACTATGAACCGCCGCGGACACCCGTCCCCCGAACCTTCACCTGTGGACGACGGCCTCGGCGAGCTCGGGGGTCAGCTCGTCCAGACCGCCCGCGACGTGCGCGGCCAGGGCGAGCGCGTCGGCCGCCGGCGGGTGCGCCGGACGCGGAACCGCGATCACGGCCATCCCCGCCGCGTGCGCCGACCTCAGCCCGTTGCCGGAGTCCTCGACCGCGACGCAGTTGCGCGCCGCGACCTCCATCCGCGCCGCGACGGTGAGGTAGCCGTCCGGCGCGGGCTTGCCCCTCTCGACCTCCTCGGTCGACACGGTGGCGAGGAACAGGCCGTCCACCCCGAGATGCCCGAGCACGAGGTCGATCAGGGCGCGCGGGGACGAGCTCGCCAGCCCCAGCGGGCGGTATTCCGCCATCCGGCGGACGGCGTCCTCGGCGCCCGGCAGCAGCGGCGGCCCGTCCGCGTACCGCTGCGACATCCGGTCGACCACCTCGTAGGCGACCTCCTCGGCGGTGACGCCGTCGACGAGGTCGGCGGCGATGTAGCCGGCCCACTCCTCGGTGCTCATGCCCATGAGCCGGTCCTGGGTGTCGGGGAGCCACCGGCCGCCGCGCTCGGCGACGTAGCCGCGCCGCACCTCCTCCCACACCGGCTCGGAGTCGATCAGGACGCCGTCGAGGTCGAACACGATGGCCTGCACGGACATGGCCCCTCCACGGATCTCGTCGCGACGTCCCCTCACTACCCGCCGCGATCACGTCGGAACCCGGCGCGATCGGTTCGGACGAAAGCCTCTGACCAGGATTTACCCGGCGAAACCGACATGATCGTCTTCGGGTCTGGCATGGTGGGGGCCCTCCGTTCCCCCTCCGGAGTCACTGCAGAGGAGATCTGCCCATGGTGTTCCTCGGTTTTCTCCTGGTCGCGGCCGCCATCACGGTCGGCGCCGGTGTCGTCATGGACAACACCGGCCCGGCGGACCTCGTCGTCTTCGGCCAGGCCGTCCCGGGCCTGGAGAGCGAATGGCAGGTGTTCCTCTCCGGCGCGGGAGTGGCCCTCGTCTTCCTCAGCGGCATGGCGTTCACCTTCAAGGGCGCCGCCCGCCGCATCCGCACCCGCCGCGACCTGCGCGACCTGCGGGAGGAGCACGAGGAGTCGCTGACCACGCTGGAGATGGAGAAGCGCCGCCTGGAGCGCGAACTGGCCCGCGTGCGGCAGAGGAGCGCGCCCCGCCGGGACGCCGCCCCCCGCGAGCCCGCCGTGCAGGGCGCCCCCGTGGCGGGCCGGCGGTCCGACGCCCGCTCCCAGGCCGCCGCCACCTCCCCGTTCTTCGACCGCGCCGAGTAGGACGCCGCCGGACGGGTCATCCGCGGTGATGACGGGAGCGTCCGCCCGGATGGTCTCGCAGTGGGATGACATGGCCGTGTCCCGGCCAGCATGATGCGTGGCGTGCGAATACTTCTCAAGGTCGGCGCCACCGCGGTCGCCCTGTGGGTCGCCACGGTCCTGATCGACGGCATCACGCTCGGCGACCAGACCACCTCCCGGCGGATCCTCACGCTGGTCGCGGTCGCCGTCATCTTCGGGCTGGTCAACGCCGTCCTCAAGCCGCTCATCAAGACCCTCGGCTGCGCCTTCTACGTCGTCACGCTCGGGCTCATCGGGCTCGTCGTGAACGCGCTGCTGCTCTGGCTGACGAGCGAGCTGGCGGAGGGGCTCGACCTGCCGTTCCACGTGACCGGGTTCTGGCCGGCCTTCTGGGGCGCGATCGTCGTCGGCGTCGTCGGCTGGCTGCTCCACCTGTTCCTGCCCGACGACGACGAGGACGACTAGCCCGCCAGGCCGGGCGCGGCCGTCGCGGCGCGCTCGAACGGGCTCAGCTCCAGCCGCCCCGCCGGCGAGCCCGCGTACTCGCGGTAGCCCGGCGGGCGCGTCCCGGCCGCCCCCACGAGGATCCAGCGGCGCGCGCGGACGGCCCCGATGAGGAACTCGCCGTCGGTCACCGTCCCCGCGTCCGCGACGATCAGCGCGTCGAACTCCTCGTCGCGGACGGTCAGCCCGGCGCCCGCCGGCGTCCCGACGACGAGGTCGGCGGTGCGGAGCAGGACCTCGCCCCCCGCCGCCCGGCCGCCCTCCAGGAAGCCGGTGAGCTCCTCGATCCGGGCCATCGCGCGGCGCTGGTGCGCGGGGACGGCCTCCGGGCCGTCGGCGGGGTCGGCGCCGCAGATCTCCAGGACGCTCTCCCGCGACCGCTCCTCGGCCGCCGCCACCGTCTCCAGCTCGGCCTCCCGCGCGGCGGTCTCCGCCGCGGCCTCCTCCGTGCGGCGCGCCAGCTCGGACGCGGTCTGCGCCGCGCGCGCCGTGGCGGCCTCCGCGTCCGACCGGGCCCGCGCCGCCGCCGCCAGCGCCTCCTCGCGGGACGTCCGCGCGGCGTTCGCCCGCTCCTCGATCGCCTGCGCGACCTGGTGCGCCGCGCGCGCCCGCAGGCCCGCCTCGGTGGCCCGCTCGACCGCCTCCGACGCCCGCAGGGCCTGCTCCTGGTGCTCGGCGCCGACCTTCTCCCGCTCCGTCGCGAGCCAGGCCAGCTCGGTCCCGAGCCGCTCCTGGGCCTCCTGCGCGGCCTTCAGCCGCGCCCCGCCCTCGGACACGAACGACGCCAGCCCGCGCCGCACCCGCTCCGCGTGCTCCGCCGCCTCCTTGGCCTCCCGCGCCCGCGTCGCCGCCTCGTCCGCCTCCCGCGTCCGGGCCTTGACCTCGGCGCGCAGGCCGCGCAGCTCCGACGGCGGCGACGCCACGTGCAGCCGCTGCCCGAGCGTCATCTTGCGGCGCAGCGCCGACAGCGCCGACTCCGCCGACACCAGCCGGTAGTACGCGGCGTGGCCCTCCGCCGCGGCGTCCGCGTCGGCCGCCGCCAGCCGGTGCGCCTCCTCCGCCGCGCCGGGCAGCGCCTCCCGCGCCCGCGCCAGCTCCTCGGTGAGGGACGCCTCCGCCTGCCGCGCCCCCTGCAACTCCGACTGCGCCGTCTTGGCCCGCTCGTCGATCTGGACGCAGCGCGCGTAGGTGGCGTCGGCCGTCCGCGTCAGCGCGGCCGCCTCGGCGCCCGCCTCGTCCGCGGTCCTCTTCAGCCGGTCCGCCTCCGCCCGCGGCCCCGCCAGCTCCGCCTCGGCCTCCTCCTGGACGCCGGAGAGCCGCTCCGCCTCGGCGTCGGCGCCGGCCGCCGCCTCCTCAGCGGCGGCCGCCGCGTCCCGGGCGTCCTCGATCGCGCGGGCCAGGTCCGCCTTCTCCGCCTCCAGCTGCTCGGCCGCCCGCAGGTTCTCCGCCTGGACGGACTGGAGCGCCGCCGCGTCGCGCGGCCACTGCTCCAGCGACATCAGCCCGCGCTGAAGCATCCGCGCCTCGGTCTGCCACGACAGCCGCCAGGCCTCTCCGACCGGACGGAGCGCCGCCGACCGCACCCGCGCCTCCGGCGCCGACGGGCCCTCCTCGGGCTCCACCGGCTCCACGGCGTCCTCGGGCGGCAGCGTGGGCAGGGGCTCCGCCCTGGTCACGACGGCCTCAGGCTCCGGGAGCGCGTCGCCCACGGGCCTGAACTCGACCGTCCCGTTGGACCCCGGCTCCCGCAGCGGCGGCGGCGCTTCGGCGGGCGGCTCCTCGGCCGGCCGTTCCTCGACGGGGGGCAGCGCCTGCGTCCGCACCGACCGCGCCTCCGCCGTCTCCGGCCGCGTCTCGATCAGCAGCGAGAAGACATCGGGGTCGTCCTCCACGGCGCGCAGCAGCTCGGCGGCCCGCTCCGGAGTGGGGGCGATCAGCAGGGCCCGCCCGTCCGCCTCCGTGAGCTCCTTGACCGCGTCCCGGACGACCCGGGCCTCGTCGCCCTCGTCCGCCTGGACGAGCCGCAGCCCCTCCGCGCCTTCCAGCGTCGCGGGCGCGACGAGGAACCGGGCGAGCACGTCCCACTCCCCCGCGACCCGACCGTCCCGCAGCGCTCGGAGAGCCGCGATGTGCGGCGCCCACCCCACCGGCGGGACGTCCTCGGGCACCTCCCGCAGCCGCGCGTCGAGCCCCTCGTAGAACTCGCTCAGCGGCCCGTAGACGCTCTCGACCAGCTCGCGCCAGCCCCCGTCGCCCGTCTCCGTCCCCAACGGGGGCGTCGGCTCGCCGACCTCGATCGGCACGGTTCCCAACGCCGCCCGCGGATCGATCCCCTCGCCCGCGACCGGTTCGGGGGAGGCGATGCCGCTCGCAGCGTCCTCCGACGGAACGTCCTGCCCCGCCTCCGTGCTCTCGGCGACCACCGCGTCCGTTGTTGCATGGTCCTCTGCCGGCGGTGGTGCCTCGTGCCGTGCCGAGGCGCCCTCGCTGGCTTCGTCGCCGTCCGCCACCGCGCCGAGGTCGGGCAGATCGACGGCCGTCGTGTCTGCGGCCGGCACGGCACTGGCAGGCAGATCGTCTTCCACCGTCTCCGGAAGGACCACGCCGCCTGCGGGGTCCACGGCTTCCGGGGGGACGGGCTGCGTCGTTCCTGGATCGGCCTGGGCGTCCGCGAACTCGACGTCCGGCTCGGGGGCGGGTGGCGTCGGCGGGGCCTCGGCCGGCGGGAGGGGGGCGGTCTCGGTGGGGGATGGTGTGACGGCCGGGAGGGCCTGGGTGGCCTCGGCGGACGATTCCTGCTCGACCGCGCCCGGCAGGGGGACGGTCACCGTCGGCAGGTCGGAGTCCGGGACGTAGGGGGGGCCGGTGTTCTCGTCGGGTCCGTTGATTTCCGAAGGCTGGTTCACGACGCCATCCCGTCCCAGATCGATCGTCCGGGGCCTGTATGTTCCCCTTCTGCTCCGGACTAACGTCTCACAGGCAGCCGACTCAGCGGTGACCCGCCAGGGCCGCGTGATGATCTTCACCGGGCCGGGGTTCGGGGTCCGGGTGGACCACCGCGCCGGTGAGGCGGGGGAGGGCGTGCAGGAGGCTGTGCTCGGCGTCCACGGCGATCCGGTGGGCGTGGACGACGGTGGAGGCGGGGTCGACGACCACGTCGCACTCGGCGCGCAGGCTGTGGCCGATCCAGCGGAGGCGGACGTCGCCCACCGCGAGGACGCCGGGCGTGGCGCCGAGGGCGGCTTCGGCCTGGTCGACCAGGGCGGGGTCCACGGCGTCCATCAGGCGGCGCCAGACCTCGCGGGCCGTCTGCCACAGGACGGTCAGGATCGCCACCGTGATGAGCAGGCCGACGGCCGGGTCGGCCCAGGGGGCGCCCAGGGCGACACCGGCGGCCCCGATGAGGACGGCCAAGGACGCGAAGCCGTCCGTGCGGGCGTGGAGGCCGTCGGCGACGAGCGCGGCGGAGCCGATGCGGCGGCCTACGCGGATGCGGTAGCGCGCCACGAGTTCGTTGCCCAGGAAGCCGACCAGCGCGGCGCCCGCGACGGCGGCCACGTGGTCCACAGGCTGTGGATGCGCCAGGCGGTGGACGGCGGCGTACCCGGCGGCGGCGCAGGACGCGGCGATGGTCAGGACGATGACGACGCCCGCCAGGTCCTCGGCGCGCCCGTACCCGTAGGTGTACCGGCGGGACGGCGGGCGGCGGCCGAGGAGGAACGCGACGCCCAGCGGGACGGCCGTCAGCGCGTCGGCGGCGTTGTGGAGCGTGTCGCCCAGCAGCGCCACCGATCCGGTGAACGCGACCACGGCGGCTTGCAGCGCCGTGGTCGCGCCCAGGGCCGCCAGGGAGATCCACAGGGCGCGCATGCCCTGGGAGCTCGCCTCCATGGCCGAGTCCACCTTGTCGGCCGCCTCGTGCGAGTGCGGGCGCACCAGGTGGGCGAGGCGCCCTTTCCGCGAGTGCCCGTGACCGTGCCCATGACCGTGACCCTGTCCGCTCATCCTCCGATGATGGACCGGAAAACCCGTTGCAGCACCTCGACACCTGCGGCGTTGTCGCAGGTACGCGGCCTGCGTCAGTGCGGGTTGGTGGCCAGAAGCTCCGCCAGGAGGTCGTCCAGGGTGACGATTCCGGCGAACTCCTCGCGGTCGTCGTTGACCACGGCGAGCTGGGCGCGGCCGCGGCGCATGCGGCTGACCGCGTCCAGCACGGTCGTCCTCGCCGTGAGGACGGGGGCGGGGTGCGCCAGCTCGCCCGCGCGGCGCTCGTCGCCCGGCTCGATGATGGCGGCCCGGACGTGGACGATCCCCGTCATCGCGCCGTTCAGGTCGCGGACCAGCAGGCGGCTGTGGCCGCTGGCCGTGGCGGTCCGGCGGATCTGCGCGGCGGTCGCGTCCGCGTCGATCGTGGTGACGGACGTGGCGGGCACGACGAGGTGCCCGACCGTGGCCTCCCGCGCGGAGATCGCCCGGTGCAGCAGCTCGTGGTCGCGGCGGCCGATGAGGCCGAGGCGGCGGGACTCGCCGACCAGGTGGCTGAGCCGCGCCGGGTCGGTGTGGCTGTCCAGCTCGTCCTTCGGCGTGACGCGGATGAGCCGCAGCAGCGCGTTGGTCACCGCGTTCAGCGCCGACAGGATCGGGCGGGACACCTTCGCGAACGCGCGGAACGGCAGGGCGAGGATCATCGCCGACCGCTCCGGGTGCGCGATCGCCCACGACTTCGGGGCCATCTCGCCGACGACCATGTGCAGGAACGTCACGACGGCGAGCGCGCAGCCGAGCGCGATCGCCTTGGAGCCCGCCTCGGGGACGCCGAGCGCGTGCAGCGGCGGTTCGAGGAAGTGCTCGAACGCGGGCTCGGTGACGATGGCGAGGCCGAGCGAGCACATCGTGATGCCGAACTGCGCGCCGGCGAGCATCAGCGACAGCTCGCGGACGCCCGCGAGGGCGGCCACGGCGGGGCGGCTGCCCTTCGCGGCGGCGCGTTCGAGCTGCGGGCGGTTGGCCGCGACCAGCGCGAACTCGGCGGCGACGAAGAAGCCGTTGCCGAGCAGCAGCGCGACGGTGACCAGCAGCGAGGTCAGCGGGTCCACGCGACCTCCTCCTCGCCGGACGGGACGTCCGCGGGGTGCGCCGCGCGGATCAGGATCTTCTCGGCGACCCGTCGGGCCACGCTCACGACCTCCAGCTCGACGGCGCCGCCGTCCAGTGCGACGGTGAGGCGGTCGCCGGGGCTCGGCAGCCGGCGCAGCTCCGCCATGACCAGCCCGCCGAGGGTGTCGTAGGCGTCGCCCTCGGGCAGGTCGAGGCCGGTGAGGCGGCCGACCTCGTCGATGCGCATGCCGGCGTCGACCACCCAGGACCCGTCCGGCCCGGACGTCGGGGCGTCCTCGGGGCCGTCGGTCTCGTCGGCGATCTCCCCGACGAGCTCCTCGGCGACGTCCTCGAAGGTGAGGATCCCGGCGAGCCCGCCGTACTCGTCCACGACGCAGGCGAACTCCTCGCCGGAGTCGCGCATGTGCTCGATGACGCCGTACAGCGGCTGGCTGCCGGGCACCAGCAGCGCGGGCCGGGCGACGGACCCGACCGGCGTGGACGGGTCGAGCGCGTCGTCGGCGACCTCGCGGACGCCCGCGACGCCGACCACGTCGTCGACCTCCTGCCCGTAGACGGGGTACGCGCTGTGGCCGGTCTCGCGGATCAGCGCGACCAGGTCGGCGAGGGGCGCGGTCGACGGCAGCGCGCGGACGTGCGGGCGCGGCACCATGACCTCGTCGGCCGTGAGGTCGCCGAACGACAGGGCGCGGTCGAGCAGGCCGGACAGGTCGGCGGGCAGGTGCCCGGCGCTGTGCGACTTGCCGATGATGTCGCCGAGCTCCTCCAGCGTCGCGCCGCTGTGCAGCTCCTCGACGGGCTCGACGCCCACGGCGCGCAGCAGCCGCTCCGCCGCGCGGTCGAACAGCCGGATGAGCGGCCCCGCGACCGTCAGGTAGACGAGCGTGGAGGCGGCCAGCACGCGGGCCAGCTGCTCGGCGCGGGCCAGGGCGAGGTTCTTCGGGAACAGCTCGCCGAGGAGCATCTGGATGAGCGTCGCCAGGACGAAGCCGGTGGCGAGGGCGATCGCGCCCGTGGCCCCCTCGGGGATTCCCACCAGGCCCAGCAGCGGCTCGATCAGCTCGGCGAGGGCCGGTTTGGCGATGAAGCCGACGACCAGCGTCGTCATCGTGATGCCGAGCTGCGCGCCCGACAGCATGAACGAGACCCGGCCGATGACCTTGAGGGCCCTGCGGGCGGAGGTGTCGCCGCGTTCGGCGGCCTGCTCCAGGGTCGCGCGGTCGGCGGCGACGTAGGCGAACTCCTGGGCGACGAAGTAACCGGTGGCGGCGGTGAGGACGATCACCGCGAGAACGCCCAGTGCGGCGGTCAGCATGGGGCACCGGGTCTATGACTGGGGTCCGACACCGCGGACTCACCACTCCTCTCGTTAAATGACGTATCTGTCGTAACGTCACCAGGAACAACGAGGTTCCCCCTGCACAGGGTACGGGCACGTGAGGATCGGCGGAGAGCGGCGGTCTCGCGACGCGGACCTGACCCGACGGAAAGCGCCTTGTCTCGGTTAGTGTCACGGATCACACTTGTATGAGAGCGTACGTCCGATAGTGGACCGGTCCGTGCTCCCAGACCGGCTCTGCGGGCATGCTCAGGGGGGACCGGAGAAGACGATCGCGGGGCAGACGTTGGACCAGAGCGGGGCAGGGGCCGCCGCGCCCATGAGCCGTGAAGGCGTCGACCATGCCCTGCGCACGCTGCGGGACGAGCGCGACCGCATCGCCTCGAACCTCCTCGAACTGGAGCGCCACGACGGCGGCCGCCTGCTCAAGGGCGCCCGGCTCACCGGCGAGACGTGGCGGCGCTGGGACGCGGCGCAGGCCCGGCTGGCGACGCTGTGGCGGCTGTTCGACGCCTACCAGCGCGTCCTGGACGCGGCCGGTGAGCTGCGCGAACGGTCGCCCCGGCCGGACCCGGCCACGCTGACGGAGCTGTCCGGCCTGCTGGCGGGCCCGTCGGTCGAGCTGCCCGACGGGCAGATCCCGCTGGAGCACCGGACGCTGCTCGGCCCGCAGGAGCGCCGCATCACGCTGGACGAGGCCGTCGCGATGATGTCGGACGCCTACGAGTTCGTCGCGGGCGAGATCGCCGCCGCCGACGCCGCCTGGTCGGCGCTGCTCCAGCCGCTGGAGGACGCCGAGGAGAGCTGGCGCAGGACGGCCCGGCTGGCGCACTCGCTGGACGGCACCCGGCATCCCGAGCTGGACCGGGTCGGCCGCGAGCTGACCGCGCTCGGCCGGCTCGTCCGCACCGACCCGCTGTCGCTGGTCAGGGACGGCCGCGCCGACACCGCGCGGCTGGACCGCGTCTGCGCCATACTGACCTCGCTCGGCGACGAGCTCGCCGGCGTCGCCAGGATGCGCGAGGACTACGAGGAGCTCGTGGCGCGGGTCGCGGCCCGCGTCGAGGAGGTCGAGGACACGGAGCGGCAGGCCCACGACGCCCACGCGAGCGCCCTCGACAAGATCCACTCCCCGAACCTCCCGGATCCCGCGCGGGGCCTCGGCGCCGCGCTGCGGGACCGGCTCGCCGCCCTCGAACGGCTGCGCGAGGCCGGGCGCTGGGTGGAGATGGCGGGGCGCTTCGCCGAACTGGAGCACGCCGCCGAGGAGGCGCTGGAACGGGCGCGCGGTGACCTGCGTCTCAGCGCCGGGCTGCTCGACCGGCGGGGCGAGCTCCGGGGGCGTCTGGAGGCGTACCGGGCGAAGGCGGCGCGGCTCGGCCTCGCCGAGGACGAGCGGCTCACCGTGCTGTACGGGGAGGCGCGCGAGGTGCTGTGGACGGCGCCCTGCGATCTGCGCAGGGCGACCGCGGTGCTGGCGGAGTACCAGCGAGCGATCAGGGCGTGCGAGAGCGAGACGGGGACCCGGCGATGAACCGATGCACCCAGCCCGGCTGCACGGGCGAGGTGGAGGCGGACGGATTCTGCGACGTCTGCGGCATGGCTCCCGCCGCCGCGCCGCCCGCGGCGAACTCGTCACCGCAGCAGACGCCTCAGCAGGCGCCCCCGGCGCCCCAGCCGCCGCCCCAGTCCGCGCCTCAGTCGGCGCCCCAATCCGCGCCCCAGTCGGCGTCCCGTCCCGCTGCGGCGTTCAACCCGGCGCACACCGGTCCGGCGCCCATCGGCCCGTCGCCCGCCGGGCCGCCGCCGCCCGCGCGGACGGCGGCGCCGGTGCGGCCCGCCGCGCCCGCGATGCCCGGCTATCCGGGCGCGTACGGGCGCCCTCCCGGCTCGGCTCCGGCCGCCCCCGGCCCGGCGCCGGTGACGACCCCGGCGACGCCCTCGCCGCCCGCGGGCATGCCGCCCGGCTCGTCCGGCCAGAGCGGGCGCAGCGGCCAGGGGGCGTCGTACGGCAGCGCGCCGACGAGCGGGTCGGGCAGCGTCGGGTCCGGGCGGACGGCCTCGCGCGGCGGCACCCGGGGGACGGGCTCCAGCGGCTCGGCCAGGCGCGGCATGCTCGGCGCCGGGCTCGTCGAGGTGCCGCCCGTGCCGGCCCGCGACCCCGCCTCGGCGATCATGGAGAATCCGGAGGTGCCGGAGAATCGGCGCTTCTGCAGCAAGTGCGACGAGAAGGTCGGGCGCAGCCGGGGCGGGCGCCCGGGGCGCACCGAGGGCTTCTGCCGCAACTGCGGGCACCCGTTCTCGTTCACCCCGAAGCTGCGGCCCGGCGAGATGATCGGCGGGCAGTACGAGGTGCTCGGCTGCCTGGCGCACGGCGGGCTCGGCTGGGTGTACCTGGCCCGCGACCACAACGTCAGCGAGCGGTGGGTCGTCCTCAAGGGCCTGCTCGACACCGGCGACGCCGACTCGCTGGCCGCCGCCACCGCCGAGCGCGCGTTCCTCGCCGAGGTCGAGCACCCCAACATCGTCAAGATCTACAACTTCGTGCGGCACGGCGACTCCGGCTACATCGTGATGGAGTACGTCGGGGGCCGCTCGCTGAAGGACATCCTGCTCAGCGCCCGCAAGGCGCAGGGCGACCAGGCGTCGCTGCCGCTCGGCCAGGTCATCGCCTACGGCCTGGAGGTGCTGAGCGCGCTCGGCTACCTGCACGGCGTCGGGCTGCTGTACTGCGACTTCAAGCCCGACAACGCCATCCAGTCCGAGGAGCAGCTCAAGCTGATCGACCTCGGCGGCGTCCGGCGGGCCTTCGACGCGGACAGCCCGATCTTCGGCACGCCCGGCTACCAGGCCCCCGAGATCGGCTCGCAGGGCCCCTCGGTGAGCTCCGACCTCTACACCGTCGGCCGGACGCTGGCCGTGCTGAGCTTCCCGTTCCGCGGCTACACCGGGCGGCATCTGCGCAGCCTGCCGCCGCGCGAGGAGGTGCCGCTCTTCCAGCGGCACGAGTCCTACCACCGGCTGCTGCGCCGCGCCACGCACCCCGACCCGGCCCGCCGGTTCCAGAGCGCCGCCGAGATGGCCGAGCAGCTCACCGGCGTGCTGCGGGAGGTCCTGTCGGCCGAGGACGGGCGCCCGCGCCCCGCGCCGTCGCCCCTGTTCGGGCCCGAGCAGCAGACGGCCGGAACCGAGATCGTCGGCGGCCTGGACGGCGCCCGGGGGAGCGGCGGGGCCCCGCCGATCCTGGCGCCGGTGGAGCCGGCCGCCGCCGCGGCCGCGCTGCCCGTCCCGCTGGTGTACGCCTCCGACCCGGCCGCGGCGTTCCTCGCCGGGCTCACCGCCCGCGACCCCGCCGACCTGGCCGCGGCGCTGGCGTCCGCGCCGGTCGCGTCCCGGGAGGTGCGGCTCGCGCTGGTGCGCGTCCGCATCGGGCTGGGCGACCTCGACGGCGCCGCGCACCTGCTGGAGGACATCGCCGCCGAGGCCCCGGACGACTGGCGCGTCGACTGGTACCGGGGCGCGCGCGCCCTCGCCGGCGGGCGCGGCACCGAGGCCGTCGCGGTGTTCAACGACCTGTACGACCTCGCGCCGGGCGAGCAGGCGCCCAAGCTGGCGCTGGCGTTCTGCCACGAGACGCTGGGCGAGACGGCCGCCGCCGGCTACTACTACGAGACGGTCTGGCGCACCGATCCCACCCACGTCAGCGCCGCGTTCGGGCTGGCGCGCACGCGGCTCGCTGCGGGCGATCGCGCGTCCGCCGAACGCGTCCTCGACTCGGTCCCCCGCATCTCCAGCCACTACCTCGCCGCGCAGCTCGCCGCCGTCGCGACCGCCGTGCGGGGGCGCGGCCCCACCGAGCTGGACGCGCCCGCGCTCGTCGAGGCGGGACGGCGGCTGTCGTCGCTGCGCCTCGACACCGAGCGGTCGGCCGCGTTCGCCGCCGAGGTGCTGGAGGCGGCGCTGGCCTGGGTCCGCGCCGACCGCGGCTCGGCGCCGCCCGGGGTGCGGCAGCAGATCCTCGGCACCGCCCTGGACGAGCAGGCCCTCCGCAAGAGGCTGGAGGAGGTCTACCGCGTGCTCGCCAAGCTCGCCGACGGGGCCGAGCACCGCCACGCGATGGTCAAACGGGCCAACGCCGTCCGTCCGAGGACGCTCTTCTGACCATGAACGCGGACCAGCACACCCCCGTCGCGCTCTGCCGTACCTGCGGCGAGCCCGTCAACGAACGCGACCGCTTCTGCGAGGAGTGCGGGCGCCCCGACCCGACCACGCCCAGGACGCCGCCGCTCGGCACCGCACTTCCGGGCGGCGCGGCGAACCCGGCTTCGCGGGGCGTCCCGCCGGCGCCCGGCCCCGTGCCGCGCCAGGCCCGCTCGCCGGAGCGGCCGTCCGGCCCGCCCCCGCCTCCGGGTGAGGGCGGCGGTGCCGCGGGCGCCTGCGTGGACTGCGGAGGCGGGGCCGTCGGGGCCGACGGGTACTGCGAGCAGTGCGGGCTGCGGCAGCCGAGCGGGCGGGAGCACGTCGAGGCGGAGGCCGGGCGGTTCGGGGCGGCGGTGAGCGACCTCGGGCTGCGGCGCAGCCGCAACGAGGACGCGTTCGCGCTGGCGGCGCTGCCCGCGGGCGTGTGCGCGGTGGTCTGCGACGGGGTCGCGACGGCGCCCGGGTCGGAGGAGGCGTCGCGGCTGGCCGCCGAGGCGGCGCTGGCCGTCCTGACGGACCGCGTCACCGCTGGCATGGACCCCCGGGGCGCGATGCGCGACGCGGTGGCGCGGGCGGGCGAGGCCGTGGCGGCGCTCCCCGGCGACCCCGACGCCTCCCCCGCGTGCACGTTCGTGTCGGCCGTCGTGGACGCGGGCGGCATCACCGTCGGATGGGTCGGCGACAGCCGCGCCTACTGGCTGTCCCCGGCGGGGTCGTGCCGGCTCACCACGGACGACTCGTGGGCCTCGTCCATGATCGAGCAGGGCGCGATGAGCGCCGAGGACGCGTGGGCCGACCGGCGCGCGCACGTGCTGACCGCCTGGCTGGGGGCGGACGCGGGCCCGCTCGACCCGCACGTGGCGGCGTTCCGGCCGACGGGTCCGGGGCTGGTGGTGCTGTGCAGCGACGGGCTGTGGAACGACCTGCCGGAGCCGTCCGACCTCGCCGCCGTGGCCCTCACCGGCCGGGACGGGCCGCTGGACGCGGCGCGGCGGCTGGTGCGGGCGGCGCTGGACGCGGGCGGGCACGACAACGTGACGGTGGCGGTCCTTCGCTACCCGCCGCCAGGACCGAGCAGGGAGCGGGCCAGATGAGCGAATTTCCGGAGTTCACCGTGCGGGTGGACCAGAACCCCTACCTCCCGGCCGGCGGACGGGAGATGCACGCGATCGTCTCGGTGGAGGCGCGCTCGTCCGGCGGCCCGGCCCCGGTGGCGGACGGCGGCCGAGCCCCCGCCGCGGAGATCATCATGATCGACACCTCCGGGTCGATGTCGTACCGGGGGAAGATGGCCGCGGCGAAGCGGGCGGCGCGGGCGGCGGTGAACGTGCTGCGCGACGGCGTGCACTTCGCGGTGGTCGCGGGAGCGAACCGGCCGCGGATGGTGTACCCGCAGGGGGAGCGGCTCGTCCGGGCGGACGCGGCGTCCCGGCGTGCCGCGGTGGACGCGGTGGGGCGGCTGGAGGCGGCCGGCGGCACGGCGATCGGGTCGTGGCTGCGGCTCGCCGACCGGCTGTTCACCGGGCACGACGCCGTCGCGGAGGGCGCCGTCAAGCACGCGATCCTGCTCACCGACGGGAAGAACCAGCACGAGTCCGAGGAGGAGCTGGACGCGGCGCTGCGCGTGTGCGCCGGCCACTTCCTGTGCGACGCGCGGGGCGTCGGCACCGACTGGAACGTCGCCGAGCTCCGCAAGATCACCTCGGTGCTGCTGGGCGGGTTCCTCGACGTCCCCGACCCGGCCGACCTGGAGGCCGACTTCCTGGCGATGACGCGGGCCGCGATGGGCAAGCAGGTCGCGGACGTGACGCTGCGCGTGTGGACGCCGCAGCAGGCGCGGCTGCGGTTCATCAAGCAGATGGTCCCCGCCGTGGAGGACCTCACCGGCCGGCGGGCCGAGTCGGGCCCGCAGACCGGCGACTACCCGCTCGGCGCGTGGGGCGCCGAGAACCGCGAGTACCACCTGTGCGTGGAGGTGCAGCCCGGCGACGTGGGGCGGCAGATGCGGGCCGCGTGGGTGAAGCTCGTCGCGGGCGACCAGGTCCTCGCGTCCGGCAACGTCATCGCCGAGTGGACCGACGACGAGGCCAGGTCGACGCGCATCAACGGCCGCGTCGCGCACCACACCGGCCAGTCCGAGCTCGCCGAGGCGATCCAGCAGGGCCTGGAGGCGCGGCGGGAGGGCGACGAGGACACCGCGACCGCCCGGCTCGGACGCGCCGTGGTGCTGGCGCGCGAGGTCGGCAACCAGCAGATCTCCGGCCTGCTCGACAAGGTCGTGGACGTGGTCGACCCGGCGCGCGGCACCGTGCGGCTGAAGCGGGACGTGGCGAAGGCGGACGAGATGTCGCTCGACACCCGCTCCGTCCGGACCGTGCGGACGCGGCACGGCGACGAGGCAGGGGGCTGAGGCCCATGCCGGTCTGTCCGAGCGGGCACGCGTCCCAGTCCACCGACTACTGCGACGTCTGCGGTGACCTCATGGAGGGCGCGCGGCGCGCCGAGTTCGCCGAGCCGGAGCCCGAGTCCGCGCCCGGGGCCGCGCCGGGACCCGCCCCGGGACCCGCCCCGGCCGCCGAGCCCGCGGAGGAGCCGGCCTGCCCGCGCTGCGGGACGCCGCGTTCCGGCCGCTTCTGCGAGGAGGACGGGTACGACTTCGAGACCGGCACCGTCTACACCGTCGAGTTCACCCCGGCGGGCACCGCGCGCGCGGTGCCGCTGGTGCCGCAGCAGCGGGAGGGCGGCGTGCCCGTCGTCCCGCGCCCGGCCCCGGCGCCCGGCCCGCACGCGCTGGTCATCGCCGACCGCGCCTACTTCGACTCGGTGGTCGCGGAGATGGGGCCGGACGGCGGAGGGCTCGCGTTCCCGCCGTACTGCCCCGAGCGCCGCGTCCCGCTGGCCGGCCCGCAGATCCGGATCGGGCGGCGCAGCGCCTCCCGCGCGCTGCTGCCCGAGATCGACCTCAGCGCGCCGCCCGAGGACCCGGGCGTCTCGCATCTGCACGCCGTCCTGCTCGCGCGGCCGGACGGCGCCTGGCACCTGATCGACCCCGGTTCGACGAACGGCACCACGGTGAACGGCGGAACGGAGCCGATCCCGGTGAACGTGCCCGTTCCGGTCGGCGACGGCGACCGCATCCACGTGGGCGCCTGGACGACCATCACGCTGTCCCTGCAGGAGGGCACGTCATGACGATGAGTCCGGCACCCCCGGCGGCTCCCGCCCCGCGTCCGCCCGCGCCGCCTTCGGACAGGAAGCCCGCCGACCCCGGGCGCGGCGGCCGCCTGAGGACGTTCGTGCGCGGCCGGTGGCTCAAGACGATCCCGGGCCGCATCCGGGCGCACGTCGTGCTCTGCGTGGCCGCGCTCGTGGCGCTGCTGGCCGTCCTCACCGTGGCCGTCGGCAACGCGCGCGACTCCGTCGAGACGATCGGGCACGACGCCGGTCCGCAGGTCGTCGCGACCGGCACCCTGTACTTCGCGCTCAGCGACATGGACGCGCAGGTCTCCAGCATCCTGCTGATCGGCCGCGAGCACGGCCTCGGCATCGGCTACGACGAGACCCTGCGGGTGTACGAGAAGCGCCGCGGGGAGGCCGACGCGGCGGCGGTGCAGGCCGCGCAGCTCGCCGGGCGCGACCCCGCGCTGCGGCGCACCGTCCAGGAGGTGCTGGACGGCCTCGGCAAGTACGAGCGGCTCGTCGGCCAGGCCATGCAGCTCGACGCGCAGTCGAACCACGCGCCCGGCGAGACGCCGGCGCAGGTCCTGGACGCCTACCGGCAGGCCACCGACCTGATGAAGCTGCAGCTGCTGCCGAAGGCGTACAACATCACGCTCGACACCGGCGCGAACGTCCGGCAGTCGTACGAGACGAAGCGGTCGGCGGTGCTGACCGGGCGCACCTGGGTCGCCCTCACCGGACTGATCGCGCTGCTGCTGCTGGTCGCGACGCAGCTGTACCTGGTGCGGACGTTCCGGCGGGTGCTGAACCCGGCGCTGGTGCTGGCGACGCTCGGGACCGTCGTCCTCACCGCGGTCGGGGCGGGCCTGCTCACCGCCCACGCGGGGCACATCAGGACCGCCAAGGAGGACGGCTTCGACTCGATCCTCCAGCTGTCGCGGGCCCGGGCGATCAGCCACAGCGCCTTCGGGGACGAGAGCCGCTACCTCCTCGACCCCGGCCGCGCCGACACCTACGAGCAGACCTACCTCGACAAGTCGCTGTCGGTGATCTACCCCGACCTCGGCGACAGGCCGGTGAACCTGGAGAACTACTACGCGGGCCTGGAGGAGAAGGCCGGCGCGTACCGGCCCGGCCAGACCTCCCCGTTCCTCGGCTTCTTCGGGGACGAGGCGCGGACGGTGGACAAGGGCCGCGAGGGCGACGCGCTGGCCAGGACGCTCACCGCGTACCGGACCGTCCAGCGCAACGACGCGCGGATGCGGCAGCTGGCGTCGGCGGGGAACCGGGCGGGCGCGGTCGACCTGCGGATGGGCCGCACGTCCAACGCGATCCGCGACTTCGACGCCTACGACGCGGCGCTGAGCTCGCTGACCGCCGTCCACCAGGACGCCTTCGACAAGGCCATCCGGGACGCCGACGGCGGGCTGCGCGGCTGGAACGCGGTGCCGCCCGTGGCGGCCGCCGTCATCGCCGCGCTGATCATCGCGGGGGTCCGTCCCCGGCTGGCCGAGTTCCGCTGACCGAGTTCGCCTGATCAAGGAGATCAAGCCATGCGCGCGACCCGTGCCATCGCCGCCCCGGGGGCCGTCCTCGCCGCGGCGGCGCTGCTGTCGGCCTGCGGCCTCGGCGCCGAGAAGGAGCAGTCCATCGTGGACAAGGGCTCTCTCGTCATCGGCGTGAAGGAGGACCAGCCCGCCCTCGGCGTGAAGCGCCCGGACGGCACGTACGAGGGCTTCGACGTCGACGTCGCGACCTACGTCGCGGGCAAGCTGGGCGTCCCGAAGAGCCGGCTGACGTTCAAGACGACGAACTCTTCCGTCCGTGAGGACGCGCTCGCCAAGGGCGACGTCGACATGGTGGTCGCGACGTACTCGATCACGGCGAAGCGGAAGACGAAGGTCACCTTCGGCGGGCCGTACTACGTCGCCCACCAGGACACCTTCGTCCGCGCCGACGCCGCGGCGATCAGGGACGTGCGCGACCTCAAGGGCAAGCGGATCTGCGAGGTGAAGGGGTCCAACTCCTGGCGCCGCGTGATCGAGGAGCGCAAGGTGGCCGCGCGCCCGGTCACGGTGGACACCTACGGCGCCTGCATGGACGCGCTCGCCGGCGGCCGGCTCGACGCGGTGTCGACCGACGACCTGATCCTCGCCGGGTTCGCCTCCGGCCGCCCCGGACGGATGATCAACGCGCCGTTCACCGACGAGAAGTACGGCGTCGGCCTGAAGAAGGGCGACCTCAGGGGCTGCGAGGAGGTCAACCGGGCGATCACGGACATGTACCAGGACGGCACCGCGCAGCGGCTGCTGAACAGGTGGTTCGGCGGGTCGGGGCTCAAGCTGACGACCAGCGTGCCGCAGTTCGAGGGCTGTACCTGACCCCGCCGGCCGGGCCTACGGGGTGGTGGACGGGAAGGCGACGATGGCCTCCCGCAGCGTCTCGTGGATCGGGATGAACTTGTCGATCCCGGTGATGCGGAAGACCCGCTGGACGCGCGGCGGCAGCGCCACCAGCGCGAGGTGCGTGCCGTGCTCGCCGGCGCGGCGGTTCGCGGCGACGATGGCGTTCAGGCCGGTGGAGTCGCAGAACGTGACCTCGCGCATGTCGACGACCATCGGCTCGCCCGACTCGACGACCTCGAAGAGCGCCTCCTCGAAGCGCGCGCGGGACACCACGTCGATGTCGCCCTTGACGCGGACGAGCGTGCAGCGGTCGTCCCGCATCAGGCTGATGTCGAAGTCCATCGTCACCTCACGCCCCACTCCGGTGGTGGTCCCCGGCCATCTCAGGTGACTCCTCAGGATCGCGCACGCGTGCCCGCATTCCAAGTAGTTCCCGGGTTAAGGACCAGGTCGCCCGCCCGGCTCCCGGACCGTAACGAGGGCCCGGACGCCCGTCTGCTCCCCGGTCCCGACTGTACCTGACGATGCGCCCGGGGCATCCGGGTGCCTCCCAGGAGATCCGGTAAACGGGGTAATAACTTACCGAAGAGAAACTTACTTGGCGGTAAGGAATGGCCGCGAATCTCGTCCACCCGGCGTTTGACCAGGCCTTGGACCATTTATGGCCCTCTCCGGGGCGGGAAAGGAGGATGCTGACCGGGGCCCGGATCGGTGCAGAGGTTACAGTGGCTGTGGCGAAATTCGGGAGGCTGGGTGTTCTACACGTTCATGACGCGCGTGGTGCGTCCGATCCTCTGGCTGCTTTTCCGTCCGCGGGTCGTGGGCGGCGAGAACGTGCCGAGCTACGGGCCGCTCATCGTGGCGAGCAACCACCTGTCGTTCATCGACAGCTTCATCATCCCGCTGGCGGTCCCGCGCCCGGTCACCTACATCGCCAAGGCGGCTTACTTCGAGGGCGGCGGCCTCAAGAACCGCTTCGTCCGCTGGTTCCTCACCAACCTCGGCCACGTCCCGGTGCGGCGCGGCGCCCGGCGGGCCGCCATGGGCGCCCTGGAGCAGGCCGCCGAGGTGCTCGACAACGCCGGCGCGTTCGCGATCTACCCCGAGGGCACCCGCTCCCCGGACGGGCGCCTCTACCGCGGCCGGACGGGCATCGGCTGGCTCGCGCTGGAGTCCGGCGCTCGCGTCCTGCCGGTCGCGCTGGAGGGCACCGAGAAGATCCAGCCGATCGGGGCGGCGTTCCCGCGCGTGTTCGGCCCGCGCCCCACCGTGCGGATCGGCCCGCCGATGGACTTCTCCCACTACAGGGACCTGCCGCCCGCCAAGGCCCGCCGCGCCATCACCGACGAGATCGTCGAGACGATCCAGAAGATGTCCGGCCAGGAGTACGCCGCGGAGTACAACGAGCGGGCCGAAAAGGGCTGACCCGCGTGTCGTCGGGGGCGGTGCGCCCCTTTCGCGCCGTAGTGTCGCCGCCATGGCGCACAGGCTCCTCCCCGTCACGCTGCTGCTGTCGACGGCCGTCGCGGCCACCGCGTGCGGCGGCGACGCCGAGCGCGCCACCCAGGTGCGCGGCACCGCCCGCGCCGAGGTGGCGGGCATCGGCTACACCTCCGCGCAGCTCGCGCAGGCGCTGCTCCAGCAGCCGTCCGGCTACCGGCGCGCGGGCGAGCCCGACTGGGGCGAGTACGGCTCGCTGAAGGCCATCCAGAACGCCTCCAGGCTCCAGCGGGAGGCCGTCCTCGACAAACCCTCCTGCGGGAAGTCCCGTCCGGGCGGCGACGTGGCCGGCGGCGTGCCCGCGGCGCTCGTCTCGTTCGCCGGCGAGCGCGGCCTGACCGCGACCGAGACCCTCATGAGCATGCCCGCCGCCGACGCGGAGAAGCAGGTCAACGCCCGCGTCCCTCCCGGCTGCCTGAGGTTCCGCACCAGGGTCGGCTCCGCCTGGGCCGCGCACAGGGTGGCCGAGGCGCCGAAGGGGGAGATCGGCGAGGGCTCGCGCACCGTCGGCGTCGCCACCGTCGGCGGGGGTGCGAGCACCCGCACGTGGTACGTCGTGTTCCGGGGCCGCCGCTTCCTCGCCACGATCACGGTCTTCGGGCCCGGCGCCACGCGGGCCGACGCCGAACGCCTCGCGGGCGAGGCGCTGGCCCAGGCCGACCGGGTCCTGTCCTGAGCCCCGCGGCTCGCCGTCCCCGCGGCACAGCGGATAGCGTTCGCCTTACGCGGCGCGGAGAACGGCTCCGGGCGCACCGGGCCAGGGGGTTTCCTTGATCGGTAAGGAGGGCCGGGTGACCGGCCGGATCGGGCCCGGGCTGGTCGGCGAGGTCATGATCGCGGTTCGCGGCGGCTCGGAGGCGTTCTACGCCCATCCCGTCGACCCGCGCGACGAGATCGGCGTCGGCTCGATCGTCGTCGTGGTCGAGTACCACCCGCCGCGGACGGTGTACGTGGCGCCCGCGCTGGCCCGCTGAGGCGTCCCGCCGGGCCTGGCCTGATGCGGACGTGAACTTCCGGTTCGCAGACCGAACCGGACACGCCTCCGCCGCGTCTGATGGGAAACGCGGACGGGCCTGACACTTCGGCCGGCCGCCCGACCGGAGGAGGAGGCCCGTATGCCCGTGATCGCCGTTGCGATCGGCGTCGTCGTCGCCATCATCGTGCTGATCGTGCTGTTCAAGATGGTGTGGCGGGTGGCCGAGCCGAACGAGGCCCTGATCATCTCCGGGCTGGGCGCCAAGTCCAAGCCGATCGACGGCGTGGACAGCCTCGGCTTCAAGATCGTGACCGGCAAGGGGACGTCCGTCCTGCCCGGCTTCCAGACGGCGCGCCGCCTGCGGCTCGACAGCCGCGCCGCGAACCTGGAGGTCAACTGCGTGACGCAGCAGGGCATCCCGGTCAAGGTCCGCGGCGTGGTCATCTACAAGGTCGGCGACGACTTCGTGTCGATCGCCAACGCCGCGCGGCGCTTCCTGGAGCAGCAGAACTCGATGGACGGCGCGATCCACGAGCTGTTCACCGGCCACCTGCGCTCCATCATCGGCAACCTCACCGTCGAGGACCTGATCCTCAACCGCGAGCGCCTCACCTCCGAGACCCGCGGCTCGGCCGCCGACGAGATGAGCAAGCTCGGCCTGGTCGTCGACTCCCTCCAGATCCAGGAGATCGACGACGAGACCGGCTACATCACCAACCTCGGCCGCCCGCACGCCGCCAGGGTCGCCGCCGCCGCCCGCATCGCCGAGGCCGAGCGCAACCAGGAGGCCACCGAGCGCGAGCAGGAGACCGAGCGGCAGAACGCGGCGGTCATCCGGGACACCGAGATGAAGAAGGCCGAGTACCAGGGCCAGGTGCAGCAGGCCGCGCAGCAGGCGCGCCAGGAGGTCATCCTCAAGGAGACCCGCAACGCCGAGCTGGAGGCCGAGCGCACCGAGAAGCGGCTGGAGAGCGAGATCCGCAAGCCCGCCGACGCCCGCGCCTACGAGCAGGTCAAGCTGGCCGAGGCCGAGCGCGAGGAGCGCATCTCCTACGCCCAGGCCGCCGCGACCGAGGTCCAGCTCAAGGCGCAGCGCGAGTCCGAGGCCATCCGGCTGATCGGTGAGGCCGAGGCGGACGCGACCCGCCGCCGGGGCCTGGCCGAGGCCGAGGCGATCAAGGCCCGCGCGGAGGCGCTGGCGGAGAACACCGACGCCGTCATCGCCCAGCAGCTCGCCGAGCAGTGGCCGCAGATCGTCGAGGCGGGCGCGGGCGTGTTCGGCAACGTCGACAACATGGTCGTGCTGAACGGCGCCCAGGGCGTCGAGGACATGCTCGCCAAGGCCCTCACGCTCGGCGGCACCGGCCTCGGCGTCGCCCGCCAGCTGCTCGCCGGGCTGAACTCCCCGAGCGCCCCGGCGGGAGTCAACGGCCACAACGGGGCCCCGGCCGCGACCGTCCCCGTCGAGATCCCCAAGGAAGACTAGGCGCCGATGCGCGGAAGGCCCGGCCCCGCCGGGCCTTCCTGGCGTCAGCGGGGGGCCGGTCCCGCTAAGTTCGTTGCATGCCCGTGCCCCGGCTCGCCGTCTCCGTCGACCTCGTCGTGCTCACCGTCCGGGAGCAGCGCCTGTGCGCCCTGCGGTGGCGGCGCGACCGGCCGCCGTACGAGGGGGCGTGGTCGCTGCCGGGCGGGTTCATCCAGCTCGACGAGGACCTGCCGGTGGCCGCGGCCCGGCTGATGGCCGAGCGCGCGGGGCTCGCGGACGTGCGGATCCACCTGGAGCAGCTCGCCACCTACGGGTACCCGGACCGCGACCCCCGGCAGCGGGTGGTGAGCGTCGCCTACCTGGGGCTGGCGCCGGACCTGCCCGCCTCCAGCCGCGCCCAGGTGCTGTGGACCGCCGTCGACGACCTCCTCCACCACGACCGGGCCGCGTTCGACCACCGGCGGATCCTGGGCGACGGGATGGAGCGGGCGCGGGCGAAGCTGGAGTACACCTCGCTGGCGGCGGCGTTCTGCCCGCCCGAGTTCACGGTCGCGGAGCTGCGGCGCGTCTACGAGATCGTCTGGGGCACCACCCTCGACCCGCGGAACTTCCACCGGAAGGTGACCGGCGCCGACCGGTTCCTCATCCCGACCGACCAGACCACGACCCGCGACGGAGGGCGCCCCGCGCGCCTCTACCGCCGGGGCGATGCCGAGCAGTTGCGGCCGCCCATGCTGCGGCCGCGCGGATGAGCTTTTACCTGGGGTGATGTTCCGAGCAGCGCCGGACCGTTGCTAGTTTCACCCCCTATGAACGGTGACTCGCCCGAAGTGCTCGGCCTGCT
Source organism: Actinomadura verrucosospora (assembly GCF_039540335.1). Taxonomy (NCBI): domain Bacteria; kingdom Bacillati; phylum Actinomycetota; class Actinomycetes; order Streptosporangiales; family Thermomonosporaceae; genus Actinomadura; species Actinomadura verrucosospora. The sequence goes on along the minus strand of NZ_BAABEV010000001.1, from coordinate 247,012 downwards.
CGTCCGGGACATCGGTGAGGCGGGCGTCGCGGAGATGGCCGGTTCCCCGGGCCTCGCGGCGGCCGTCGACCAGCACGTGGCCAGCCTCCGCGACGAGCTCGGCGCGCCCGGCGAACCGCCCGGCGCCGACGAGCTGATGGGCTATCTGCACGGCTTCGCGGAGGACGCCTTCAACCGGGGCTGGTGGCCGCAGGACACCCAGGACTGGGAGTTCGTCCGGATCGTGGCCGTTTGCTGGATGATGAGGAACGCTGCGTAGGCTGGGCCCATCACCCCTGTGCAATCTGGAGGACAACGGTGTCCGAGGCACCCACACCCCGCTTCCGCTCCGTTCTCGACCGCTTCGTGGCTTACAAGCCCGGCAAGGTCGTGGTGTCGCCCGAGGGGCGCTCGTTCAAGCTGTCGTCCAACGAGTCGCCGCACGGGCCGCTGCCCTCGGTCGTCGAGGCGATCGGTGAGGCGGCGCGCAACATCAACCGCTACCCGGACAACAACGCGACCGCGCTGACCGAGGCGATCGCGTCGTTCTGCGGCGTTCCCGCCGACCACGTCGCGGTGGGCTGCGGCTCCGTCGGGATGACCCAGATGCTGCTGGAGGCGGTCGCCGAGCCGGGCGCCGAGGTCGTGTACGCGTGGCGGTCGTTCGAGGCGTACCCGCTGCTGGTGTCGCTGTCGGGCGCGACGAGCGTCCAGGTGCCCCTGCGGGACGAGACCCACGACCTGCGCGCGATGGCGGACGCCATCACCGAGAAGACGCGGCTGGTCTTCGTCTGCAACCCGAACAATCCCACCGGCACCGCCGTGGGCCGCGCGCAGATCGAGGAGCTCCTCGACCGCGTTCCCGCCGACTGCCTGGTGGTCCTGGACGAGGCGTACCGCGAGTACGTCCGCGACGACGACGTCCCGGACGGCCTCACCCTCTACGGCGACCGCCCCAACCTGGCGATCCTGCGCACGTTCTCCAAGGCCTACGGCCTGGCGGGCCTGCGCATCGGCTACCTCGTCGCGCACCCGCTCGTCGCCGGCTCCATCCGCAAGACGTTCCTGCCGTTCAGCGTGAACTCCGTCGCGCAGGCCGCCGGCATCGCGTCCCTGGACGCCACCGACGAGCTGATGGAGCGCGTCGAGGGCACGGTGAAGGAGCGCGACCGCGTCCGCGCCGCCCTCCTCGCCGACGGCTGGACGGTCCCGCCGACCGAGGCGAACTTCGTGTGGCTGCGCCTCGGCGACCGCACGATGGAGTTCTCCGCCGCCTGCGACGCCCACGGCGTGAGCGTCCGGCCCTTCGACGGCGAGGGCGCCCGCGTCTCCATCGGCTCCCCCGAGGAGAACGACGCCTTCCTCAACGTCGCGAGCTCCTTCCCCCACCGCAACTGACCGTCGGCGGCGCGGCCGGCCCCGGCCCGTCGGGGCCGGGGGCACGTCCTCGCTCCGGCGTCAGCCGGGCCGGGGGCCGGGGCTCCGGGCCGCGGCCGCGGCGGTCTCGACGTCGATGCCCGTGCCCGGGGCGAGGCTCTCGGCCGTCTGGAGCGCGGTGGCGAGCGCGGCCACCGCCAGCTCGACCAGCTGCCAGCGGGGGACGTCGTGGTGCGCGAGGTGGTCGATGATGAGCTCGTCGAGGTAACCGACCCACCCGCGCATCGTGCTGCGCAGGACGGGAGGGACCGGGCCGGTCGCGCCCAGTGCGCGCAGGATCCGCTCGGCGCCCTCCCAGCGCAGTTCCTCCACGAGCGCGTGGACCTCGGGGTCGGAGCCGATCCCGCCGCGCATGAGAGCGAGGTACCCGGCGGCGTTGTCGTCGATGAAGCGGATGTGGCGGTCGATCGTGGCGCGGATCCGCTCACCGGGTGACGCGCCGCCCGCCGGAGCGTCGCGAACCGCGCGCACCCGGTCGGCGGCCGCCCGGACGGTGGCCAGGTAGAGGCCCCGCTTGTTGCCGAAATGGTGGGCGATCAGCCCGTAGGCGACGCCGGCCCGCCGGGCGATCTCGCTGGTCGTGACCTCGTCGTAGGCGCGCTCGGTGAACAGCTCACCGGCGGCCCGGATGAGCGCCGCTCTTCTGTCGATGGCCGCCTCCGGTGGTTGACGTTCCGCCCTGGCGCTGCCTACGATCCCGCATTGATTGATAATCAGTCAAGGAGGGTGCGATGATCTCCGCGGCACGGATCCTGCTCACCGGCGCGTCCAGCGGCATCGGCCGCGCCCTCGCCCTCGCGCTCGCCGCCGAGGGCGCCCGGCTCGCCGTGGCCGCGCGACGGGAGGGAGAGCTGCGGGCGCTGGCGGCGGAGATCGGCGAGCGGGGGCACCCGGTGCCGACGGTGCTGGCCTGCGACCTGTCGGTGCCCGGTGCCGCCGCGGACCTGGCGGCCCGTGCGCGGGACGCCCTCGGCGGCATCGACGTCCTCGTCAGCAACGCGGGAGTGAGCCTGGTCGAGGCCCAGGCCGACCTCGGGGACGACGAGAGCGCCCGCGCGAGCTTCGAGACGAACTTCTGGTCCCCGCTGGCGCTGGCCGCCGCCGTCCTGCCCGGGATGCGCGAGGCCGGGAGCGGCACGATCGTCAACGTCACGTCGACCGTGCAGGCCGTCCCGCTGCCGCTGCTCGGCTACTACGGCGCCGCGAAGGCGGCCCTCGCGCAGGCCACCGGCTCACTCCGGCACGAACTGCGCCATACCCCGATCCGCGTGCTGGAGGTCGTGCCGGGCTCCACCGACACGCCCCTGCGGGACGTCGACCGGCTTCCCTGGCGCGCGCCGACCAGGACACCGCCGCCGGTCCCGCCGGAGTCGGTCGCCCGGGCGACCGTCCGGGCGCTGAAGAGCGGCAGGCGGCGCGTCGTGCACCCCGCCTACTCGCTCCTCCCGCTCGAACTCCCGGTCATCGGACGTCTGGTCGCCCCCGTCGCCGCCCGGCGCATCGACACCGGCGGCGTTCTCGTACCGCGGCGGTGACGAGCGGAGGGGACCGCGATACGGCCGGACGTGCCGGTACACGCTCGCGTCGCGGTCAGCCGGCCTTGGCCGGGCCGAGTTTCTCCACGATCAGGCGGTAGAGCTGGCGGGGGCGGCCCGGCTGGGGGGTGCGGTTCGGGGGGAGCGGCCAGGCGAGGCCCTCCTCGACCAGCGTGCGCAGGAGGCGGCGGGCGGTGCGGGGCGTGACGCCGAGCATCTTGCCGGCGTTCTCCGCGTCGACGATGAGGGGCTGCTCCTGGTCGCCGAGCTTGTCGGCGAGCCGGGCCAGGATCTCCAGGCCCTTCGGCTTGGCCTGCGGCTGGGTGCGCGGCGGCGTGCGCGGTGCCGGAACGAGCGCGCGGCCGTCGCGGTCCAGCGCGAAGCCCTGCGCCCGCTGGGAGCTCTGGGAGCGCGCCAACGCGGCGCGGGCGTGGTTCTCCGCCTCGTGGGCCGTGCGGCCCATGCCGATGCCGACCTCGATGGCCAGGCCGAGCTCCTCGCGGACGCGCTCGACGAACGGCGGCGTCCGGAAGCCCTCGGTGGACGCGGTGACCGAGCCGCGCGTGGCGATGACGAGGTAGCTGTGGTCGTCGACGGGCCACACGGAGGCGTTCATCCGGTGCGCCTCCTGGAGGAGCACCCGGTGCAGGGCCAGCTTCAGCTCGTCGCGCCAGTAGCGCGGGGTGACGCGGCGCGGGGTCTCGCGGAGGGTCGGGACGTCCACCAGCACGACGACGAGCTGCGACTCCTCCAGGCGGTGGTGGGCGCCGAGGAGCGCGGCGGTCTGCAGGGAGCTGCGGATCGCGGCGCCGGTCGGCCGGACGCGGATGGTCGGGACGCCCGCCATCTCCATGCGCTCGGCGGTCGCGTGCACGCAGGTCATCGCGACGGTGGTGGCGCCGCGCCGCCAGAGCCGCTCGTGGAACGCGGCGAGCGTGCCGGGGCCCGCGGCCTCCTCGCGCAGGTGCACCTGCTCGGTGCCGAGGCTGATCTCGGAGTAGGCCTCCTCGACCTCGGCGCGGCCGAGCACGTCGATGCTGACCCGGGACGGGTCGAAGCGCTCGTCGAGGGACGCCCGCAGCAGCGCGCCCTGCAGGGCGGCGCCGTTCAGCGGCACGTACGTGGCGGGCATCGTCAGGACGCCGGCCTTGCGCGCGAAGTCGTACGGGACGGGACTGGCGAACAGGCACACGTCCACGCCCGAGCCGAGGCGCACGACCTTGTCGGCCGCCTCCTGCTCGTCGCGGTACGCGGCGGCCACCAGCCTGCTCGGTACGGGTGTGGGGCCGTGGCCCATGAGCATGACCCGTTCGACGAGGTCGTGGGGGCCCACGACCCCGATCGTGAGGTCGGGGGTGACGGACCCCGTTCGCGCCGCCGTCATCGATGATCGCTCGCTTCCCATCCGGCCTCTCGGCGGGGGCACCGCCCCGGCCATCTGATCGCGCACGTTCCGCCCAACGGTTGACTCATGGCTTGACGCCCCTGCCTTCTGACCCAGCACCCGCACTTCCCGTGCGATTCGACTTCCCGCGAACCCGCCTCCGGAAAGTGGAGGAGGGCCGTCTTGCCCGAGCTCCCACCCGCCTCGGCGAAGCGGAGAGGATCTCCTTCTAGCTGGCAGATCGGGTCAGGGCGACGCGATGTGACACCCAGACGCGAAATCGAATCAAGAGTGCGGCGAAAAAGTAACCTACGCGACCCCCTGGTCAGTAATTTGTCACCAATCGGCCAGCCTTGATCCTGCATCTTCGGATGTCCGAAGTTGAAAAACAAGACCCGAAACCATGGCGAGGGCCCCTTCCTGACGCTCCTACGTACTGGAGGGACCCCTGCGGTGTCCGTTTGGTTTACGCGGCGGCCGAAATCAGGCGACCCGATCTCGCCTGCTCCGGAAAGACGAGTGATCCGTCCAGAGCGCGTGATCGGGGGCGGTTGGTGAATTTTTACCGCGTTACGGTCCGGTCGAATCGGACCGTTCCACGCATGACTTCGCAGGTCAGAGAGTCGGCGTTCGACCGGTAAGGAAGCTCCGTCCGAGCCGTGCGTAACCGCGCGGTAACGCACGGCTCAACGGATTTGCCGGGGACCGTTACTCGGCTCGTCAGGGATCAACCAGGAGTTGGTCAGGCCCGAGGCCACATTCGGCCGATCGACCAACGGCGACCGGACGCGCGGCGCTGAGCTTCGGACGGCGCGGCGGCGCGGTTCGGATGGCGCCGCGCCGCGGTTCGGATGGCGCCGTGCCGCGAGTGCGCCCGGCGCTAGCCGACTTCGCGGACGATCTCGGCGCCGAGCTGGGAGAGCCGCTCGGCCGTGTGCGCGTGCCCGCGGTCGAGGTAGTAGGCGGAGGTGATGGTGGTCTCGCCCTCGGCGGCGAGGCCGGCCAGCACCAGGGCGCTGCCGCAGCGCAGGTCGTGCGCCTCGACCTCGGCGCCGCGCAGGCCGCGCGGGCCGTTGACCTTCGCGCGGTTGCCGTCCACCTCAATGTCGGCGCCCATCTTCGCCAGCTCGCCGGCCAGCTTGAACCGGCCGTCGAAGATCCGCTCGTAGATGTAGGAGGGGCCCTCGGCCAGGCAGGACACCGCCATGATCGGCGACTGCAGGTCGGTGGCGAAGCCCGGGTACTCGTCGGTGATGACGTTGATCGGGCGGAGCGTCCGGTCGCGGCGCACCTGCAGGACGGCGCCCTGCTGGTGGAACTCCACGCCCATCTGCTCCAGCTTGTCGGCGGCGACGCCGAGGTGCTCCAGCGAGGCGCCGACGAGGCTGAGGTCGCCGCCGGTGATCGCGGCGGCCATCACGAACACGCCGGCGTCGATCCGGTCGGGCATCACGGTGTGCTCGACGGCGGTCAGCTCGTCCACGCCCTCGACCGTGATGAAGCCGGTGCCGCCGCCGCTGATCCGGGCGCCCATCGCCTGGAGGATGGCGATGTTGTCCAGCACCTCCGGCTCCAGCGCCGCGTTCTTGATCAGCGTGGTGCCGTGCGCCAGCGCCGCCGCCATGATCAGGTTCTCGGTGCCGGTGTGCGAGGGGGTGTCGCAGTAGAGCGTGCCGCCGCGCAGGTCGCCGGCCTTGATGTGGATGATGCCGTCGCCGTTGTCGGCCACGTGCTCGGTGACCGTGGCGCCCATCCGCTTGAAGCCGTTGTAGTGGAAGTCCAGGTTGCGGCTGCCGAGGTTGCAGCCGCCGACGCCCTCGATGACCGCCTCGCCGAAACGGTGCAGCAGGGCGGGGACGAACAGGAACGAGCCGCGGAACCGGGACGCGATCTCGGCGGGCAGCACGGGGCTGCTCAGCGTCGAGGCGTCGATCACCAGCGTGCGCTCGGTCTCGTGCAGCTCGGCCTTGGCGCCGATGGCCCGCGCCAGCTCCACCGCCCGCCGCACGTCCTCGATGATCGGGACGTTGCGCAGCACGGTGCGTCCCCGGGAGGCCATCAGCGAGGCGCCGATCATCGGGAGGACGGCGTTCTTCGCGCCCTGGATGAAGACCGTGCCGTGCAGCTGCCGGCCGCCGCGCATGCGGTAGCGAACCTCGTGGCCCATGCTCATGCCGCCTAACTTCCTCTCGGGTGCGGTTGCGTGTGCGATCCAGTTGGGAGCACGAGGGCCGAGCGTGCCTGACGGTGTCCCCCCGCTGCCGACGCGACCCCAGTAAACCATCGGGCCGGAGGTGTGGCGTCCGGCCCGGGCCCCGCGGGCGTCAGTCTGCTCGTTGAGACTTCCGGAACACGCCAAAGGTTCGCGTTCCCTGAGGAAATTCCCCCGGCGAGCCTAGGGGCGGCGGCCCCCCGCCGCCGGGGTTTTGAAGATCATCATTCGGTGCGGGGGGCCACGACCTCGACCGGGTCGCCCACCCTGAGCGTGCCGAGGACGCGCGGGACGCAGTTCTGGCCGAACTGGATTCCGCGGTCCCGGGTGCGGTAGGAGGCGAGCGTCCGCAGCGGCTCACGGCCGCGCTCCGCGGTCCGCTGGTCGGTGGTGGTGACGACGCAGCGGGTGCACGGCTTGACCATCTCGATGACGGCCTCGCCGACGCGCAGCAGGCGCACCTCGTCCTCGCCGTAGGGGCCGAGGCCCTCGACGACGAGAGACGGGCGGAACCGGTTCATCGGGAGGGGCTCGTCCAGCCGCGCGTTGAGGTCGGCGAGGGACTCGGCCGAGATGACCAGGAGCGGGTAGCCGTCGGCGAACATGACCTCGCCGCCGCCGCGGGCCGTCGGACGCAGGCCGGTGAAGCGCACGAGGCGGCAGCCGGCGCCGAGCAGGTCGCCGAACCAGGCCGCGGCCTCGTCGCCCTGGTCGACGCCCCGGCACTGCGACCGCTGGACGGAGACCTCCCGCACCTCGCCCTCGTCCGCGGCCTTGTGGACGAGTCGCGAGGCGCCGGGGGCGTCCACCGTGAGGACCGTCCCGTCGTAGGACGGGCGCATCAGCGCCATCCGGGCGTGGTCGCGCTGGGACAGGAAGCGGCCCTCGGGGGTGACCAGCATGAACTCGCGGTCGAACGGCAGGCCGCGCGGGGTCAGCTCCGCACTGCGCAGCGCCGTCCCGCCGCCGCCCTTGAGCGGGTAGACGTTCAGCTCGGTCAGGGTCCCCTGCACGGCCCCTCCTAACTGAGAGCGGTCAGGCGGTCGAACATCGGGCCGAGGCGCGCCACGAAGCGCTCCGGGCGGCACACCTCGTCCAGGCGCTTCTCGTCCAGCGTGAGGCCGGCCTCCGCGGCGTGCGCGCGCAGCGTCTCGCGGAACGGCGTGCCGGTCTCCCAGGTCGCCATGGCGGCCTTCTGGACGAGCGGGTACGCCTCGTCGTCGCGCGACATGCCCGCCTCGACCAGCTCCAGCAGGACGGTCGAGGTGTAGATGAGGCCGCCGGTCGAGTCCAGGTTCTCCCGCATCCGCGCCTCGTCCACCACGAGCCCGGACATGAGGCGGTTCGTCAGGTTCAGCATGTAGTCGAGCGCGATGGAGGCGTCCGGCAGCGCGATCCGCTCGGTGGAGGAGTGCGAGATGTCGCGCTCGTGCCACAGCGGGATGCCCTCCAGCACCGGGACGATCTGGGCCCGCACGATCCGCGCCATCCCCGCCAGCCGCTCGGAGATGATCGGGTTCTTCTTGTGCGGCATCGCCGACGAGCCCTTCTGGCCCTTGCCGAACGGCTCCCACAGCTCCCGGACCTCGGTGCGCTGCCCGTGCCGCACCTCCAGCGCGATGGCCTCGCACACCGTCGCCATGATCGCCAGGGACGAGACCCACTCGCTGATCCCGTCGCGCAGGACGACCTGGGTCGACACGTCCGCGGCCCTCAGGCCGAGCTTGCGCGCGACGTGCAGCTCGATCGCCGGGTCGATGTTGGAGTACGTCCCGACCGCGCCGGAGATGGCCATCACGCCCACGGCCTCGCGGGCGCGCCGCAGCCGGTCGCGGGACCGGGCCATGGCGAACGCGAAGTCGGCGACGCGGTGGCCCCACACGTCCGGCTCGCCGTGGATGCCGTGCGTGCGCCCGACCCGCAGCGTCGCCCGGTGCGCCAGCGCGTGGTCGCGCAGCGTCGCGACGAGCGCGTCCGCCTTCTCCAGCAGGATGTCGGTGGCCTCGACCAGCTGCAGCGCGAGCGCCGTGTCGAGCAGGTCGGACGACGTCATGCCGAAGTGGACGAACCGCGCGGCCTCCCGCGGCTCGGTGTTGTCCGCCCACGCCGACAGGAAGGCGATGACGTCGTGCTGCGTCACGGCCTCGATGGCGTGCACGGCCTCCGGCGTCGGCGGCGGCGCCTTGCGCACCGGCTCCACCACCTCCGGCGGGATCGTGCCGGCCTCGGCGTGGGCCTCGACGACGAGGACCTCCACCTGGCACCACAGCTCGTACTTGTGCGCGTCGCTCCAGACGCGTCCCATCTCCGGAAGGGTGTAGCGCTCAATCACCCGACGATTGTCCCAGGCCGGGAACCGCCGCGTCCGGCCGGGTCGCCGCGTGCTCCAGCGCCAGCGCGGCGGCGACCACCAGGACGAGGGCGGTGATCTCGGCGGCGGCCACCCAGAGGCCCAGCGGAGTGACGGCGAGCGCGGCCGCGGCGGCGCCGAGCCGGATGCGGGACGGTCCGATGCGCACGGCCCGGCGGAACGCCGCGTCGCCCGCCAGGTAGAGCGCGACGCCGCCGGCGAGCGCGAGCGCGGGGCCGGCGTGCAGGCCGTCCCAGGCGTGCCCGACGGCCGTCCCCATGCCGGCCGCCGCGACGATGATCCCGATGACCAGCGGGATGTGGGCGTAGAAGTAGCCGAACATCGTCATCTGCGTGCGGCGCACGTCGTCGGCGGCGGCCAGCGACTCCTCGGCGCGCTCGTCGTCCCTGGCGAAGTAGCTCCACCAGACGGCCGCCGCGAGCGCCAGCCCGAGCAGCACGGCGACGACCAGGCCCGGGTCCAGGTGGGCGTGCTCGGCGCCCGCCCCGACCGCGATCACCGACTCGCCGATGGTGATCATGACGAGGAGCCCGTGCCGCTCGACGATGTGCGCGGCCCGGATGGTGAACAGCCCGCCCGCCGGCACGATGTACGGCTGGACGATCGGGACGACGAGCGCGAGCGTCCACAGCACGTACACGGCCGGCCCGTGGTCGAGGATCCCGGCGACGATGATGAGCGCGGCCGCGAGGAGGTTGGCCGGGAGGACGCGCAGGATGTTCGGGTTGTCCTGCGCGTACAGCGTCACGTGGGCGAGCACCAGCACCAGGTACCCGAGGCCCCACAGCACGCCGCCGCCCTTGAACGCCGTCGGGGTGGCCAGGGCGACCATGAAGAACCCGCCCATCCCGACCAGGAGCAGCAGGCGCCGTCCCGCCGTCGTGGGGGTGAGGGTGTTGGTCAGCCAGGCGTAGCCGCCGTACATCCACCACAGGACGCCGAACATCAGCACGACCTGGGCCAGGCCCAGCGCGTTCAGTTCCTTGACCAGGACGTGGCTGAGCTGGGTCACCGCGAAGACGAACACCAGGTCGAAGAAGAGCTCCAGCGTCGTGACGCGGTAGACCTCCTCGCCCGCGGGCGAAGGTGATGCCATGCCTGACCTGCCTTGTATCTGTGTAATCAGGTAATCATGGCAGGGAGACGGCCTTCAGCGCGATGTCGGTCCGGTGGTGGGACCCGCGCAGGCCGATCCTGGACACGGCCTCGTAGGCGGCGGCCCGGGCGGCGGCGAGGTCGGGCCCGGTGCCGACGACGTTGAGGACGCGCCCGCCGCTCGCGACCGGCCGCCCCTCGCCGCCGAGCGCGGTGCCCGCCTGCAGGACGTAGGCGCCCTCGACCGCGGCGGCCTCCTCCAGGCCGGTGATCTCGTCGCCCTTCGCCGGGGCGGCCGGGTAGCCCTCGGCGGCCACGACCACCGTCACGGCCGCGCCCGGCAGCCATTCGAGGCGCAGGCTCGGGTCGAGGCCCCCGATCGCGCAGGCCTGGAGCAGCGTGGCGACGGGGGTGGCCAGCCGGTCCAGCACGACCTGGGTCTCGGGGTCGCCGAAGCGCGCGTTGAACTCCACCACCCGCACGCCCTGGGACGTCAGCGCGAGCCCGGCGTACAGGACGCCGACGTACGGGGTCTCGCGGCGGCGCAACTCGTCCACGGTGGGCTGGACGACGGTGGCCATGACCTCGTCCACCAGTCCGGGCGGCGCCCAGGGCAGCGGCGTGTACGCGCCCATCCCGCCGGTGTTCGGACCCTCGTCGCCGTCGTAGGCGCGCTTGAAGTCCTGCGCGGGCAGCAGCGGGACGGCGTGCTGCCCGTCGCACAGCGCGAAAAGGGAGACCTCGGGACCGTCCAGGTACGCCTCGACCACGACGCGGTCGCAGGCGTCGGCGTGCCGCAGCGCCTCGTCGCGGCTCTCGGTGACGACCACGCCCTTCCCGGCCGCGAGCCCGTCGTCCTTCACCACGTACGGCGGGCCGAAGGCGTCGAGCGCCTCCTCGACCTCCCCGCTCGACTCGCAGACCCGCGAGTCGGCGGTCGGCACCCCCGCCGCGGCCATGATCTCCTTGGCGAACGCCTTGGACGCCTCGATCTTCGCGGCGGCGCGGTCCGGCCCGAAGCAGGGGATGCCCGCCTTGCGCAGGGCGTCGCCGACCCCGGCCACCAGCACCGCCTCCGGCCCGATGACGACCAGGCTCACCCGGAGCCGCGCGGCCAGTTCCACCACCGCCGTGCGGTTCGTCGGATCGAGCTGGTGATTGTCCGCGATCTCTGCCGTGCCCGGATTGCCCGGGGCGCAGTGGAGGGCGGTGACGGCAGGGTCGCGGTGCAGGGCGCGGACGAGCGCATGCTCGCGGCCACCCGATCCAAGGACGAGTACTCGCACGTCGCGAGCTTACTGGTCCCCCACCCCGCGCCGGGCGCGCGTAACCCCTGCGCGAAGGGGCATGCGGCCCGGTGAGGCGGCCGTCACACCGGGACGTGTGAACCTGACCGATACGGGCGGCGTCCTACATATCGGCTGGTAGGCTGCCACGGGCTTGACCGCCCGCTGTCGAGGTGCCCCGAAAGGAGGTGGTCGGGATGAGTCCTGGTGATACTTGCAGTTCGCCGGAGAACCCTCACAGTCCGAACCGGACTGTTCCACCGTCCGCCTCCATCTGGCGCCCGGCCGACGCTCTCGCGCGCTCCCTTCGCTGACCAGCCTGGGTTGAGCGCGCGCTGCGTGCGTGGCCGGCGGGTTAGGAGCACCTCCATGGCCATGACACGAGTCCGCCCCGGCCGCGTTCTGTTCAAGACGCGCGGCCGCCCCAGCGGCGTGCAGGCTCCGAACCGCGATTCCGCCGTCATCGACTGGGCCGCCTACATCGACGGCCACCGCGTCTGCACCGACACCATCCCCGACGCCGTCCGCCTCGTCCGCGACGGCCGGCTCACCCCCGAGGGCGACAGCGCCGGCTTCGTCTGGGTCGGCCTCCACGAGCCGTCCGCCGGCGAGCTCTCCGACCTCGCCGAGGTCTTCGGCCTGCACCCCCTCGCCGTCGAGGACGCCATCCACGCCCACCAGCGCCCCAAGCTCGAACGCTACGACGACGTCCACTTCGTCGTCATGAAGACCGTCGGCTACGTCTCCAGCGGCCCCGGCGGCGCCGAAGTCGTCGAGACCGGCGAGATCATGCTGTTCTGCGGCCCCGACTTCGTCGTCACCGTCCGGCACGGCGCCCACGGCGCGCTCGGCCCCGTCCGCCGCGACCTGGAGAAGGACCCCGCCCGCCTCGCCCTCGGCCCCGCCGCCGTCCTGCACGCCGTCACCGACCGCGTCGTGGACGGCTACGTCGGCGTCGCCGACGCCGTCATGGAGGACATCGACGAGGTCGAAGAGGCCGTCTTCTCCCCCGAGCGCACCGACGAGTCCCGCCGCATCTACCGGCTCAAGCGCGAGGTCATCCAGCTCAAGCGCGCCGTCGGCCCGCTCGCCGGCCCCCTGCGCAACCTGACCGGCCGCCGCTTCGTCCCCGCCGAGATCAAGGAGTACCTCCGCGACGTCGAGGACCACCTCACCCGCGTCCGCGAGCAGGTCGAGTCCTACGACGAACTCCTCAACCCCATCCTCCAGGCGCACATGACCCAGGTCACCGTCGCCGACAACAAGGACATGCGCAAGATCTCCGCCTGGGGCGCCATCTTCATGGTCCCCACCGCCATCGCCGGCGTCTACGGCATGAACTTCGACCACATGCCCGAGACCCGCTGGCAGTACGGCTACCCCATGATCCTCAGCGTCATCTCCCTCGCCTGCTTCGCCCTCTACCGAGGCTTCCGCCGCAACGGATGGTTGTGAGCTAGACAGCGGGGGTTGGTGTTTGGAGGGCTAGCAGGACGTCTGGGTGGTCGGTGACTATCGCGTCTGCGCCTTCGTGGATGAAGCGGGTCATGTCCTCGGGGGTGTTGACCGTCCAGACGATGACCGGGAGGGCCAGGGAGTGGGCCTGGTCTATCAGGGCGGGGGTGGCGATCTTGTGTTCGGGGGAGACGGCGGTGGCGCCCAGGGCGAAGGCGGCGGCCACCGGGTCGGCCGGGGAGTGGCCTGCGAGCCAGGCGGTTTCCGGGGCGAGGGTCTTGCGTTCCATCAGGGCGACGCGGCCCAGGTCCGGGTAGTGGCGGCGGGCCTCGGCCAGGACGCGCCAGTCGAAGGCCAGGAGCTGGGAGCGTCCGGTGCAGCCGAAGGCCTTCAGGACGGCCGCCGCGGAGGCGGTCAGGAGCTCCACCTCCTCGTCGGTCCAGGAGGGGTCCGTCTTCAGCTCGACGGAGAGCCCGACGCCCGTGGGGGCCAGCAGGGCGCACGCCTCGGCGAGCGTGGGGATGCGGGTGCCGGGCATCGGGGCGGCCGCGCAGCTGAGGCCCGCGTCGAGCGTCCGCAGCTGGGCGAGGGACAGCTCGCGGACGGGCCTGCCGACGTAGGGGTAGGCGGGGTCGTCCGGCCAGGCGGGGCCCGTGTCGGCGAGGACGGCGGGGGAGACCACCTGGTCGTGGCCGAGGACGACCACGCCGTCCGAGGACAGGCCCACGTCCAGCTCGATCACGTCGACGCCGAGGTCGAGGGCGTGGGCGAAGCCGGGCAGGGTGTTCTCCGGACGGAGGCCGCGCGCCCCGCGATGTCCGTGCACCTCGACGGAAGAGATCACCGAACGCACGCTACCGCCCGTGACCGAACGCCCAGTGAGGAACGGGTGAGCGGGAGGGAAACGCGAGGTCAGACCAGGGGCCTGAGCGAAAGGGTCTGGTCGCGGCCGGGGCCCACGCCGATCGCGGAGATCTGAGCGCCGGACATCTGCTCCAGCGCCCGGACGTACGCCTGCGCGTTGGCGGGCAGGTCCTCGAACTTCTGGGCGCGGGTGATGTCCTCCTGCCAGCCGTCCAGGTACTCCAGGACGGGCTTGGCGTGGTGGAACTCGGTCTGCGTCGTGGGCAGCTCGTCCACCCGGACGCCGTCGATCTCGTAGGCGACGCACACCGGGACCCGGTCCAGGCCGGACAGGACGTCCAGCTTGGTCAGGAAGTAGTCGGTGATGCCGTTGACGCGGGTGGCGTAGCGGGCGATCACGGCGTCGAACCAGCCGCAGCGGCGGTCGCGGCCGGTGGTCACGCCGTACTCGCCGCCGGTCGTGCGCAGGTACTCGCCCTGCTCGTCCAGCAGCTCGGTGGGGAACGGGCCGGACCCGACCCGGGTCGTGTAGGCCTTGAGGATGCCGATCACGCGGGTGATCTTGGTGGGGCCGACTCCGGAGCCCGCGCAGGCGCCGCCGGCCGTGGGGCTGGACGACGTCACGAACGGGTACGTCCCGTGGTCGATGTCCAGCAGCGTGCCCTGCGCGCCCTCCAGCAGGACGACCTTGCCGTCGTCCAGCGCCTTGTTCAGGACGAGGGTGGTGTCGGCGACGAACGGCTTGAGGCGCTCGCCGTAGGCCAGGTACTCCTGGACGATCGGCCCGGTCTCGATGCGGCGGCGGTTGTAGACCTTCGTCAGGACCTGGTTCTTCTCGCGCAGGGCCAGGTCGAGCTTCTGCGTGAGGATGTTCGGGTCGAACAGGTCCTGGACGCGGATGCCCATCCGGTTGATCTTGTCGGCGTAGGTGGGGCCGATGCCGCGGCCGGTGGTGCCGATCCGGGCCTTGCCGAGGTAGCGCTCGGTGACCTTGTCGAGGGCGCGGTGGTGCGGCATGATCAGGTGCGCGTTCGCCGAGATCAGCAGCCGCTCGCAGCCGATGCCGCGGTCCCGCAGGCCGTCGATCTCCTGCAGCAGCACGGCGGGGTCGATCACCACGCCGTTGCCGATCACGGGGACAACGTCGGGCGACAGCACTCCGGACGGCAGCAGGTGCAGCGCGTAGCTCTTGTCGCCGATGACCACGGTGTGGCCCGCGTTGTTGCCGCCCTGGTAGCGGACGACGTAGTCGACGTCCCCACCGAGCAGGTCTGTCGCCTTGCCCTTGCCCTCATCTCCCCACTGGGCACCGACAAGAACGATGGCAGGCATGCCACTTTCCCTTCCCACGACGAAGGCCCCGGTCGCCGCAAGCGCGAAGGGGCCTCTTGCGATCAAAGCGTACCCGCAGGCGGGCGACAAAGAAACCGGAGGCGGCCGATGGCCGCCGGTCACCGGCCTCGGCGCGGCCAGTAGTTCTCTGCGAACAGCTTCGCGACCAGCTCGCCGCGGCTCGACACGCGCGTCTTGGCGAACACCGCCTTGACGTGGTCGCGGACGGTGTGCGGGGAGATGACCAGTTCGGCGGCGATGCCGCCGGTGGTCAGCCCGCGCGCGATCAGCTGGGTGATCTCCAGCTCGCGGGCGGACAGGCCGTACGCCTCCGCGATGACCGGCGCCATGTCGGAGCCGGCGGCCGGCTGGACGACCACGGCGGTGGGGCCGGGCGAGCCGGGGACCCCGTCCATGCAGGAGGCGTGGACGACGAGCCACTGGCCGTCGCGGGTGCGGATCCGTACGCGGGCCGCTCCGCGGTCGCGGCCGGCGGCGACGGCGCGGGCCTGCGCGGCCGTCGCGGCGAGCCAGACCGGCAGGGGCGGGCCCAGCGGGGACGGGACGGACGGGCCGTCCGGGAGCCGGGAGAGGAGGTCGCGCGCCTCGTCGTTGATCGAGAAGGGCGTGCCGGCCGGGTCGAACAGGATGAGCCCCGGGTCCTGCCCGGCGGCCCCGGCCGGCGGCCGGACGGGCCGGGCCAGCTCGCGAAGGCGGTCGGCGAGGGGCGCGGAGAGGCCCGCGACGAGGGAGACCTCCGCGGGGCCGAACGGCTCCCGGCCCTTCTCGCGGAACAGGCTGACGACGCCCCAGGGCCGGCCGCCGGTCCGCAGGACGGCGCGCAGCTCGTCCCCGATCCCCTGGCGGCCGAGCAGCCTGCGGTACTGCGCGCTGCGGGCGGGCAGTCCGCCGGTGCTCGCCACGAGCCCGGCGGCCGGGACGGGGGCGCGGGCCAGGTCGCGGTAGGGCAGCACGGTCTCCTCCAGGAGCGCGCACTCCCAGTAGGCGAAGCACTGCTCGCCCCGTCCGAGGTTCTCGACCAGCATCGGCGCGGTGATCAGCCCGGTCTCCGGGTCGGTGGCCGACCACGCGGCGGCCTGGAAGCCCAGCAGCCGTCCGAGCCGCGACGAGGCGCCCGCGAACAGGCCGCCCGCGTCCCGTGCGCGTGCGGCCCGGTCGAGGAGGGCCCGCCGTTCCCGCTGGTCGATCACCGCTCCAGTCTGCCCGCCGTGCGCGGCGGGCGGACCCCCTCAGATGGGGGATCGCGGTCCGGAGCGATCCCCTGCCGGCGGGGGATGGGGCGGGCTCGGCCAGGCGGCGAGGCTCGGCGGCATGGACATCGCGATCATCGGGGCGGGTGCGGCGGCCGTCGCGCTGCTGGACGCCCTCGACCCCTCGGACATCCGCTCCGTCACCGTGTTCGACCCCTCGCCGTCGCCCTGGCGCGGCCGTCCCTACCAGCCGGACCTGGACTCCGTGCTCGTCAACGCCCCACCCGAGATCATGTCGATCCGGCACGGGGACCGGGAGCACTACGCGCGCTGGCTGGACGGGGACGCGCACGCCGGAGCCCACACCGACGAGCGGCTCGGCCGCCCGATCCCGCCGCGCGCCGTGTACGGGCGGTACCTGGCGGACACGGCGGAGGCCGCGCTCGCCCGGTTCGCCCGGACGGAGCTCGTCGGCGCGGTGGTGACCGGGGTGTCCCTCGCGGGCCGCCCGGTCGTGCGAACGGCGGACGGACGCAGCCACCCCGCCGACCAGGTCGTCCTGTGCGTCGGCGGGGGCGTCCCTCGGGACGGCTACGGGCTGGCGGGCGCGCCCGGCTTCGTCGCCGACCCGTATCCCCTGCGGCGGACCCTCGCCGGCGTCCCGCCCCGAAAGAACGTGGCGGTCATCGGGACCGGCCTGACCGCGGTCGACATCGTGGCGTCACTGGCCGCGCGCGGGCACGCCGGCAGGATCAGCATGGTCTCGCGGAGCGGGACCCTCCCGTTCGTCTGGCAGCGTCCCCTTCCGACCGACCTCCGGTACCTGGCGCCCGACCGCCTGCGGTCCCTGGAGGGGCCGGTCCGGCTGGCGGAGTTCACCGAGCTGATCCGCATGGAACTGGCGGCTCACGGCGAGAGCTGGGACGCCCTCGCGGCCTGGATCGCCGAGGCGCCGGGACGGGACCCGGCTGCGAGCCTGCGCGAGCAGCTCGCCATGGTGGACGCGCCGCGGCTCGGCCGGCGGATCGTGCAGGAGGCCGCGCACACCGCCGGTCCGGTCGCGTGGCGGCTGCTCCCGGCGAGTGACCGGGAGCGGCTCCGCGGCCGCCACTTCCGGACGATCACGAGCGCGGCCTCGCCGATGGTGCCCCGCAATGCCGCGCTGCTGCTGGAGCTGTTCGAGGCGGGGACGCTGGAGGCGCTGTCCGGGGTCGAGAAGATCGAGGCGGGGTCCGCGTTCGAGATCACGCATGCGGCGGGCGTCCGCACCGCCGACATCGTGATCAACGCGGTCAACCCGCCGCCGCACGCGATCCCCCGGGCGGCCGAGCCGCTCGTCTCGTCGCTCCTGGCCCAGGGCGCGGTGCTGGACCCGGACGGCGGCCTCGCCGTCGACCCCGGTACGGGACGGGTCCTCGTCGGCGGACGGCCCGATCACCGCCTGCACGTGGCCGGCGACCTCGCCGGCGGCGGACCCTTCCTGGTGTCGGGCATCCCCGGCGTCGCCGCCCAGGCGTCCCGGGCGGCGCGCTCGATCGGTGGGGTCAGGAGCCGTTGAGGGCGTCGGCGGCCTCGGCGCTGCTGTCGCGGAGGAACGTCCTGCAGCGCTCGGCCTCGGAGTCTTCCCCGATGGCGGCGGCGGCCCGGGCGAGGGCGTGCAGGGCGCGCAGGAAGCCGCGGTTCGGCTCGTGCTCCCACGGGATGGGGCCGTGGCCCTTCCAGCCCGCCCGGCGCAGCTGGTCCAGCCCGCGGTGGTAGCCGGTGCGGGCGAACGCGTAGGAGTCGATGACGCTGCCCTTGGCGAAGGAGCGGTCGGCCAGCTCGGCCCACGCGCCCGGGTGGTCCGGGTGGCGCGCGGCGACCTCGAACGGGTCGACGCCCTCCTCCAGGGCCGTCCGGGCTTCGGGGTTGTCCGGAAGTTCGGTCGGAGCGGGGCCGCCGAGCAGGTTCTGGGTCATGCCGGTCATGGTAAGCGGGCGCCCCCCACCGGATTCAACCGGCCGGGGTCAGGCGGGCACGGAAAGCGGCAGGCGGAAGCGGGCGGAGCCGCCGTCCCTGGAGGAGCGGGCCGCCGGCCAGCCGCTCCGGACGAACATGAGCGCCTGCCGGTTGGTGAGGATGACGTCCGCGCCGAACTCGGTGACGCCGCGCCGTCCGGCGAGCTCGGACAGGCAGCCGACGAGGGCGCGGCCGAGGCCCCGGCGCTGCCAGGGGTCGGCGACCAGGACGGCGAGGTCGGCGCGCCAGGCCCGCGTCGCGTCGCGGACGTATTCGGCGATGCCGAGGATCTCGTCCCCGTCCAGCGCGACGAGGGCCTCGCGGTCCCAGTGGTCGAGGCCCTCCAGGAGGCCGACGTAGTGGTCGGGCAGGCGGGGCGTGCCGGAGAAGAAGCGCATGTAGAGGCTCGCGGCCGACAGGCGGTCGGACATGCGCCGGACGCGGTCGCGGTCGGTGACGCCGTACGGGCGGATCCGGACGTCGTCGAGCACGGTGTCCATCCGGGCGACGGTGCGCCCATCGAGTTGCTTCACACAACTCATTGGATCGCAGAAAGTTGTGTGAAGCAACCTCGGCGCGCGTTCTCAGGTCGCCGGACGGCGGCCGAGGAAGGCGACGAGACGGTCGCCGGGCATCGCGTGCGGGCCGGGGTCCACCGGGTCGCCGAACAGCGGCAGGCGGCCGCAGGGCGGCGCCAGGGTCCGCCACACGTCCAGGAGATCGGTGGCCAGGTCCGGAGGAATGGGCCGCGCCGCGCCGGTCGCCTGCGCCACGTCCCAGCCGTGCACGGCCGCCTCCAGAGCCCCCGCGCCGACCACCGCCTCCACGGGGAGGCAGCGGTCGCCGATCGCCGCCGTCCCCGCGGCGCCGTCGGGGCGGCGGGAGGAGGCCATGGTGTGGCGCAGCACCCGGACGGCGTGGACGCGCAGCGCCGAGACCGGGTCGCCGGCCGGTTCGACCGGGGCCGGACGGATGCCGACCCGGCCCGCGGCCAAGCCCTCGTGCACCGCCGCAAGGGAGTCGCCGATGTGCAGCAGCAGCGTGTTGAGATTCCATGCCGCGCACGGCGTCGGGTGCGTGAGCATCGGCCGCGCGACGTGCTGGACGGTGGTCAGGAGATAACCGATCGAGCGCTCCAGGATGCACGCGTCGGATCGCAGGGGCGCCGATGCGCCGGTCGCCTCACGCATTCGGCTCCTCACCTCGCCGGGATGATCACATGTACAGACCCGCGCGGCGGCGAGAAATCATCGGCGGCCGTTGCCGGTCCACCTCGTGAGGGGCGGTGAAAAGCGCGGCGTCGCCGTTTACGAGGGAAGACGCACGATCCGCAGGAATGCGGGGAGGACCCAGGGCCGCCGGCCCCGGATGACGACCTTGCGGCTCAGCACCGCCCGCGCCCTGCCGATCCGTCCGAACAGCATCAGGTTGAGCGCCGTCGGATCGAAGAAGAGCCGCACGTCGGGGCGGCCGTCCGGCTCCTCCACGGTGACGAACCCGTCGGTCATCGCCATCACCACGGGGGCGGTGTGGTCGGAGCGGAACTCGACGGAGATCCGCCCGGCGGGCGCGGGGCCGTGGCCGTCCAGCAGCCGTCCGTACCCGTACTCGGTCACCCCGACGAGGAACATCTCGAAGAAGGGGGCCGCCTCCCGTGACGGGACGTGCCAGGGCCTGCGCAGGGGCCGGGCCATGTCCCGTCCGTGGATCTGGAGCTCGTTGAGGAGGTGCGCCAGCAGCCCGCCGAGCGGGACGCGCGAGCCGCCCAGCCAGGGCAGCGCCGTCGTCGGATCCGCGTCCCGCGTCGCCGTCAGGATCCGGTCGACATCGCGGACCAGGAGGTCGGCGAGCGCCCGCGGATCGCGCTCGGGGAAAAGGCGCAGCAATTCCTCGTTCGCGGCGTCGACCGTATCGACGATCGTGCTCCGGACGAGTTCATCGGGCACGGCCAGGGGATCGTCGCACCCGGCGGGATCGACCATCTGGTGATAGAACCGCGCGAGAGTGGCGACGTGCGCCGCCGTATCGGTGACGGTCCAGGTGGCGGTGGCATTCGCGTCCGAACCGGGCGAGGTCAGCAGCTCGGCGAACCGGTCGCCGGTCTCGCGCAGAAACGTCCGGGTCGCCGCCCAGTTCTCTTCCGTAAGCCGAACCACCATGGCCAGATGGTCGCAATTTCCATCGAGCCCGGCAAGCTTTCAAAAAGGGGGACCGAATTCCGCGAAACGGCCCGTAACTCCGGCGGCCCGGCTCAGGCCGCCGCCGCCCGCGCGGCGGTGAACGCGGCCCATGCCAGGCATTCCAGCAGGCGGGCGTCCGCACCGTCGTCGCGGCGGAACTCCGCGATGACCGCCGGGCCGACCCGGTGCGAGGCGAGCGCGGTCAGCAGCACGAGCCGTCCGGCGGGACGGTGCGCCGCCGGAAGCCCGGCCACGGCCGCGTCGATCCGCGCGGGCTCGGCCGTGCGCCCGTCCCACCCGGCGAGCTCGGCGGCCAGCAGGTCCCGGACGGGCGCCGGCACCACCCGCTCGCCCGCCCGGTCGATGACGGCCGACGCGCGCGCGAGCGCATCGGCGATCACCTCGTTGCCCGCCGTCCAGGGCGGCGCGCCGGACGCCGGCGCGGCCGGCAGCAGGCCGAGGGAGTCGCCCGGCGCGTGCCGGGCGCGCGAGCTCGCGGCCATCAGGCGGCCCACCACCCGGCTGATCGCGCCGTGCGCCCGTGCCGGGGCCTTCGGGGGGAACGGCGAGTCGCCCAGGAAGATGTTGACCATCCGGTTGTAGTAGTGGAAGGCGAAGGCGGTGCCGACGATCTCGGGCGCCTGCTCGGGCGGGAACGGGCGCCCGGGCGCCCCGGGCGTGCCGAACCGCTCGCCCCACTCGGCGATCGCGCGGATGCGCGGGTCGCGCACCTCGCCGAGCCTGCCCGCGGCGATCGCGGCGGCGTCGCGCCCGCGCACGAGCCCGTGCAGCGTGGTGCTGTGCGCCGCCACGCAGTAGGGGCAGGAGTTGCCGAGCGACACCGCCGCGGCGGCGGCCTCCTTGGCCGCGCGGTCGGCCTCCCCCGGCACGACCAGGGTCTCGCGCAGCATCGTCCACACGGCGGCGAGCAGGTCGGGGACGGGGGAGTGCAGGATCACCGGCGGCGCGAGGATGCCGAAGTCCCGTTCGAGCTGGCCGTAGACCCGCGCGACCAGCCCCCGGGCGGCCGCGTGCCGGACGACTGAGACGTGCGCGACCTGCGCTTCCGCCCCGCGCCGCGCCGCCCGGACCAGACTGCTGTTCATCGCCGAACCACGCCCTGCCGTCCTCGGTGCGCGCCTGGGCTCGGATGGTACCGACGGAGACCGGGAAGCACAGCCGCTCCCGCGACCGCCGCGAGCACTCCGGGAGCATCTCGGGCCGTCCGGAAAGGGACCGCCATGACGGGAGACCGGCTCGGGGGCGTCCGGCGGAACTAGGGCCCGGCTCGAAGGGGGCCCGGACTCCGGAACACGGCCTAGGCGCTCGGGCCGGGGCGGGGGGCGACGTCGGCGGGGCCGAGGTGCGCGCCGCAGGAGCCGCACGTGAACGCGGGGGTCAGCGCGCCGTCGCAGCCCCGGTGCCCGATGATCAGCGGCGGGCCCTCCGGCGCGTAGTGGCGGTCGCCCCACATCATCAGGGTCATGACCGCGGGCCACAGCTCCACGCCCTTGCGGGTCAGCCGGTACTCGTGCCGCTCCGGCCGCTGCTGGTACGGGACGCGGCGCATGATGCCCTCGTCGCAGAGCCGGTTGAGCCGGTCGGTGAGGACGTTGCGGGCCACGCCCAGGGCCTGCTGGAAGTCGTCGAAGCGCCGCACGCCCTGGAACGCGCTGCGGATCACCAGCATCGTCCAGCGGTCGCCGACGACCTCCAGCGAGCGGGCGACCGAGCAGTTCTGCGAGTCGTACGTGCGGGGCAGTGCCACGCTTCGGAGCCTACCCGCGTTTCGTCAGGCAACGGGCATGGCCGGGGGCCCTGCGGCCCCCGGCCCGCTCCGCTACTTCAGCTTCTGGCCGGCGGACTGGAGGTTCTCGGCGGCCTGGACGATGCGGGCGGCCATCGCGGCCTCCGCCGCCTTGCCCCACGAGCGCGGGTCGTACTGCTTCTTGTTGCCGACCTCGCCGTCGACCTTCAGCACGCCGTCGTAGTTGCGGAACATGTGATCGGCGACCGGGCGGGTGAAGGCGTACTGGGTGTCGGTGTCGATGTTCATCTTGACGACGCCGTACGACACCGCCTCCCGGATCTCCTCCAGCGTGGAGCCCGAGCCGCCGTGGAACACCAGGTCGAACGGCTTGTCCTTGCCGTACTTGGCGGCGACCGCGTCCTGGATCTCCTTGAGCACCGCGGGACGCAGCTTGACCGAGCCCGGCTTGTAGACGCCGTGCACGTTCCCGAACGTCGCGGCCAGGATGTAGCGGCCCTTCTCGCCCACGCCGACGGCCTCGGCGGTCGCGAGCGCGTCGCCGGGCGTCGTGTAGAGCTTCTCGTTGATCTCGTTGGCGACGCCGTCCTCCTCGCCGCCCACGACCCCGATCTCCATCTCCATGATGATCCGGGCCTTGGCGCACTCCTCCAGGAGTTCGGCGGCGATCCGCAGGTTCTCGTGCAGCTCGACGGCGGACCCGTCCCACATGTGCGACTGGAACAGCGGCTCCTCGCCGCGCGCCACCCGCTCCTGCGAGATCTTCACCAGCGGCCGCATGAAGCCGTCCAGCTTGTCCTTCGGGCAGTGGTCGGTGTGCAGGGCGATGTTCACCGGGTACTTGGCCGCCACGACCCGGGCGTACTCCGCCAGCGCGGTCGCGCCCGTGACCATGTCCTTCACCGTGGAGCCGGACAGGTACTCGGCTCCTCCGGTGGACACCTGCACGATGCCGTCGCTCTCGGCCTCCGCGAAACCGCGCAGCGCGGCGTTCAGCGTCTGGCTGGACGTCACGTTGATCGCGGGGAAGGCGAAGCCGTCGCGCTTCGCACGGTCGAGCATCTCCGCGTAGACCTCGGGCGTTGCGATGGGCATTGTCAGCGTCCTTTCATACGCAGGGTGCCGCCGGGCATCCGGCCGGGCGGTAGCTCCCGGACGTCCGCGTACCCAGTGACTGCCCAGGTCACGCGGTTTCCGGGTCGGGCATGCCGTCCGCGCCCAGTATCTCGCCTAATCGGAGCGTGGGGAAAGGTACGCTCGCTGTGTGGATCTCACTGCCCTTCCCCTTGACATCACCGAGTGGCTGCACCCGACCGCATGGCTGCAGCTTTTCGGCACATTCGCGACGATCGGCGTGCTCGCCATCATCTTCGCGGAGACCGGCCTGCTGATCGGCTGCATCCTTCCGGGCGACTCGCTGCTGTTCACGGCGGGGATCCTCACGGCGGTCTCGACCGTCAACGGCCAGGACTTCCAGCCGCTGTCGCTGCCCTGGCTGCTGATCGGCGGGCCGGTGGCGGCGATCGCCGGCGCCCAGCTCGGCCACTTCCTCGGCGCCCGCTACGGCCGCAAGCTCTTCGACCGGCCGGACTCGCGCATCTTCAAACAGGAGTGGGTGGAGAAGGCCGAGTACTACTTCAACCGGTTCGGCCCCGCGAAGGCGGTGGTCCTTGCCCGGTTCATCCCGATTGTCCGGACGTTCCTCAACCCGCTCGCCGGGATGCTGGGCATGGACGCGAAGAAGTTCTTCGTCTGGAACGCGATCGGCGGCATCGTCTGGACGGACGCGCTGTTCCTCCTCGGCCACTTCCTCGGGTCCGAAGTGCCCGACGTTGAGAAATACATCCTCCCGGGCGTAGCGGTCATCCTGGTTCTCTCGGTCATTCCGATCATTCGGGAGGTCCTGAAGGGGCGCAAAGCGGACCACGGTCCGAATAAGAATGGTCCGGAAGAGTCCCGTCCGTCGCTCAGCGGTGACAGTTATCGCTAACCTCCCCATGTGGGACGTCACCGGTCGGACCCTAGGGGTCTCGCGCGCATACTGATCGCGGCCTTGGCCGTGATGGCCGCCTTGGCCCTGCTCATCGTCGGGGGCATGGCCCTGGTCAACGCGATCATGAGCGAGCCCGACAAGAAGGGACCCGCGACGGGTGCATCGCCATCGGGTGACGGCGGGCGGACGACGCCGAGCAGCAACGAGACCACGACCTCGCCGACGGCGCCGCTCCCCCTGGTGATCCGCGTGACCGGCCAGCCGACGACCGTCGTGGTCCGGGTGGCCGACGCCGGCGGCAAGGTGCTCGCCAACAGCACGCTCAACACCGGCGACACCCTCCAGTTCAAGGAGGCGCCCCTGCAGGTCGTCGCCCTCAACGGCGGCTCCCTGCAGGTCGCGATCTACGGCAAGGTCCAGCCGCGCGAGCCGAACGGCCAGCGCGCCCAGTGGCTCGTCAAGGCCCGCTAGCCGAGACCGAGGTCGGCGACCTCGTAGGGGTGCCGGTACTCCAGGCCCTCCTCGGCGATCCGGCCGGCCGCGCCGCGCTCCAGGATCGTCGCGACCGCCACCACCTCCGCCCCCGCCTCGCGCAGCGCCTCCACCGCCGTGAGGACGGAGCCTCCGGTGGTCGAGGTGTCCTCCACGGCGAGGACCCGGCGCCCCGCCACGTCCGGCCCCTCGATCCGGCGCTGCAGCCCGTGGGCCTTGCCCGCCTTGCGGACGACGAACGCGTCCAGGGCCCGGCCGCGGGCCGCCGCCGCGTGCAGCATCGCGGCGGCCACCGGGTCCGCCCCGAGCGTCAGCCCGCCCACGGCCTCGTAGTCGAGGTCCGCGGTCGCGTCCAGCATGACCCGTCCCACGAGCGGGGCCGCGGCCCCGTCCAGCGTCACCCGGCGCAGGTCCACGTACCAGGACGCCCGCTTCCCGGAGGACAGCACGAAGTCGCCGTGCACCACGGCCTTGTCCTTGATCTTCTGCAGCAGCTCATCACGATCGCTCACGTGCAGAACCCTATTGACCCTGCGTACGCGCTCCGTCCCCGCCGTGTACGGTTCGCGGGGTGACACCCGGAACCGTCGTCCTGCTGCACGCCCCCGGCGCCACCGCGGCCTCCTGGGGCGACCTTCCCGAGATGCTCCGCTCGTACGGCCTGGACGTCGTGGCGCCGGACGTCCCGGACGACTCCGGCCCCCGCTACATCGCCCGCGTCTCGCTCACCATCACCGCGACCGCCCCGGTGCCGCCGCTCGTCCTCGTGGCGCACGGGGCCGCCGGCCCCCTGCTGCCCGGCATCGGCCTGGCGCAGCGCGCCGCCCACCGCGCCGTGGGCGGCTACGTGTTCGTCGACGCCGATCTGCCCCGCCCGGCCCGGCACGACCACGACGCCCCGCAGGACGACCTCCCCACGGCCCCAGATTGGCCGGAGGCGCCCTGCGGGTACCTCCGGACCCATGCGGACCGCTCCGCCTCCCCGGAGCACGACCAGGCCGTCAGAGAGGCTCGGCTACGCGGCTGGCCCGTGACCGAACACGAACCCCCCACCGCCGCCGCCCAATCCCTGAGCGAACTCATAGCCCGCTTGTGAGGAAGCCTGAACGGGGCGGCTCGTGACAGGGCCCTGAGTTACCCGTTCTTCAGAAGGTCGTCGAGGAGGGCGTCGTAGTCGTCTTCGCTTCGGCCCAGGTCGATGCGGGCTCGGTAGCGGAGGCGCAGGAGGGCCTCAAGACTGTCCTCGGCCAAGGCGACGTCGTCCGGGCCGGGGGTGAGGGAGTCGGCGTCCGGGGACGGCGCCTCGTCGGGGCCGCCGCCCATGCCCGTGCCCACGGCGCGGTCGCGGAGTTCGAGGACGACGTCGGCCCCGCTGGTGGCCCACTCGTGGGCACCGGTGGCGTCGCCCTGGGCGTAGAGCACCTCGGCTACGGCGCGGTACACCTCGGGGTCGCGCGGCTTGTCGGCGCGGATCTGGTCGACCAGGGCGCGGGCCTCGTCCCCGCGGCCCAGCTCGAAGAGCGCGTCGGCGAGGTAGGCGCGCGGGTCGCCGTAGGTCTCGCCGCCGTCCTCCATGGCCCGGCGGTACAGGTCGGCGGCCCGGGCGTGGTCGCCGGCGTGCTGCCACTGCTCGCCCGCCCGCAGCAGGACGTTGGCGCGTGAGACTCCGCCGGACACCGACTCGGCCAGCTCGGACAGCCTGCGGGCCGCCGAGATGTGATCGCCGGTGCGCAGGGTGTCGAACTCCAGGTCGTCGAGATCGTCTTCCGTCACATGCGTCACGGTTCAACGCTACCCGGCGCCGCCCGGCCGAAGCGGGCGAATCGATGATGATCGTGGAATACCGGGGCTAACGACGTCAGGTCACCTGCGGGAACGTTCGAGCGCGTCCCAGAAGCCGCGGCGCAGGGCGTGGCGGACCTCGTCGTGCAGCAGGAAGTCTATGGGCAGCGAGGAGCCCTGCAGGAGCCGGGCCTCGAGGTCGGACGGCATGCGCGGCTTGCGGGCGAGGACCGCCTCCAGCCACAGCGCGGGGGCGTCGCGGGCGACGGACTCGCCGAAGTCCTGGCCTTCCTGGTGGGCGGCCTTGACGGCGTCCGAGAGGGTCGGGGTCTGCTGCACCGGGACGGGGGAGATCTGCTGCGGGCCGGTGTAGGGGCCGTGCTGGCCGCCGGACGGCGACGGCTGCGGCTGGAGCGTCTGCGGGGGAGGCGGCGGGGAGGGCGCCGGGATGGGGGACGAGGTGTACTGCGGGCTGGGGGCCGGCGGCGCGGGCGGAGACGGGGCCTGCGTCGAGGACGGCCCGGCCGGGGCGGGATTCGGCGGGAGCGGCAGCCCGCCGGTGCCGTAGGACGATCCGGCGAGCCCGCCGCCCGTGCCGCCGGGCAGCGGCATGGGCCCGGTGCCGATGCCGTGCCCGCCGGTCGGGGAGGACCCGCCGCCCAGCCCGCCGGTCATGGCCGGGCCGAGGTCGCGGACCGCCGGGGCCGGCGGAGGGGCGGGCGCGGGGGCCGGGGTCGCGGGCGGGATGCTCAGCGGGGACGCGGGCGGCGGCCCGTTGCCGGCGGGGCTCTGGAGCGGGCCGAGCGAGGAGGCGTGCCCGTTCGTGCTTCCGTGCCCGTTGGACAGCGGGCTCGTCCCGAGCGAGGAGCCCCCGTCGACGCCGGTGAGCAGGTTGACATAGGGGCGCAGGTGGCTGGAGCCGATCTCGATGAGGTCGTCGCACTCCTGGCGCAGCACCCGGGAGATCGTCCAGTTGCCGTCGACGGCGACGTGCACGACCGTGACGCGGACGCCGAGGTCCTGCGCGTCCGCGACGACCTGGGCGAGGTCCTCGTCGCCGCTGACCAGGACGGCGTCGGCGAGCGCCGAGTTGCGGGCCAGGGCCATCAGGTCGCGGTGGATCTCGGTGTCGACGCCCTCGCGGCGGCCGGGGCGGATGCGGCCGAGCCGCAGCTTGAGGCCCGGCAGGTCGGCCAGCGCGTCGTGCTCGGGGTTGCGGCGCCCCTCGACCGTCGCCTCGTACCAGTAGCAGCGCAGCAGCGGCATGCCGGTGCGCTCCCTGGCGAGGTTGCCGAGGAGTTGCAGGAGGCCGCCGAAGTCCCACGAGACGGTCTCGCGATGGCGCGTGCCGTGTACCGCCATGGCACCGTCCGCCAGCAGGTAGCCGGCGTCCACGAACAGGGCGCAGCGATCCATGCGGCACCGCCCTTCCTCAACACGGGAGCTCACAGCGTGCCCATTTCGGCGTAGCGACCCCGGGCGCTTATAGCGTAGTGAAGCCCGTCTGCCCGGTAGGCCGTTACGGCGATTCGCCACTCTTTCATGGCAAGCCGCCGGTTGGCGACTCCTCGGTAACAAGGATTCGGGAGCCGCGGCGGACGCTACCAGCCCTTCAGGCTCCGTCCGGCCCTTCCGAAGGATCTTTACGGGAAGAATCAGATGGCGGGGTCAGTGCAGGCGTGCCCGCGACCCTCACTTCAACCCGGGAGGGCGGCCGTGACCGCGGGCATCGCCGTGGGAGGCGGCGCGGTGCCGTATGAAGCGGATGTCGCCGCCTGGCGTGTCGAGGTCCAGGTGGACGCGCACCTCGACCGGCAGCAGCGGCACCCGCACTTCGATGTGGACCAGCAGGCCTCCAGGGCGTTCGACGGGACTGGGCGGGGCCGGGGCGGACTCGGAGGGCCTGCCGACGTGCGGCGGTCTCACCCGAGGCTTCGGCGCCGGGCGGGGCGGCGTGGCCCGGGGTGCGGCCGCCGGCCGGACGGGGGCCTGCTTCTTCGCGAGCGGCTTCGCCGCCGGCGGCCTGACCGCGGGCGGTTTCGCGGCGGGCGGCCGGACGGCGGGCGGGGCGACCGGCTCGGCGGCGGCGGGCGGCGGTGTGCGAGGCGGGGGGACGGGCCGGTCGTCGGACACGAGCGTCAGGGCGAGCGCCACCGCGCAGGCGGCGGCCACCACGGACCCCGCGAGCACCTGCTGCCGGCCTTTGGGCAGATGCCGTGCCCACAGGAGGAAGCCGCCCTTGGACGCCAGGTAGGCGGTGCCCGCCGAGCCCAGGACGAGCGGCCCGATGACGTCGCGCAGTGCCGTGTTCACCTGCGCCAGTTCCGTGTGGAGGCCCTTGCAGCGCTTGCAGCCGTCCAGATGGCGCCCGACCCGGCGGGAGTCGCGGCCCGGCAGCGCGTCGCGAACGTAGGCGCCGAGCTTGTCCAGGACGGGACGGCACGCGTCGCCGGGGTCGAGGCCGTCGAGGTGCATCTGGAGGTAGGCCTGCCGCAGCCCCTCGCGGGCCCGGTAGGCGAGCGCGGCGGCGCCGTTCGCGGTCAGGCCGAGGATCGGGGCGACGTCGGCGGGCTTCTCGTCCTCGACCTCGGTGTGCCAGAGGACGGTCTGCCACCGCTCGGGCAGCGACAGGAAGGCCCGCGCGACCATCGAGCGTTCCAGCCTCTCGACCGCGGGGTCGTCGAAAGGCTCCTCGACCTCGTACGCCTCGATGTCGCCGGTGTGGTGGACGCGCCGGTCGGCGCGCTGCCGGTCGTAGACCGTCCGCCGGACGGCCGTGAGCAGGTAGGGCCGGAAGCCGGAGTCGGGCCCGCCGCCGCGCCTGAGCACGGAGAGGACCTTGGCGAACGCGTCCTGGACGGCGTCCTCGGCGGCGTCGCGCCCGGCCAGATGGCCGGCGAGCCCGCGCGCGGCGGGCAGGTGCCGCTGGTAGAGCGTGCCGTAGGCGGCGTCGTCGCCCTCGCGGGTCCGGGAGATGAGTGCGGCATCGCTCGGCTCGGCGCCGCCGGGCGCCGCCACCTCGTCCCCTGGTCCCATGCTTGCTCATTGTGACTGATTGACCACCTGTTGTCGCTCATTTTGGTCACAGATATCTGCGGGAGCCGCGTCATAGCCGGGACACGGCGCCGTTGGAGGGGTGTGGACGGCGTCTGGGCGGGGTCGTCCACGCGGCGGGTGCGTTCGTTTCATCGAGGGGGTGAAACGAACGCACCCGTCCGTCACGTGATCTCGGTGCGCCCCATCTCGGACATCGTGCCGCTGGTCCCGGGCGTCTCCCACCGCACGCCGCAGGCGCTTCCGGACAGCTCGACGGTGGCGATGGCGTTGTCGAACCAGGGGCCGTTCGTCATCCGCCACCGGATCGGCGGCGCGGGCACCTTCGCCAGCCTCGCCAGGACGCGGAACGGCCGGCCGGCGGCCCGCGAGTAGGCGATGCGGTTCGCCCACCGGAACTTGCCCTCCAGCGGGTTGCGCAGGGGCGAGCAGACGATCTGGGTGATCTTCGACTGGGTGGCGGGCGTGGTGATCCGCGCCAGATAGGAGTAGTGGATGTCGCCGGACAGGAACGAGATGCTCGCCGGCGCGGGTCCGCGCTCCCCGCGGCCGACGGCGACGACGCCGGCGGCGACGGCGCGGAACGACCTCTCGAACGCGGCCCAGTGCTCCAGGTCGGCGGCCTGGCGGATCTTCTCGCCGACCGCCGCGCCGCGCCTGCCCCACGCGCCCTCGGCCACGGCCTCGTTCCACGACTCGGCGTGGTGGATGGCCATGGGAAGCAGGAAGGGGAGCGAGCTGGCGATGAGGAGGTGGTCCATGCCGCCCTGGCACTGGCCGTCCAGCCAGTCGAACTCCTCGTCGTCGAGCATGCCGCGCCGGTCGTCGGTGAGGAGGCGGGAGCACCGGCTGTCGACGACGATCAGGCGCGTGCCGGCCCAGTCGTGGGCGTAGCTCCAGCGCGTGGTCTCGGGCTGCTTGTCGGCCTTCTCGGCGAACGCGTCGAGGACGGCGCCCGCGTCGCCGGTCTCGTCGGAGGCGGCCCGGACGGCCGCGAAGACGGGGTCGGACGCCCGGTCCTGAGGCGACATGTTCCCGAGGTGCTGGTAGATCCAGTACGACCCGATGCCGCCGGTGATGCGCGCCTTCCACCAGGGCTGGGACCACATCTCCCGGCGCCAGGTGTACGAGGTGTTCCAGTCGTCGCGGATGTCGTGGTCATCGAAGATCGTGAAGGTGGGGACGGTGGACAGCAGCCACCGGACGGCCGGGTCGTCGTGCCAGGCGAGCTTGTAGAGCTGGGTGTAGTCCTCGTAGTCGGCGACCTCGTCGTCCGGTGGCGAGCCGGGGGCGCGGCGGCCGCTGATGAACTCGCGCATCTGGGGGGTCAGCTCGTCGGCGTACACCTGGTCGCCGACCATGAGCAGGACGTCCGGCCAGACGGCGTCCTCCCCGCCGGTCCGGAGCCTGTCGGCGAACGCGGTGAGGGCGTCGTGCCCGTACTCCTCCACGGTCCCGGGCGAGCGGCGGCAGGAGCCGAAGGAGATGCGCAGCTCGCCGTGCTCGCGCAGCGTCCTGATGTGGGACGGAGGGAACCCGGCGCTGGCCTCGGGCCAGACGGTCTCGCCGTCCGCCTCCACCTCGTACGGGATCCGCGCCCCCGGCTCCAGCCCGTCGATCTCGACGACGGCGTAGTGGTGGCCGTGCGCCGTGAAGGTGCGGGCGGCGGCGTCCACCCCATGCTCCCGGTTGACGACCCTGACCTCGCACGGACGATCGGTCTCCACCCAGATCGTCGCGGTGCGGTGACTCACGTGCCGGAGGTGGGGGCCGAGTACCAAAGCGGTCATAGAACGCCTCTCTAGCGGACGGGCGCCGATGTGTCCACAGCGCGGCCGGCCCGCGCCCGCACCGGAGGTCAGCGGGAGCCCAGGACCTCGGCCTCCTTCTCGGGGGGCAGACCGACCACGGGACGGTCGGGACGCTGCGGAGCGCTGCCGCCTATCGACCGGAGCCAGGCCCAGGTGTCCGCGACCGTCTCCTGGACGGGCCTGCACCGCAGCCCCGCGGCGAGAGCCTTGCCGACATCGCCCCGGTGCAGGGTGTCGTACGCCTCTCCGGGCGGGAGCCAGACGGGAAGGTCGGTCCACGGTTCGATGCCCGCTTCCAGAATCGCTTCGGGGGCCGTCCAGACGAGATTCGCCTCCGCCCCCGTCACGTCGACGCAGGACTGGAGCAGTTCCTCCATCGTGGTGTGGCCGGGTGGGCTGACCAGGTCGTAGGGGCCGCCGAGCCCGCGTTCGACGGCGTCCAGGGTCCAGACGGCGAGGTCCCGCACGTCGATGTACTGCAGGCCGGCGTCGCGCGGGCCGGGCGCCAGGACGTCGCCGCCCCGTGCCATGCGCGTCAGCCACCAGGGCAGCCGCCCGATGTTCTCGTACGGGCCCAGGATGAGGCCCGCCCGGACCAGGAGGGCGTTGTCCCCGTAGACGTCGAGCGCCGCGAGTTCCCCTCCGCGCTTCGCCTCCGCGTAGTCGACGTCGCCGTCGTCTGGGGAGCCGTCCACGACCTCGGCTTCTTCGCCGAGCCCGGACGGTTCCGGATACCGGTACACCGAGCGGCTGGAGATGTAGGCGTACCGCGTGACGCGTCCATCGAGCAGGCGCGCTGTATTCCGGACGACGAACGGTGCGGCGGACCAGGTGTCGATGACGGCGTCCCACTCTCCGTCCTCAAGCGCCTTGAGACCGCCCTCCGCGGTGCGGTCGCCGTGCAGCGAGACGACTCCCTGGGGCGGCTCGTGGCGCCCTCTGTGGAAGACCGTGACGTCCCAGCCGCGGGCAAGAGCCTCTTCGGTGATCGCCCGTCCGACGAACTCCGTCCCGCCCAGCATCAGAAGCCTCATGGAAGAACTCTGCCTTCCGTACCGGCCGGGTGTCGAAATCGGGTGGGCCCGAGTGTCGACAGAGTGACGGCCCCCGGCGACGAGTTTCGGAGCCGGCGAGGGTCACCACCTACAGGAGGAGGAACGATGCACTACCTGATGCTGATCTGCGGGGTCGAGGAGCAGGAGATGAGCCCCGCCGAGCAGGACGCGATGATCGCCGACACCGAGGCGTGGGTGAAGGAGATGGACGGCCGCGGCGTCCGGAGGTTCGGCGACCGGCTGCGCCTCACCGACACCGCGACCACCGTGCGCGTGCGGGACGGCGAGACGCTGCTGTCGGACGGGCCGTTCGCCGAGACCAAGGAGCAGATCCTCGGCTTCGACCTGATCGACTGCGCCGACCTGGAGGAGGCGCTCGACGTCGCCTCCCGGCACCCGTCGGCGCGGCGCGGTTCGATCGAGGTGCGGCCCCTCTGGCCGTTCGGGGAGGAGTGACGGAGACAGGAGTGACGGACGCGGGACGTGCGGTCGCGGCGGCCTTCCGCGAGGAGTGGGGCCGGGTCGTCGCGACCCTCATCCGCATGACGGGCGACTGGGACCTCGCCGAGGAGTGCGCCCAGGAGGCGTTCGCGCGCGCCCTCGAACGATGGCCGGACGACGGGGTGCCGCGCCGGCCGGGCGCCTGGCTGACCACGACGGCCCGCAACCACGCGCTGAACCGGATCCGGCGCGGCGCGACGGAGACCGCGAAGCTCAGGGAGCTGGGGACGATGGCGGACGCGGAGGAGGGGCCGGACCCGGGCGGCCTGCCCGACGACCGGCTCCGGCTGGTCTTCACCTGCTGCCATCCGGCGCTGCCGGTCGAGGCCCGCGTGGCGCTCACGCTGCGCACGGTCCTCGGCCTGACCACCGGGGAGATCGCGCGGGCGTTCCTGGTCGCCGAGCCCGCGATGGCGCAGCGCCTCGTCCGGGCCAAGCGGAAGATCCGCCAGGCGGGCATCCCGTACCGGGTGCCGCCCGCGCACCTGCTGCCGGAGCGTACGGCGGCGGTCCTCGGCGTCGTGTACCTGCTGTTCAACGAGGGGTACGCGGCGACCGAGGGCGCCGACCCGGTGCGCGCCGGCCTGTGCGCGGAGGCGATCCGCCTCGCCCGGCTCCTGCGCGGCCTGGCCCCGGACGACCCGGAGGTCGCCGGGCTGCTCGCGCTCCTGCTGCTCCAGCACTCGCGGCACGCCGCGCGGACGGACGGGGCCGGCGACCTGGTCGCCCTGGAGGACCAGGACCGGAGCCGCTGGGACCGCGCGGCGATCGCCGAGGGCGCCGCGCTCGTGGACGAGGCCCTCCGCCGGGGCGAACCCGGCCCCTACCAGGTGCAGGCGGCCATCGCCGCGTGCCACGGCGCCGCGCGCACGGCGGGCGAGACCGACTGGCCGCAGATCGCCGCCCTGTACGGAAGGCTCGAAGCGATGGTGTCCGGGCCCGTCGTCCGGCTCAACCGGGCCGTCGCGGTGGCGATGGCGGACGGGCCCCTGGCGGGCCTGGCGCTGGCCGACCGCATCGAGGGCTTGGACGGCTACCACCTGTTCCACGCCACCCGCGCGGACCTCCTGCGCCGCCTCGGCCGGTCGGAGGAGGCCGCCGCGGCCTACCGGGAGGCGCTCGCACTGGCCCGCGCCGACGCCGACCGCCGGTACCTGGCCCGTCGGCTCGGCGAGGTCCGGCGCACGGGCTGACGCGGTTGCGGACGACCCCCAACCGGCGGGGTGGTGGGAACCGATTCCGGGGGCGACGCCTCGCACCGACCCTGACCGCCCGTCATACCGGGCGGTATTTATACCCCATACATGATTGTCTAGGGAAAATTGCGGATAAGTCTTGCGAGCGGCAATGTTCTGGCTATGGTCGAGTCCTTGCAACTCTCATTCGGTGGGGAAATGGGCTTGGGCATTGACGGGTGCCTCGCGTCGATGATGACCATTCCGGGGGCGCGGCGGGTCACGCTGGTCGACTGCGCCAGCGGGCTCGCCGTGGCGGCGGCCGGCCGGGAGGACGTCCTCGACCAGCACGAGGACGCCGCCGGCGCGACCGACGTGGTGCGGGCGGTGCTGGCGTCGCCGGCGCTCAGCGCCACCGCGGCGGGGGACGACGTCGAGGAAATCATTGTCTGCGGAACGGACGGATATCATTTGCTGGCCCTTACCGGAGCGAATCTCGACGGACATCTGTTCGTCCATTTACTGCTCGACCGGGAAAGGGGCAACATCGCGCTCGCCCGGCTCCGCGTGCGCGATCTCCTCGGCGAGATCACGGGCGGATGACATGGCGGACGCGAACGCGGGATGGGTCGCCGGGGCCCTGGCGGCCCTGGAACGGGAGAAGGCCACCGGCCTGCTGCGGGTGGGCGGCGACGGCGCGTTCCACGTCGACCGCGGGGCCGTCACCCTCGCCGAGAGCCGGCACACGCCGGGCCTCGGCGACCTCCCGGACGGGCCCGACCGGGAACTGGCCGGTCTGCTGGCGATGTTCGACGCCGCCTGCCTCCTCCTCGCCTCGCGGGCCGAGCCGGCGTTCACCGAGGGACCGCCGAGCGGCGGCCCCCGGCGGGTCACCGTGGCGACGCTCGTCCACGAGCAGCGCCGCCGCCGCGCCCTCCTCGACGCCGCCTGGCCCGACGGGAGCGTCGACGTCGCGCCGGTGGTGCCGGTCCGGCGCGTCCGGAGGCAGCGCGTCATCCTGACCGGCCTCCAGGCGGAGATCCTGCTCAACGCCGACGACAGGCGCACCCCCGCCCAACTGGCCCGCGAGCTCGGGCGGACGGTGTTCGCGTGCCTGCTCGCCGTGCGGGGGCTCGCCGCGGCGTCGCTGGTGCGGACCGGCCCGCCGGACGGGCCCGGCGCCCCGCCCGTCCGCGAGGAGGTCCCCGCCGACTGGGCGCCCGCGGACCACGACCTGCTCGTCCGGCTCCACGCGGCGCTGGTGGAGTTCGGCTGACCGTGCTGGGGACCGAGTGGCTCACTTGATCGAAAGGCTGGCGAAGGTGGCGAAACGAGCGGGGGCCGGCCCGGCGGGCGCACCGGGCACGCCGGGCGCACCGGCCGCGGGGGCCGCGGCGGTGCGCGCGACGGAGCAGGCGGTGGCGGCGGAGCTGAGGTCGCTGCGGACCCGTGTCCCGCGGCTCGACGGGAGCCTCGTGGCCTCGGTGGACGGGCTGCTCATCGCGCACGACCTGCCCGGGGCCGTCGAGCCCGCCGGCATGGCGGCCGTGACGGCGACGGGCCTGTCCCTCGCCCACCGGATCGCGCAGACCGCGCACGGCGGCGCCTTCCACGAGGTCGTGATCCGCGGCGTGGACGGCTACGTGGTCATCTACGCCGCCGGACCCACCGCGTCCCTCACCGTCCTCGCCGACCCGGACGTCAACGTGGGCCGCCTCCACCTGGAGTCGCGGCCCGCCGCCCGCGCCATCGCCGCCCACCTCACGGGCGCGCGCCGCCCCTGACGGCGCGGCGCCACGCAACGAAGCGCACGACAACGAAGCGCACACGACAAGGAAAGGGAGCACCATGTCCAACCTCGATCTCGCGCTCAAGGACATGATGACGATCGACGGGGCCATCGGCGTCGCCGTCGTCGACTACAACAGCGGGATGGCCCTCGGCCAGCTCGGCAGTTCCAAGGCCCTCGACCTGCAGGTCGCGGCCGCCGGGAACACCGAGGTGGTGCGCGCCAAGCTCCGCACGATGGACCAGCTCGGCATCAAGGAGGAGATCGAGGACATCCTCATCAGCATCTCCAGCCAGTACCACGTCATCCGGCCGGTCACCGGCCGCAAGGGCAAGGGGCTGTTCCTCTACATGGCGCTCGACCGCGCCCGCGGCAACCTGGCGCTCGCCCGCCACCGCCTCCGCGAGATCGAGGAGAACCTCGAGGTCTGACGGAACGCGAAGGCGGCCCGGGGAGAGAACCCCCCGGGCCGCCTTCCGCGGTCACTTCGTCATCTTCAGGCCGCTCGACGGCTGGACGGTCAGGCGGTCGGCGGCCTCGTCGAGGTCGACGACCACCTCGTCGCCGTCGCGGACCTCGCCGGACAGCAGCTCGCGGGCGAGCTGGTCGCCGATCGCCGTCTGCACCAGCCGGCGCAGCGGCCGCGCGCCGTACAGCGGGTCGTAGCCGGTCAGCGCCAGCCACTCGCGGGCCGCGGGCGTGACCCGCAGCGTGAGCTGCCGGTCGGCGAGGCGGTCGGCCAGCCGGTCCACCTGGAGGTCGACGATCCGGGTCAGCTCGTCGGTCGACAGGGCGTCGAACAGGATCACGTCGTCCAGGCGGTTGAGGAACTCCGGCTTGAACGAGTTCCGGACGGCGTTCCACACCGCCTCCCGCTTGGCCCCGTTCTCCAGCGTCGGGTCGACGAGGAACTGCGACCCGATGTTGGAGGTGAGGATCAGGATCGTGTTGCGGAAGTCGACCGTGCGGCCCTGGCCGTCGGTGAGGCGGCCGTCGTCCAGCACCTGCAGCAGGATGTCGAAGACCTCCGGGTGCGCCTTCTCCACCTCGTCCAGCAGGACCACCGAGTACGGGCGGCGCCGGACGGCCTCGGTGAGCTGGCCGCCCTCCTCGTAGCCGATGTATCCGGGCGGCGCGCCGACCAGGCGGGCGACGCTGTGCTTCTCGGAGTACTCGCTCATGTCGATGCGGGTCATCGCCCGCTCGTCGTCGAACAGGAACTCCGCGAGGGCCTTCGCCAGCTCCGTCTTGCCGACGCCCGTCGGGCCGAGGAACAGGAACGAGCCGGTCGGCCGGTCGGGGTCGGAGATGCCCGCGCGGGCGCGGCGCACCGCGTCCGACACCGTGCGGACCGCGGTCTCCTGGCCGATCAGCCGCCTGCCGAGCTCGTCCTCCATGCGCAGCAGCTTCGCGGTCTCGCCTTCGAGCAGCCGCCCCGCCGGGATGCCCGTCCAGGACGCGACCACGTCGGCGACGTCGTCCGGGCCGACCTCCTCCTTGACCATCGTGTCGCGGGTCTCGGTCGCCTCCGACGCCTCCTCCAGCTGCTTCTCCAGCGCCGGGATCTCGCCGTAGACGAGCCGCGAGGACGTCTCCAGGTCGCCGTCGCGCTCGGCCCGCGCGGCCTCGCCGCGCAGCTGGTCGATCCGCTCCTTGATCTCGCCGACCCGGTTCAGCTCCGCCTTCTCCCGCTCCCAGCGGGCGTTCAGGCCGCTCAGCTGCTCCTGCCGGTCGGCGAGGTCGGCGCGGAGCCGTTCGAGGCGCTGCCGGGACGCCTCGTCGGTCTCCTTCTCCAGGTTCATCTGCTCCATCTTCAGCCGGTCGACGGCGCGCTGCAGCTCGTCGACCTCGACCGGCCGGGAGTCGATCTCCATGCGCAGCCGGGACGCGGCCTCGTCCACCAGGTCGATCGCCTTGTCCGGCAGGAACCGGGAGGTGATGTAGCGGTCGGACAGCGTCGCCGCCGCCACCATCGCCGAGTCGTTGATCTGCACCTTGTGGTGCGCCTCGTACCGGCCCTTCAGCCCGCGCAGGATCGCGATCGTGTCCTCGACGGTCGGCTCCCCGACGAACACCTGCTGGAACCGGCGCTCCAGGGCGGCGTCCTTCTCGATCCGCTCCCGGTACTCGTCCAGCGTCGTCGCGCCGATCATCCGCAGCTCGCCGCGGGCCAGCATCGGCTTCAGCATGTTGCCGGCGTCCATCGCGCCCTCGGCCGCGCCCGCCCCGACGACGGTGTGCAGCTCGTCGATGAACGTGACGACCTGCCCCTCGCTCTTCCTGATCTCGTTGAGGACGGCCTTCAGCCGCTCCTCGAACTCGCCGCGGTACTTCGCGCCCGCGACCATCGCGCCGAGGTCCAGCGAGACCAGCCGCTTGCCGCGCAGCGACTCGGGGACGTCGCCCGCGATGATCCGCTGGGCCAGGCCCTCCACCACGGCCGTCTTGCCGACGCCGGGCTCGCCGATCAGCACCGGGTTGTTCTTCGTCCGGCGCGACAGCACCTGGATCACCCGGCGGATCTCCGGGTCGCGGCCGATGACCGGGTCGAGCCGGCCGTCGCGGGCCGCCGCCGTCAGGTCGACGCCGTACTTCTCCAGCGACTGGTAGGTGCCCTCGGGGTTCTCGCTGGTGACGCGGGCGTGGCCGCGCACCTTCTCGAACGCCTCCAGCAGCGCCTCGGGCGTCGCGCCGAACTCCTTCAGCAGGCCCGCCGCCGGACCGCCGTCCGCCGCCAGCCCGACCAGCAGGTGCTCGGTCGAGACGTACTCGTCCTCCAGCTGCTGCGCCCGGTTGGCCGCCGTGTTGACCGACCGCTGGAGCTGGCCGGACAGCCGCGGCGTCGCCACCGTCGACCCCTGCGCCTTCGGCATCGCCGCGAGCTGCTCCTCCGCCCGCCGCCGGATCACCTGCCAGTCGGCGCCGACCGCCTCCAGCAGCGGCACCGCCGTCCCGTCCGGCAGCCCGATCAGGGCCACCAGCAGGTGCTGCGGGTCCACCTCGGGGTGCCCCTCGGCCGCCGCCCTGCGGACCGCGATCGACAGCGCCTCCTGGCTCTTCTGCGTCAGCTTGTAGTCCATCGCCCCACCCCGTGCTCTTCCTTCCGGGGCAACCCCCAGACCCCCGACACTGCCTTTGTTCAGTCCGAGTCGCGCTCGTGCCACACCACGACGCTCGTGCGCCTGATGGGCACGAGGTCGGCGCCGGGAGTGCCGCCCGGCTCCCCGTGCCGCCGCTGCTGCGCGAGCCGCGCCGCGACCGCCCGGGTCGATTCGAGTTCGTTCGCGAGGTCCTCCAGCGCCGCGTGCGCCTTGCCGAGCTCCTCGCGGAGCCGCACGTTGTCGCGCTGCAGCTCCAGGATGTGCTTGATGCCGGACAGGTTGACGCCCTCCTCCTGGGAGAGCCGCTGGATCTCCCGGAGCATCACGATGTCCCGCATCGAGTAGCGGCGTCCCCGGCCCGCCGTCCGGCCGGGGGACACCAGGCCCATCCGGTCGTAGGTGCGCAGCGTCTGCGGGTGCAGTCCGGACAGCTGCGCCGCCACGGAGATCACGTAGACCGGAGTGTCGTCGCCGAAGGGATCCATGAAGATCACTCCTGTCTGGCCTGCTGGAGGAGGTCCGCGCGCAGGTCCTCGCCGGCGCCCGCCGTCCGGAGCCGGTCGAGCGCCTCGCGCGCCTGCTCGTCGAGCTTCTGCGGGACGTGCACGTCGACCGTGACCAGCAGGTCGCCCTTCGTGCCGTCGCGCCGCGGCGCACCCCGGCCCTTCACGCGGAACTTGCGGCCGTTCGGGGTGCCCTCGGGCAGCTTCAGCGTGACGGGCTGCCCCTGGAAGGTCGGCACCCGGATCTCGCCGCCGAGCGCCGCCTCGGGGAACGTCACCGGGACGGTCAGCGTCAGGTTGTCGCCGCTGCGCCCGAACACCTGGTGCGGCAGCACCTTGATGTTCACGTACAGGTCGCCGGCCGGGCCGCCGTTCTCGCCGGGCGCGCCCTTGCCCTTCAGCCGGATCTTCTGCCCGTCCGCGACGCCCGCCGGGATGCGGGCCTGGATGGTCCGCGTGCCGGTCGCGCGGCCGCTGCCGTGGCAGATCGGGCACGGGTCGTCCACGACGAGGCCCCGTCCGCGGCACTCCTTGCACGGCTCCTGGAAGCCGAAGTTGCCGAGGTTGCGGGTCTCGTGCCCGGTGCCCTCGCAGCTCGGGCACACCCGCGGCACGGTGCCGGCCTTGGCGCCCGTCCCGCGGCAGCCGTCGCAGGCCGCCTCGCTGGTCAGCTTGATCGGAACGGTGACGCCGTTCATCGCGCGGCCGAACGACAGGGTCACCTCGGTCTCGACGTCCGCGCCGCGCCGCGCGCGCCGCGTCCCCGCCGTGCGGGTGCCACCGCCGCCGCGGCCGCCGAACAGGCCGCCGAACAGGTCGCCGATGCGCTCTCCGGCGCCGCCCGGCTGCGTCCCGCCGGTCTGGCCGAACAGGTCGCCGAGGTCGAACCCGAATCCGCCGCCCTGCTGGCCGCGGAAGCCGCCCGGCATCGAGCGCACCGCGTCGTACTCCTTGCGGCGCTTCTCGTCCGACAGGACGTCGTAGGCCTCCGAGACCTCCTTGAAGCGGTCCTCGGCCTCGGCGTCGCCCTTGTTGGCGTCCGGGTGGTACTTGCGCGCCAGCTTCCGGTAGGACTTCTTGATCTCCTCCTGCGAGGCCGACTTCGCGACACCGAGGACCTTGTAGTAGTCCTTCTCCAGGTAGTCCTTGGTGCTCACGGCGCCCCGCCTTCTGCTATCGCCACATGCCACATGTCTTCGGGCCCCTGCGGGGCCCGCCCTCGCGGGCGGGCCCCGTGGGGATCATTCGCTCGTTTCGTCGTCCGCCTCGTCCGGCCCGCCGCCGGACTCCCCGGCTCCGGAGTCCGGAGCGGGGTCGGCCACCGCCACGCGGGCGGGCCGCAGGACCCGCTCGCCGATCCGGTAGCCGGGCTGCAGGACGTCGGTGACGCTCGTCTCGGTCACCTCGGCCGAGTGCGAGTGCATCAGCGCCTCGTGCACGACCGGGTCGAAGGGCTCGCCCTTCTCCCCGTACCGCTCCAGGCCGAGCTTGCCGGTGACCGCCTCGAGGCTCTCCGCGACGGACTTGAAGCCGCCGGTGAGCTCCTCGTGCTCCCGGGCGCGGCCGATGTCGTCCAGCACCGGGAGCAGCTCGGACAGCACCTGCCCGAGGGCCTGCTCGCGGACGGCGACCCGGTCGCGCTCGACGCGCTTGCGGTAGTTGTCGTACTCCGCCTTCAGGCGCTGGAGGTCGGCGAGCCGCTCCGCCAGCTGGGTCTTCAGCGAGGAGTCCTCCTCGCCCGTGGCCTTGGCGCCGGCCCCGTCCACCGGGGCCTCCGGGGCCGCGGGGGTCTCCCCCGCCTGCGCCCGGACCTCCCCCGTCTCGGGATCGATGCGCCGCTTGTCGCGGATCACCGGGCCCTCCTTCTCCTCGCCCCCGTTGGGAGAGGACGTCACGACGCACCACCCTTCTGGGGGACGCCCCCCAGACCCCCGGGGTGGAGGGCCGAAGATCCTCGCTTCGCTGCGGTCATCGGCCCTCCTCCTTCGGCTTGTCCTCGTCGACGATCTCGGCGTCGACGACCTCGTCGTCCTGCGGCTGGCCGCCCTGGGCGCCGGCCGTCGGCCCGTGGTCCTCGGCGCCGGCCTGGGCGCCCTCGGGGTTCTGCGCGTACATCGCGGCGCCCATCTTCTGGCTCACCTGCGCGAGCTTCTCGGCGCTGCCCTTGATCGCGTCGACGTCGGTGCCCTCCAGGGCCTTCTTGACCTCGGCGACCGCGTCGTTCACCTCGGTCTTCAGCTCCGCGGGGACCTTCTCGTCGTTCTCCCGCAGGAACTTCTCGGTCGAGTACGCGAGGGTGTCGGCCTGGTTGCGGACCTCGGCCTCCTCCTTGCGCCGGCGGTCCTCCTCGGCGTACTGCTCGGCGTCGCGCATCATCTTCTCGATGTCGTCCTTGGGCAGCGCGCTGCCGCCCGTGATGACCATCGACTGCTCGCGGCCGGTGCCCTGGTCCTTCGCGCTGACGTTCACGATGCCGTTGGCGTCGATGTCGAAGGTGACCTCGATCTGCGGGACGCCGCGCGGCGCCGGCGGCAGACCGGTGAGCTGGAAGGTGCCGAGCTTCTTGTTGTACGCGGCGATCTCGCGCTCGCCCTGGTAGACCTGGATCTCCACGGACGGCTGGTTGTCGTCGGCGGTGGTGAACGTCTCCGACCGCTTGGTCGGGATCGTGGTGTTCCGCTCGATGATCTTGGTGAAGATGCCGCCCTTGGTCTCGATGCCGAGGCTCAGCGGGGTCACGTCCAGCAGCAGGACGTCCTTGACCTCGCCCTTGAGCACGCCGGCCTGGAGGCTGGCGCCGATCGCGACGACCTCGTCGGGGTTGACGCCCTTGTTCGGCTCCTTGCCGCCGGTCAGCTCCTTGACCAGCTCGGAGACCGCGGGCATCCGGGTGGAGCCGCCGACCAGGACGACCTGGTTGATCTCGCTCACCGAGATGCCGGCGTCCTTCAGCACCTGCTGGAACGGCGCCTTGGTGCGCTCCAGGAGGTCGGAGGTCATCCGCTGGAACTCGGCGCGGGTGAGCTTCTCGTCCAGGTGCAGCGGGCCCTCGGCGGACGCGGTGATGTAGGGCAGGTTGATCTGCGTCTCGGACGAGCCGGACAGCTCGATCTTGGCCTTCTCCGCGGCCTCGCGGAGCCGCTGCAGCGCCATCTTGTCCTTGGACAGGTCGACGCCGTTGGCGTTCTTGAAGCGCTCGACCAGCCAGTCGACGACCTTGTTGTCCCAGTCGTCGCCGCCCAGGTGGTTGTCGCCGCTGGTGGCCTTCACCTCGACCACGCCGTCGCCGACCTCCAGCAGGGACACGTCGAACGTGCCGCCGCCGAGGTCGAACACCAGGATGGTGGCCTCGTTCTCCTTCTCCAGGTGGTAGGCCAGCGCCGCCGAGGTCGGCTCGTTGATGATGCGCAGGACGTTCAGGCCCGCGATCTGGCCGGCCTCCTTGGTGGCCTGGCGCTGGTGGTCGGAGAAGTAGGCGGGGACGGTGATGACCGCGTCGGTGACCGTCTCGCCCAGGTAGGACTCGGCGTCCCGCTTGAGCTTCTGCAGCACGAACGCGCTGATCTGCTGCGGGTTGAAGTCCTTGTCGTCGATCTTGGTCTTCCAGTCGGTGCCCATCTCGCGCTTGACCGACCGGATCGTCCTGTCGACGTTGGTCACCGCCTGGCGCTTGGCGACCTCGCCGACCAGGACCTCGCCGTTCTTGGCGAAGGCGACGACGGACGGCGTGGTCCGCGACCCCTCCGCGTTCGCGATGACGGTGGGCTCGCCGCCCTCCAGGATCGCGACGACCGAGTTGGTCGTCCCGAGGTCGATGCCGACCGCACGTGCCATGTTTCTCGTCCTCCGTCGTATCCGGTGGTATCGCAGCCCCGGTCGCCCCCGAGGCGCGGCCGGTTGAGTCTTCTGCCCGCTAGGTTGCCCGGCGATCTCATCCTTGTCAAATGACTTGAGTCGGCCGGACTCAACTTTGCTGACGACCTCTACAACAGGACGAGTGAGCGCCCTATTCCGGTTCCCGGCGCGGTCCCGCGGGCGCCCGCGCCGGCCGTGAACTCGATCGGCCTCTGCGGGTGATCAACATCGACCGTCCCATCGCGGGACGGCGATGGCAGAGGAGACTCGATGACCCACAGACGCCGGAGCCGGGCCCTGCTCGGCCTCCTGACGGCGGCCGGGGCGCTGGCCGCCGTCCCGCCGCCCGCGCACGCCGCGCCGAGCCCCTCGGGCGGCCTGGACACCCGCGGTTCCTGGAAGGTGACCCTGCTGACCGGGGACGTGGTCGCCGTCCGGACGGTCAGGGGCAGGCCCCCGCTCGTCTCGGTGACCCCCGCACCCGGGCGGGAGAAGCGCGCGTTCCGCAAGGAGATCCGCCCGGACGGGCACGTCGTGGTCGTCCCGATCGACGTCGCCGGGCTGGTCGGCCGGCTGATCGACCCCGAGCTGTTCGACGTGACCGCCCTGGTCGCGCAGGGCTACGACGACGCCCGCAGCAAGGACCTGCCGCTGATCGTCCAGCGCGACAAGGACGCGCGCTCCCTGTCGGCGCTCGGAGGGACGCTCGACAAGACGCGGGACCTGCCGAGCATCGGCGCCGTCGCCGTGCGGCAGCCCAAGAGCGACGCGAGCGCCCTCGGCAGGACGCTGGCCGGGATGCGAGGCCCCTCCCTGAAGGCGACGGACGGGATCCGGCACATCTG
Source organism: Actinomadura verrucosospora (assembly GCF_039540335.1). Lineage (NCBI taxonomy): Bacteria > Bacillati > Actinomycetota > Actinomycetes > Streptosporangiales > Thermomonosporaceae > Actinomadura > Actinomadura verrucosospora. Next base: position 202,949 of record NZ_BAABEV010000001.1, on the reverse strand, counting down.
GCTGGACGGCAAGGTCAAGGCGAACACCGCCCCGACCGCCCCCGCCGCCGGGCGGCTCGACCGCAACCTGCGGCAGGTCGGCGCGCCGGAGGCCTGGCGCGCCGGATACACCGGCAAGGGCGCGAAGGTCGCCGTCCTGGACACGGGCGTTGACGCCGGGCACCCCGACCTCAAGGGACGCATCGCCGAGACGAGGAACTTCTCCGAGTCGGCCGGCACCGCCGACCGGTTCGGGCACGGCACGCACGTCGCCTCGACCGTCGCCGGGACGGGCGCCGCCTCGGACGGGCGGCGCAAGGGCGTCGCCCCGGACGCGGACCTGCTGATCGGCAAGGTCCTCGACGACGAGGGCTCCGGCACCGACTCCAGCGTGATCGCCGGAATGGAGTGGGCGGCGCCGCGCGCCGACGTCGTCAACATGAGCCTCGGCGGCGCCCCCACCGACGGCGCGGACCCCCTCTCGCTGGCCCTGAACGACCTGACGAAGCGGCACGGGACGCTGTTCGTCGTCGCGGCGGGCAACGACGGCCTGGTCGGGTCGGTCGGTTCGCCCGGCACGGCCGACGCCGCGCTGACCGTCGGGGCGGTCGACGCCCGCGACCGGCTCGCGGAGTTCTCCAGCCGGGGGCCGCGCGGCCACGCCGCCAAACCGGAGATCGTCGCGCCGGGCGTCGACATCGTCGCGGCCCGCGCCGAGGGCACCGCCATGGGCACCCCGACCGGGGCGGCCTACACGAAGTCGTCCGGGACGTCGATGGCCACGCCGCACGTCGCCGGCGCCGCCGCGCTGCTCGCGGCGAGGCACCCGGACTGGGGGCCGGCCCGCCTCAAGGCCGCCCTCGTCGGGACGGCCGACCCCGTGACCGGCGGCGACGCCTACGAGCGCGGCGCCGGACGCCTCGACGTCGGGGAGGCCGCGAAGAGCCCCGTCCTCGCCGCGCAGAGCATCGTCGATCTCGGCACGTCCCGGTTCCCCGAGCACGGCGCGCTGTCGACGAAGCTCGGCTGGACGTCCCAGTCGTCCGGCCCCGTCCGCCTGCGGTTGAGCGTGAAGGTCGTCGACCGCCGCGGGCACGCGGCGGACGGCGCGGCGAGCGTCCCGGCGGCCGTGGACGTCCCGGCGGGCGGCGCCGGCGAGGCCCCGCTGACCGTGAACGCGGCCGAACTCGCCGACCGTCCCGGCCTGTACACGGCCGTGGTGACGGCGAAGGGCGGCGGCGCCGTCCTCGAAACGCCCGTGACGTTCTACGTCGAGCCCCCGTCGCACGACCTCACGATCAGGGCCACGCCGCTGCCCGGCACCGACCCCGCGAACTTCTCCGCCTCCGCGACGGTGGTCGATCTGGCCGACATGGCGCTGTTCTCCGAGTGGGTCGACGCCACCGGAACGGCGAAGGTCCGCGTCCCCGACGGCCGCTACGCGGTCCTCGGCAACGTGGACGACTTCGGCGACTGGCGTTCGGCCCTCGCCGGCGACCCCGAGGTGGTCGTCGGAGGGCCCGCGACCGTCACGCTCGACGGCGCCGCCGCCGTGCGGGTCGGCGCGCGCGTCGAGGGCGTCGAGACCGAGCAGACGATGATGTCCGCGGACATGGTCCGCGACGCCGGCCAGGGGCTGTGGTGGTTCAGCGCCTATTCCTTCGATCCCGCGAACGCGCCCGTGTACGCCCAGCCGATGGGCGGCGTCCAGACCGGGACGTTCAGCGCGTACACCAACCACCGGCTGACCGCGCCCGGCACGGTCTACGACGTCGTCCACCCGCTGGGCGGCGGAATCCCCGCCGACCCGACGCACGTGGTCACCGGCGCCGAGCTCAAGCGGATGGCCCGCGTCGACCAGGAGTTCGCCGCCTTCGACGGGGACCCGGGCATCCCCATGAGCGAGAAGCGCTACGGCATCAGCCCGGAGGGCCTGCTGACCTTCGACGCGGCCGGCGACGTCAAGCCCGGGACGTCCCGGACCGACTACGTCTCGACCGTCCCCGGCATGCTGTGGGGCGACGAGGGGTTCGTCAAGTTCGGTGAGGAGTTCTGGGTGGACCAAGGGCCCTTCGGCAAGCTGGAGCCGGGCGAGCGGGTCTCCGCCCGCTGGGGCCTCCAGCCGTTGCGCCCCGGACCCTACTCGGGCACCGGCGTCACGCCCAGCGGCTGCGCCCGGTACCCCGCTGCCCGCACCGGGCAGAGCATGCGCGTCGCGCTCGTCGACCTCCAGACCCGCCCGGACGGGTTCGACTGCGCCATGCACGAGGTGAAGGGGCACATGGCGCTGTTCGCCGGCGACCAGGAGGTGGGCGAGAAGGACGGCCCGTTCGGGGAGTTCACCGTCCCGTCCGGCGAGGCGGACTACCGGCTGACGTACGACAACGACGCGTCGGCGATCCTCCCGGTGTCGACCCGCACGTCGACGTCCTGGACGTTCCGCTCCCGCGAGCCGCGCGGCGGCAGGAGCGCCAACCTCCCGCTCCTGCTCGTCGACTACGACCTGAACCTCGACCTGCGCAACCAGCCGTCCGGTGAGCCCGCCGTGTTCACCGTCGCGCGGATGGCGGGCTCCGGCCAGGCCGAGGTCACCGGGCTGCGCTTCCGGACGTCCGTTGACGACGGCGGGACCTGGCAGGACGTCCAGGTGAGGCCGCTCGGCGGCGGGCGGTTCGCCGCGCCGCTCCCGGCGCCCGTCAAGGGGCAGGCCGTCTCGCTGCGCGTCACCGCGCAGGACGCGGGCGGCAGCGGCGTCGACCAGCGCGTCATCCGCGCCTACCGCGTCCGGGAGCCGCGCCGCGAAAGGGCCGAACGCGCCCCTCGTCCGGTCGTCCGGGCGGGGGGCGCGTGCGCGTGAAGGGTGATCGGGGGATCGGTTGAGAGCGGGGTGACCGAGCACTCCCCCCGACGACGAGGATCACTCCATGGCCCACCACCACCCGCCGGACCCCGGGTCCCGGTCCGGTGCGGAGCCGGGCGCGTCCGGCTCCGACGCCTCGGACGCGGCGGCGATCGTCCGGTCGCGGCGCGAGCCCGCCGCGTTCGCGGAGATCTTCCACCGGCACTTCTCCGCGATCCACGGGTACGCGGCGCGGCGCCTCGGCGTCGACGCGGCGGACGACATCGCCGCCGAGACCTTTCTCGCCGCGTTCAACAAGCGCGGCCGTTTCGACCCCGACCGGGGGACGGTCCGCCCGTGGCTGTACGGGATCGCGACGCGGCTGATCGGGCTGCACCGGCGCGCGGAGGGCCGCCGGTACCGGGCGCTGGCGCGCACCCCCGCCGAGCACGTCCAGGACGGCCACGAGGACCGGGTCACGGCGCGCGTCACCGCCGGCGGGGCGGGCGCGGACCTCGCCGACGCGCTGGCCCGGCTGCCGCGCGGCGACCGCGACGTCCTGCTGCTGGTGGCCCTGGCCGACCTGACCTACGAGGAGGTCGGCCAGGCGCTCGGCCTCAAGACGGGCACCGTCGCGTCCCGCCTGCACCGCGCCCGGCGCCGCCTGAGGGAGTCGCTCGGCGGAACCCATCCCGCGCTGATCGTTGAGGAGACGCCCGCGTGAACGAGATCGACATGAACGAGACGGCCCGGGTCCGGCGGCTGCTGGGGGAGCCGCCGCCCCCGTCGGCGGAGGCGTCGGCGCGGGCGCTGGCCCGGCTGGAGGAGGCGATGGCGCCGGGCGGGAGGCACCTCCGGCCCTCCAGGGCGGGGCGGCGGCGCTTCGGCCGGCCGCTCCACCTGGGCGCGGGGCTCGTCGCGGCCGGGGCGGCGGCGGCCGTCGCCATCGTGGCCACCGGCCAGGGCTCCCCGGGTTCGCCGCCGGACGCGCCGCCCGCCTCCGTCGACCTGGGCAGGCAGGCGGTGCTGGTGGCGGCGGACAGGGCCGCCGAGCAGCCGACGGGCAACTACTGGTCCGCGGAGAGGCTCAGCGGTCAGGCCTACGTGGTGCGGGCGCGGACGGGAACGTACGCGATCTTCGGCGCGCACGACGAGACGTTCAACTGGACCGGCGCGAAGAAGGGGATGGGCGAGGCGTACTACAGCCGCGACCTGCCGGCGCGTCCGCAGACCCCGGCGGACGAGGCGCTGTGGCGCAAGGCCGGGTCACCGTCGAACATCCGCGTCTGGTCCAACGACCACTACTACACCTACAGCACCAAGGCGACGAAGTGGCGGTCGGAGGGCCCCGAGGTCGGCGTCGACCCGGAGGGCGGCGGGGTGTTCCTGGACAAGTCGGTTGAGGAGCTGCGGAACCTGCCGACCGACCCGGCCAGGCTCGCCGCGATGTTCCTCGACGACGACGCGATGGGGCGGGCCGCGGGCCTGAACCCGAAATCCAAGAAGGCGATGGCCGAGGCGCTGCGCATGGGCCCCGCCCAGACCGCGACCCTCAAGATCATGCGGGTGTCGGCGCTGCTCGGCACCCCGCTCCCGCCGAAGGTGCGGGCGGGCCTGATGAAGGCGCTGGCCGCGCAGCCGGGCATCCACGCGATCGGCCACGTCACGGACCCGCTGGGCCGCCGGGGCGTCGCGCTGGCGGCCGGGGAGCGCGATGTCACGATCACCGCGGAGTACGGAACGCCGAAGGCCGAGCAGGGGACCTACCGCGCCCGCCAGACGATCGTCTTCGACGAGCGGACCGGCGCGCTGCTGTCCCGGCAGTACGTGCTGACCCGGCCGGGGGGCCCGTACGCGCGGATGAAGCCGGGCTTCGTCATCGAGTACCAGGCCGTCCGCTCGGCGGGCTGGACCGACGCCAAGCCGAAGCCGCCCGCGGAGTTGCCCTTCTGATCCGTCCTCGACCGGGTCGCGCGCAGGCCCCCCGCCCGCTACCGGGCGGGGGGCCTGCGCGCTTCGAGGCCGTCGAGGACGCAGGCGAGCCCGAACGCGAAGCGGCCCTCCAGGACGTCGCCGGTCTCCTTCATCCAGATCTCGCGGATGTGCGACGCGAGCCCGGGGCGCTCCTCGTCCAGCCGGTCCAGGTAGGGGCCGAGGTTCTCGACCCAGTCGGCGGCGGACGTGCCGGGCTGGGCGCGCTGCCAGCTCGCCTCGCTGCCGGCCGCGCCGATGACGTAGTCGACCACCGCCGACCAGGCGTACTCCAGGTCGAAGCCGGTGAACCCGGCGGAGCCGAACGCGGCGAGCACCTCGTCCAGGACGCGGGTCGCGTTCGGGCCGATCATCGGGCGGCCGCCGAACAGCGTCACCGTCCACGGGTGCCGGTGGATCATCGCGCGGAGGCTGCGCGCGTAGCCGGTCGCGGCGGCCCGCCAGCCGTCCCCGGCCGGGACCGCCACCTCGGCCATGACCCGGTCGAGGGCGAGCTCCAGCAGCTCGTCCTTGTTCGCGACGTGCCAGTAGACCGAGGTCGCCCCCGCGTTCAGGCGGGTGCCGAGGCGGCGCATGCTGAGGCCGTCCAGCCCCTCGGCGTCGAGCAGGTCGAGCGCGGCGTCGACGATCTGCGTCCGGCCGAGGGCGGGCCGGCCCCGCCGCGCGCGTTCCGGCCGCACCCAGACGGACGGCGCCCTGCTCTCCTCGGCCATGCGTGCCCTCCTCGCTCCCGTACAGAGTACCGGGACTTGAACACTGTACGAGTGAGGTCGTACGGTGTGCGAGTCGCATCGAACGCTGTACGAGAAACCTGGAGTGGTCATGGACGAGCCCATCGCCCCGCATCCGCGGCGCTGGCAGATCCTCGGCGTGCTGTGCCTCAGCCTGTTCGTCGTCGTGGTCGACAACACGATCCTCAACGTGGCGATCCCGTCCCTCCTGCGGGACCTGGACGCCACCACGTCCGACGTCCAGTGGGTGATCGACGCCTACTCGCTGGCGTTCGCCGGCCTGCTGATCACGGCGGGCGCCCTCGGCGACCGGCACGGGCGCCGCCGCGCGATGCTGGCTGGCTTCGCGCTCTTCGGCGCCGGGTCGCTGCTCGCGGCCTTCGCGGGATCCCCCGGCGAGCTCGTCGCGATGCGGGCGCTGATGGGCGTGGGAGGCGCGCTCCTCATGCCGGGGACCCTGTCGATCATGGCGCAGGTGTTCGGCCCGGACGAGCGCGCGAAGGCGTTCGCGATCTGGGGCGCGACGTCCATGGTCGGGCTCGCCGCCGGGCCGACGCTCGGCGGGTTCCTGCTGGAGCACTTCTGGTGGGGCTCGGTCTTCCTGGTGAACGTGCCCGTCGCCGCGGCCGCCGTCGCCGGGCTGCTGCTCCTCGTCCCCGAGTCGCGCGGGCCGCGCCGCCGCCCCGACGTGCCCGGCGCCGCGCTGTCCACCGCGGGCATGTCGGCGCTGGTGTGGGCGGTCATCTCCGGCCCCGCGCACGGCTGGACCGGCGCCCGCACGCTCGGCGGGCTGGCCGCCGGCGCCGCCGCGCTCGCCCTGTTCGCCGCCTGGCAGCACCGCAACCCCGAGCCGATGCTCGACCTGCGCCTGCTGCGCGACCGCGACTTCTCCGGGGCCGCCGTCATGATCGCGCTGTTCGGCTTCGCGCTGGCCGGGACGCTGTTCGCCCTGACCCAGCTGCTCCAGTCGGTGCACGGCTACGGCCCGCTCGAGGCCGGGCTGGCGCTGCTTCCGGTCGCCGTCTCCGCGGGCGTCGGCAACGGCGTCGGCGCGTCGCTGGAGTCCCGGTTCGGCGCCCGTCCCGCCCTCGTCGCCGGCTTCTCCGTCACCGCGGCCGGTTTCCTGGCCCTCGGCCTGGCGGAGCCGGACGACGGCTACGCCGTGCTCGCGGTCGGGCTCGCCGTCCTCGGCTTCGGCGCCGGGCTCGGCACACCGCCCGCCTACAGCACCCTCATGGCCGCCGTCCCGCCCGAGGAGGCCGGGGTCGGCTCGGCGGTGAACGACGCCGGTCAGGAGCTCGGCAGCGCGCTCGGCGTCGCCGTCCTCGGCAGCGTCGTCTCCGCCGTCTACGCCCGCGACCTGCCCGGCGCCGCGCCCGCGGCGGCGCGCCATTCGCTGGGCGAGGCCCTGGCGACCGGCGACCCCGGCCTCGCCCGCGCCGCGCGCGACGCCTTCGCCCACGCGGTGTCGGCCGCCTCGTTCGCCGCGTGCGCCGCGATGCTGGCCGCCGCCCTGTTCGCCGCCTTCGTCGTGCGCGCCCGCCGCCCCGCGCCCGCGCCCGCCGGGAAGGTCGCCGAGCCCGCGTGAAGAGGCTCCCGCCTGTCCGGTCGAGCCGACCGGTTGAGGCGCTAGGCGAGCAGGTCGGACGGGGCGGTGCCCGTCTCGGTGAGCGGCAGGCCGAGCGCGACGCGTTCGGTCAGCCAGCCGCTCGGACGGTAACGCGGGTCGCCGGTCGCCTCGTGCATCTGCTCCAGGACGTCGAGGACGCGCCCGGCGCCCACGTGGTCGCCCCACTCCAGCGGCCCGCGCGGGTAGCCGAGCCCGAGCCGGACGGCGGTGTCGACGTCGGCGGGAACGGCCAGCCGCTGCTCGGCGATGCCGCAGCCTACGTTGACGATCGACGCCAGCAGCCGCGGCGCGACGGCGACGGGCGCGTCCCGCACGACGGTCACCGGCCGTCCCGTGGCGAGGAGGGCGGCGAGCGCCGCGCGGCCCGCGTCCGGGTCGAGCGCGGGCTGCACGGTGAGGGTGATCCGGCCGAAGAACCCGAAGAACCCGTCGATCCCGAGGGTCCGCTCCCCGGGGAGGCCGTTGCCGACCTGGGCCGCGACGCTCATGTCCGTCGCGGCGTCGACCAGCAGAACGGCCTCCTCGGACGGCTCGTCACCGGCCTCGACCTCCACCCCGGCCTCGGACAGCAGCATCCCCAGCGTCTCGCGGTGCTGCGGTTCCTGGAACCAGACGGGCCGGAAGTCGACGGCCGGGGCGCCGGGCTCGGCGGGCTCCTGCTTCACCCCGTCCACGTACTTGTAGAAGCCCTCGCCGGTCTTGCGTCCGAGAAGCCCCGCCTCCAGGCGCGCCCTGCCGATCCTGGACGGACGGAACCGCGGCTCGGTGTAGAAGCCCGTCCAGATGGACTCCATCACCGGGTGCGACACGTCCATCCCGGTCAGGTCCAGAAGTTCGCACGGCCCCATCTTCAGGCCGAGGACGTCCCGCGCGATGCGGTCGATGTCCACGGGCTCGGCGACGCCCTCGGAGAGGATCTGCAGCGCCTCCGTCACCAGGCCGCGCCCAGCGTGGTTGACGAGGAACCCCGGCGCGTCGGGCGCGAGCACCGGAGTGTGACCGAGACGCCTCACGAGGTCGGCGAGCGCGTCCGGGATCCACTCGGCCGTGCGCGCCCCCGGGATCACCTCGACGAGCTTCATCAGCGGCACCGGATTGAAGAAGTGCAGCCCCGCCACCCGGGACGGGTCGTCCAGCGCGGCGGCGATCGCCGTCACCGGCAGCGAACTGGTGTTGGTCGCGAAGACGGTGTGCTCCGGGCAGACCTTCTCCAGCGACCTGAACAGTTCCCGCTTGGTCTCCATGTCCTCCCGGACGGCCTCCACGACGAGGTCGCAGTCCTGGAACGGGGTGAGCGGCTCGCCGACCGGCCGGAGCCGCCCCTTCGCCGCCTCCGCGTCGGCCGCCGTCATGCGCCCCTTCGCGGCGAGCCTGTCGAACATGGCCCCGACGTGCTCGGCCGCCTCCATCACGGCCTGCGTCCGGATGTCGGCCAGCTCCACCGTCAGCCCGCCCGCCGCGGCGAGCTGCGCGATCCCGCGCCCCATCGCCCCTGCGCCGATCACCCTGATCGTCGCCGCCCGGCCCGCCCACTGCTCCACGTCGCCTCCCGCACTCGCCCAGCCCTCTGGCCCACGTCCCGGTTCGCCACCGCCATGGGTACCCAGCATTCAACTCCACCGCGCGGAAGCCCGGACGCCGCCTCCCGGCGACGGGCCGTACCCTGCGAAGTGCCCGCGCCCCCGTCCCGAGGAGACCACCATGCGCGACGCGGTGATCTGCGAGCCACTGCGGACCCCCATCGGCCGGTTCGGTGGAGCGCTCAGCACCGTCACGGCCGCCGAGCTCGCCGCCGCCGTCGTCCGCGCCCTGGTCGAGCGGACCGGCCTGCCCGGGGACGCGGTCGACGAGGTGATCCTCGGGCACTGCTACCCCACCTCCGACGCCCCCGCCATCGGGCGCGTGGCCGCGCTGGACGCCGGGCTCCCGGTCACGGTCGGCGGCGCCCAGCTCGACCGGCGGTGCGGGTCCGGGCTCCAGGCCGTCCTGAACGCCGCCATGCAGATCCAGACCGGGGTCAGCGATGTGATCATCGCGGGCGGCGCGGAGAGCATGAGCGGCGCGCCGTTCTACACGACCGCGGCGCGCTGGGGCGTGCGCGGGCCGTCCCTCGAACTGCACGACGCGCTCGCGCGGGGACGCGTCACCGCCGGCGGCGTCCGCCATCCCGTTCCCGGCGGGATGCTGGAGACCGCCGAGAACCTGCGCCGCGAGTACGGGATCGGGCGCCGCGAGCAGGACGAGCTGGCCGCCCGGTCCCACGAGCGTGCGGTCGCCGCCCAGCGGTCGGGGGTCTTCGCCGAGGAGATCGTCCCGGTGACCGTCCGGTCGCGGAAGGGCGACACGGTCGTCGACGCCGACGAGCACCCGCGCCCCGGCACCACGGTCGAGGGGCTGGCGAAGCTGCGTCCCGTCCTCGGCAAGGCGGACCCCGAGGCCACGGTCACGGCCGGCAACTCCAGCGGCCAGAACGACGCGGCCGCCGCCTGCGTGGTCACCACGCCCGAACGCGCCGCCGACCTGGGCCTGCGGCCCCTCGTCCGGCTCGTCTCCTGGGGCCGCGCCGGGGTGCCGCCCGAGACGATGGGCATCGGCCCCGTCCCCGCCGCCGCCAGGGCCCTGGACGCCGCCGGCCTCACCCTCGCCGACATCGACCTCGTCGAGCTGAACGAGGCGTTCGCCGCGCAGGTCCTCGCCGTCGCCCGCGAGTGGGGCCTGAAGGACGCCGACTGGGACCGCGTCAACGTGCACGGCTCCGGCATCTCCCTCGGGCACCCCGTCGGCGCGACCGGCGCCCGCATCCTCGCGACCCTCGCCCGCGAGATGGACCGCCGGGGCGCCCGCTACGGCCTGGAGACCATGTGCATCGGCGGAGGCCAGGGCCTCGCCGCGATCTTCGAGCGCGCCTGACCGGGACCCCCGATCACCCTCGTGGTTGGATGTCGCGAGTCATCACGAGATCGATGAAATTCGCCAGGTAGCGAGGGGAATCGCATGAACAGGTTGTTGCGCGCACTGACGGTGGTTCCCGCGACGGCGGTGCTCGTCACGGCCGGGACGGCGGCCCTGACGGCGGGCGTGGCGTCGGCCGCGACGGGCACGCCGAGCGGCGCGCCGCCGGCGGCGGACGGCTCCAGCGTCTGGTGCGTGTCGACCAGCGGCGCGAAGGCGTGCTTCGCCGAGTACGGGGACAAGGTGTGGGTGAAGGACACCGCGGCGAACGGAGCGTCCGCCGCCGGAACGCTCCAGGACAACGAACCGTCCTCGTCGTGGTACCGGGAGTGCTTCAACAACCGCGGTGAGGCGGGCGGTTGGGTGATGTGCGACTTCGACGTGCCGGAATACCAGAACGGCTACCTGTGGGCCGTCAACAACCCCTTCGTCGGCAGCCAGTCCTACACGAAGATCTACACCAGCGGGATCATCTGATCGAACACACGGGCCGCCGGTGGCGTCTGAGGTGGCATGAGTCCGAAGTGCGAACAGTGTGACGGTCCGCTGGTCCCGGTCGAGTACGGCATGCCCGCCGACGACACGCCGTACCGGCGTCACGAGCGCCGCGAGATCTACTACACCGGCGGCTGCATGGGCCCGCCCGCGCCCTGGTGGTGCTGGTCGTGCGAGCGCTTCGCCGACCCCGAGCCCCGGCCCTCGCGCTCGTCGACCGTGGAGGGCTACCAGCTGTCCCTCCTCAACGAGATGCGCGGTGTCAGCCCGTCCCTCCCGGAACTGCCGGCGCCCTACGACGACCCGCCGGAGGCCCTGGTGGAGGAGGCCGCCGAGTGGAGGAGCCCGGACCTGCTGAAGATCAAGGACATGGCGGTGATCCTGGGCGAGCCGGTCAGCGGCGGCCCCTCCCGGCACCGGTTCGCCCTCCCGCTCTGGCCCGACTTCTGGCTGGAGCACAGCAGCATGGACACCGAGGTCGGCGACTACGTCGTCGACAAGCGGTTCGTCCGCAGGTCGGGCGAGCCGATGCGGTCGGCCGACGACATGCGCCCCTGGGCGGTCCTGCGGACGGAGGCCGAGGCGTTCTTCGGCTGGGAGCCCACGCAGTACCCGAACATGTACTACCACGTCGTGCCGTTCGAGCTCGGCGGACGCCCGATGAAGGCCTACTTCGTCCACGACCTCCTCGTGCACGTCTCGGAGCCCTCGGAGAGCTAGCCGCGCTCCGCCGTCCAGGACGGGTCGCGGCCGGTCAGGGCGAGGAGGCGGTCGAGCGCGGACGCGTCATCGCCCACCTCGACGGCGGGGCCGAACAGGCCCGGGACGCCCTGGCCGCCGCTCTGCTCGACGGCCGGGGCGACGAAGCCCAGGCACGCCTCGATCTCGTCCGCCCCGGCGTCGTAGGACCGGCCGATGGCGCGGGAGACGTCCCAGCCGTGCACGACCAGCTCGTTCATCGCGACGAAGCCGGCCTGGTCGCCGGGCAGGTCGACGCCGCCGGCCTGGGTCATGCCCTGCCACGCCTCCGGGGAGCGCCAGGCCGCGGTCAGCGCGTCGAGCCGCTCGGGGATGCGGGTGCGCCAGCCCGGGGCGAGCCGGGCGGCGTCGGCGGACGGCGGCTGCGACGGGCCCTCCGGGAAGTCCTTCGCCGCCGCCCAGGTGAAGGCCAGGACCAGGCCGTCCACATGGTCGATGAGGGCGCCGAGCGGCATGCCGCCGTTGGGCGTGGGTCCCGTGAGCTGGGAGTCGCGCACGTCCGCGAGCAGGGCGGCCATCCGCCGGGCGGCGGGGCCGAGGTCGGGAGTCGAGGTCATAGGTGCATCCTTCCGTCTCGCATACCGCTGGACGGGACGCCGGTGGACGCGCCCCGCTCGGTGATATGGACTCGGAACCCGCCGGATACTCATCGCCACACGGGTAAGAATCAAGATCGAAGGACTCGGCGGTCCCGACGTCGGCGCGGGCTGTTCTGACCAGGGGATGTGACGCGTAAGCTACTACCGAGTAGTATTCGGGCCCCGGATGGAGAGCAGTCCGACGCGAGCCCTACGCTGGCTGCCATCGCCCGTACCCCAGGAGGACGGAACAGTGTTCTGGATCACATTGGTCATCGGGCTCGCCGGAGCGGCGGTCGCGCTGGCGCTCGCCGGGAGGCGAGTGCTGTTCCTGTACGCGATCGCCAAGAGCGGGCAGCCCGATCCCCAGCGGACCCTTCAGGTCAGGCGTGAGCCCGCCAAGGCCGTCGAGGGCCAGGCCGTCGAGGTGCTCGGCCAGCGCAAGCTGCTGAAATGGACCCTCGCCGGCGTCTCGCACGCCGCGGTCATGTGGGCGTTCATCCTGCTGATCACCGTCTACCTGGAGGCGGCCGTCGCGCTGCTGTTCGGGCTGGACGCCAAGATCCCCGGCCTGCAGACCTGGCCGCCGATCGGATTCGTCCAGGACACGATCGCCCTCGCCTGCACCGCGGGCCTGCTCGTCTTCACCGCGATCCGGATCAAGAACTCGCCCAAGCGCATCGGCCGCAAGTCCCGGTTCAAGGGCTCGCACCTGTCCGGCGCCTGGATGACGCTGTTCATGATCTTCAACGTGATCTGGACGATGTTCTTCTTCCGCGGCGTGGAGTGGGCCAGCGGCAACCTGCCCTATGGCAAGGGCGCCTACTTCTCCTACCTGGTCGGCCACCTGTTCGACGGGCTGAGCGACCACACGCTGGAGGTCCTGGAGTCGGTCGGCCTGCTGTTGCACATCGCCGTCGCGCTGATCTTCCTGGTCTTCGTCGTCCACTCCAAGCACCTGCACATCTTCCTGGCACCGCTGAACGTCATGTTCAAGCGCCGCCCCGACGGCCTCGGCGCCGCGCAGCCGATGATGTCGGGCGGCAAGCCGCTCGACTTCGAGGAGGCCGACCCCGACGAGGACGTCTTCGGTCGCGGCAAGATCGAGGACTTCACCTGGAAGGGCTTCCTCGACATGGCGACCTGCACCGAGTGCGGTCGCTGCCAGTCGCAGTGCCCCGCCTGGAACACCGGCAAGCCGCTGTCGCCCAAGATGCTCGTCCTGGAGCTGCGCGACCACGCCCTGGCCAAGGCGCCCTACTTCACCGCGTCGGAAGAGGCCCGCAACGGGTTCACCGACGAGCAGAAGCTCGCCATGGAGGTCGACAAGGCCCTCGTCGGCGACGACGGCGTCATCCACCCCGACGTCCTGTGGTCCTGCACCAACTGCGGCGCGTGCGTCGAGCAGTGCCCGGTCGACATCGAGCACATCGACCACATCCTGGACATGCGCCGCTTCCAGGTCATGATCGAGTCCTCGTTCCCCTCCGAGGCCGGCGTCATGCTGAAGAACCTGGAGAACAAGGGCAACCCGTGGGGGATGTCCGAGATGAAGCGCCTCGAATGGATCGAGGAGCTCGACTTCGAGGTCGACGTCGTCGACGACAAGGTCTCCGAGGACACCGAGTACCTGTTCTGGGTCGGCTGCGCCGGCGCCCTGGAGGACCGCGCCAAGAAGACCACCAAGGCCGTCGCCGAGCTCCTGCACATCGCGGGCGTCAAGTTCGCCGTTCTCGGCCCCATGGAGGCGTGCACCGGCGACCCGGCCCGCCGCCTCGGCATGGAGTTCGTCTTCCAGATGCTCGGCCAGCAGAACGTCGAGACGCTGAACGACGCGGGCGTCAAGAAGATCGTCGCGACCTGCCCGCACTGCTTCAACACCCTGGCCAACGAGTACCCGCAGATCGGCGGGAACTACGAGGTCGTCCACCACACCCAGCTGCTCGCGCACCTGGTCGAGGAGGGCAAGCTCACCCCGGTCACGCCGATCGAGGAGAACATCACCTACCACGACCCCTGCTTCCTCGGCCGCCACAACAAGGTCTACAAGCAGCCGCGCGACATCATGGCGACCGTCCCCGGCGTCCGGACGCAGGAGATGCACCGGCACAAGGACCGCGGCTTCTGCTGCGGCGCCGGCGGCGCCCGGATGTGGATGGAGGAGCGCATCGGCAAGCGCATCAACACCGAGCGCGTGGACGAGGCGCTGGAGACCAACCCCGACACCGTCTCCACCGCGTGCCCGTTCTGCCTGGTCATGCTGGGCGACGCCATCAACGAGAAGAAGAACGCGGGCGACGCCAAGGAGTCGCTGGAGGTCGTCGACGTCTCCCAGCTCCTGATCCGCTCCATCAAGGGCGAGGGCACCGCCCCCGAGAAGGAGGCGGTCGCCGCCGAGTAGGGGCGCCTGCTCCGACGGCCCCGTTCCCGCTCAGGCGGGGGCGGGGCCGTTCCGCGCTCCGGCGGGCCGTTCCGCGCTCCCGCCGCGGTTGAGGGGGCGGGCTCGCTGGTAAGACCTGGGGATGGCCGTGCTCGCGTCCCTCCTCGCGTTCCTGATGACGCTCGCGGGCGGCCTCACCGCGATGCGGGTCCGCGACCACCGGCACCTCGTCCTCGGCCTCGCCGGCGGGCTCATGCTCGGCGTCGTCGCGTTCGACCTGCTCCCCGAGTCGCTGGCGCTGACCCGCCACCGCCCCTTCGGCGTCCCCGCGCCCATGATCGGCTTCGCGGCCGGGTTCGTGCTCCTGCACGTCGTCGAGCAGGCGGTCGCGATCCACCGCGCCCACGAGGAGGAGTACGCCCCGCACGAGCACGCCCGCGGCTCGGGCTCCGGCGGGCTGCTCGCCGCGTCCGCCCTCGTCCTGCACAGCCTGGTGGACGGCCTCAGCATCGGCTTCGGCTTCCAGACCGGCACCGAGACCGGCGTCTTCGTCGCGCTCGCCGTCGTGACCCACGACTTCGCGGACGGGTTCAACACCTTCACCGCCGCCTCGCTGTACCGCGGCGACCGGCGCCCCGCCGTCCTGCTGCTGCTCGCCGACGCCGCCGCCCCCGTCGCCGGGGCCGCCGTCGGCATGCTGGCCACCGTCCCGGACGCCGTCCTCGGCCCCTACCTCGGCGTCTTCGCCGGCGTCCTGCTGTACCTGGCCGCCGCCGAGATCCTGCCCGAGGCGCACAGCGTCCACCCGCGGGTCATGACCCTGGCCGCCACCGGGCTCGGGCTCCTCGCCGTGCTGCTCAGCGTCGGGCTCGCGAGCTGAGAGAAGGCCGCCCGGAAACCCGGACGGCCTTCTCTCTGGGAACGTTCCCGGCGTCAGCCGGTCAGCGACGTGGCGTAGCTCTGGTTCGTCTTGAGCCACGCGTCGACGGCCTGGTCGGGCTTGCCCTTGTACTGGTTCTCCATCAGGTCCTCGAGGGAGCCGAGCTGCTTGTCGTCCATCCTGAACTTCTTCAGCCAGCCGGTGACCTCGGGCTGGTCCTTGCCGAAGTCCTTGCGGGCGATGGTGTTGATGCCGTCCGGCTTGCCCATCGCGCCCTTCGGGTCCTGCAGGTCGCGGATGGGGTACTTCGTGTACGCCCAGTGCGGGCGCCACAGCGTGACGACGATGTCCTTCTTGGCGTCGACGGCCTTCTTCAGCTCGGTCAGCATCGCCGCCGTGGAGGACGTCGTCACCTTGTACTCGTCCTTCAGACCGTACGCCGGGAGCATGTTCTCCTGCGACACCCGGTACAGGCCGGAGCTCTTCTCGATCCCGACGATCTTGCCGCCGTACTGGCCGCCCTTGCCCTTCAGGTCGTCGAGCGTCTTCAGCGGGGAGTAGTTCGGCACGGCGATGGTCAGCGGCGCCGAGTCGTACCAGACGCCGACCTTCTCCAGCTTGTCGCCGTACTGCTTCCAGTAGTCCTCGTGCGTGCCCGGGAGCCAGGCGTCCACGAACAGGTCGACGTCGCCCTTCGACATGCCCGCGTAGAGCGGTCCCGTGTCGAGGTTCTTGACCTCCACCTTGTAGCCCTTGTCGGTCAGGAGCCGTTTCCACAGGGCCGTGGCGGCCTCGCCCTCGGCCCAGCCCGAGACCACGCCGATGGTGATCTCCTTGTCGTTCCCACCCCCGGAGTCGGAACCGCCGCACGCCGCGGCGCCCAGCCCGAGCGTCAGCGTCAGCGCGGCGACCGTCAGGCCCTTGAACTTGGAGCGCATGCGCATCCTTTCGTCGGCTTGCATGGTGAAGCAGGGGAGCGGGGGAGGTCAGCCGGACGTGCTCGCGGCGGAGGCCACGGCGGCCGGAGCGGGCGCGGCGGCCCGGCGGCGCGAGAACAGCGCGCGCAGCATCCCCGGCCCGTCGCCCAGGGCGCCGGTCAGGCGGTCCAGGTAGATCGCGAGGACCACGACGGCGATGCCGCCCTCGAAGCCCTTGGCGACGTCCACCCGGTTGATGCCCTCCAGCACCTCGCCGCCGAGGCCGCCCGCCCCCACCATCCCGGCGATGACGACCATGGACAGCGACAGCATGATCAGCTGGTTGACCCCGGCCATGATCGACGGCATCGCGAGCGGGATCTGGATCCGGGTCAGGATCCGGCCCGGCGGCGTGCCGAACGCCTCGCCCGCCTCGACCATCTCCGGGTCCACACCGCGGATGCCGAGCTCGGTCAGCCGCACCCCCGGCGGCATCGCGAAGATCACCGTCGCCACCACGCCGGGCACCGAGCCGATGCTGAAGAAGAAGATCGCCGGAATCAGGTACACGAACGCCGGCATCGTCTGCATGAAGTCCAGGACCGGCCGGACGATCCGGCTGACCACGTCGCTGCGCGCCGCCGCGACGCCGATCGGGATCGCCACCACGGTCGACACCACCGCCGACACCAGCACCAGGGCCAGCGAGTCCATCGCCGGCTCCCACAGCTCCATGCTGTCGACCAGCGCGAACCCGAGGACCGTGAACAGGGCCAGCCTCCAGCCGCTCAGCACCAGCGCGATCACGGCCAGCACCAGCGTCAGCCCCAGCGGCGGCAGGACGTTCAGGACGCTCGTCAGCCCGTCCACCGACGCCTCGATCGCCGACCCGATCCCGTCGAACAGCCACGACAGGTTGTCGGTGCACCAGCTCACCAGGCCGTCGAACCACTCGCCGACCGGGATCCGGGGCAGCTTCATCGCCGCGTCACTCATCGCCGCCCTCCTTCGTCAGCACCGGCTCCGGTTCCTCGACCATCTCCTCCACATGGGAGTTGATCGCGCCGAGCGCCGCCAGCAGCGTCACCCGGGGGATCACGCCGAGCAGCGTGCCCTTCTCGTCCGCGACCGGCACCGGCAGGTCGCTCTCGGCGACGCGGACGAACAGGTCCGCGACCGGCGTGTCCGGCGCCACGGGCTCCGGATCCTCGGGGTCGATCAGGCCGTCCAGCGTCTGGACGCCGTCGCGCACCGCGTCCGCGATGACCGTGGCCCGCACCCGTCCGACGAGCCTGCGGTCCCGCCCGACCACGAACGCCGCCGAGGTCTGCTGCTCGCGCATCGTCCTCAGGGCCGTCCGGGGCCCGGTCGACGCCGGCACCGTGACCAGCGGCTTCTCCATCACCGAGGCCGCCGTCAGCACTTTGGTACGGTCCACATCGGCGACGAACTGGGCGACATAGTCGTTGGCGGGATCGGTGAGGATCTCCTCGGCCGTCCCGATCTGCACGATCCGGCCCTCCCGCATCACCGCGATGCGGTCGCCGATGCGCATGGCCTCGTTCAGGTCGTGGGTGATGAAGACGATCGTCTTGCCGAACCGGTTCTGCAGGTCCAGGAGCAGGTCCTGGACCTCCCGGCGGATCAGCGGGTCCAGGGCGCTGAACGCCTCGTCCATCAGGATGATGTCGGTCCCCGAAGCGAGCGCGCGGGCGAGCCCCACCCGCTGCTTCATTCCGCCCGACAACTCACCGGGAAGCTTGTTCTCCCAGCCTTCGAGTCCCACCAGAGCCAGGAACTCCCTGGCGGTCTTCTCCCGTTCTTCCTTGGGAACGCCGCGGACCTCGAGCCCGTAGGCGGCATTGGCCAGAACCGTCCGATGGGGGAACAGCGCGAAGTGCTGGAAGACCATGCTGACCTTGTTCTGCCGAAGCGCGCGCAGCGCCTTCGGAGACAGCTTCGCGATGTCCTGACCGTCGATCTCGACACGGCCGGACGTGGCGCCGAGCAACCCGTTCAGCATCCGGATGAGGGTCGACTTCCCCGACCCGGACAGGCCCATGACCACGAAGATCTCGCCCTGCCGGACCTCGAACGTGGCGTCCACCACCGCCGGTGTGACCCCGAGCTCGCGGACCGCCGACAGATCGGCGCCCGCCCCGAGTTTCCGCTGAGCCTCCGCCGTCCTACGGCCGAAGAGTTTGGTGACGCTTTCCGCGCGGAGTACTGACACGATCTCCTTCCGGGTTTCCACGTCGCTGCGCGGAAACGGGTCGCCTCGTCCGTCCAGGCGCCCGGACCTCACCTGAAGAGGCTGTCAACCAGACGCCATGCCTGTGCGTCGCCCGAAACTACCCGTCCAGAGAACATGTTTCATCTTTTGGTGACTTCCGTCACGCCCGGGTAACGAACTGACTACACTTTCGTGCGGTGAAAGTTCTGGTACGACCGCGACGGCGTCGGCCCCCGCTGGTACTGGTACCGCGACCCGTACTTCGCCGACCCGTAGGGGTACTCCGCCGGCGAGCTCGTCCGGAACAGGCACATCTGCCCGATCTTCATCCCCGGCCACAACTTGATCGGCAGCGTCGCCACGTTCGACAGCTCCAGCGTCACGTGCCCGTTGAACCCTGGATCGATCCACCCCGCGGTCGAGTGCGTGAGCAGCCCCAGCCGCCCCAGCGAGCTCTTCCCCTCCAGCCGCGCCGCGAGGTCCTCGGGAAGCCCGAACACCTCGTACGTCGAGGCCAGCACGAACTCCCCGGGATGCAGCACGAACGCCTCATCGGCCTCGACCTCCACCAGCCGCGTCAGATCCGGCTGCTCCACAGCGGGATCGATGTGCGGATAGCGGTGGTTCTCGAACACCCGGAAGTACCGGTCCAGCCGCACGTCCACACTGGACGGCTGGACCATGACCGGCTCGAACGGGTCGATCTTCACTCGCCCGGACTCGAGTTCGGCCCTGATGTCGCGATCGGAGAGCAGCACCCCAGAAAGCTATCCCACGCCACACCCCCACCGACGATCCGGTACAGTAACCAGGGCACGGGCACCCCCAAGGCAGCCCGACGCGGGTGTAGTTCAATGGTAGAACTTCAGCTTCCCAAGCTGACAGCGCGGGTTCGATTCCCGTCACCCGCTCCCAAGGCGAAGGCCCAGGCAGGGACACGATCCCGCCCCTGGGCCTTGATCGTTTCTGGCACAGAACGCCACCGTGCAATTAGGTCACCGGCCCCGGGGGTCGGCTGAACCGTCGCTATCTTGCGTCCTGCTCTGCCTGGACGAGCGCGTCGACTCCGCTTGCGATGGTCTGATCGGTCTTGGCGGACTCTCGCCAAGTCTGCCCAGCGCCCAGGAGCGGGAGAAGGCAGTTGCGGACCGGGAGGCGAAATCCACTCCCGGCGCAATCAGCGGACTTCCGTGGGAGTCAACTGCCGAGAGGGTGGGAAGCGCAGCGGCCTTAACGATGACACCGGCCTTAGATGCATGACCCCGGCCGAGACCTTGCGAGCCCCGCTCAACGGGAAGGGTTGGTCACCCAACACCTGAGGTCAGCCCTGCGCACCGGGCATGCGGCCTGTCCCGTCCGGTCCCGCCGCGTCGCCCGTCCGCCCACCCGAACGAGCCCTACTTAACGAGAGAGATCACAACTGCCGCGATGCTGGCAGTCGCCATGTACAAGGTCCAACGAGCCAGCTTGTGTGCCGACTCAATCGTCCGGGCGTTCTCTCGTCTGTTCAGCTCGTCGACGTAGTAAGCAGTGCCGACCGAAGTATTTCCCGCCTTCTGATCATGTTCCCTGATCAGTTCTTCGTCAGAGCACGCGCGGAGCTGGGCAATAGTGCGAACCATGGCGAAAAAGCCCGATGAACTACAGCGGTCCCGCCGAGGACGAGGAGAGGCCGCGCGCGGATCGAGCACGCGGCCCCTGGACGGTCGTTGGGCGGTTGATCAGGTGCAGGCGCAACCGGACGCGGCCTTGGCCTCAGCGGGAGTCTGAGTGGGGTTGAGGGCCTGCTCGTCGGGGGTGCAGCATGCTGAGGTGCCGCAGCAGGCGTCGCCGTCCGTCGAGTCGGCTGCGCTCTTGCCGAGGGTGTCAGCGTCTGCCTTGACCGTGTAGACCTCCCACGGTTCGCCGCCGGGGCCATGAACCCAGACCTTGTCCTGCAGCGCGTAGCAGCAGGAGGTGTCGTTCTCCTCCAGGGTCACGAGTCCGGCGTCCGTCAGACGCTTGGCCGCGTCGGTGACGAGCCCGGCGTCCTCGACCTCGACGCCGAGGTGATCCATACGGGTCGGCTCGCCGCCCTCGCCTTCGATCAGGACGAGCTTGAGCGGCGGCTCGGTGATGGCGAAGTTGGCGTAGCCGGGCCGGAGCTTGGCCGGCTCGGTGTCGAACAGCTTGGAGTAGAAGGCGATCGAGCCTTCCAGGTCGGACACGCGCAGTGCGAGCTGGACGCGGGACATGCGGTTCCTCCTCGTGTCGTGGGCGGTGTCGGCCGGTCGCCGGTCGGCAGGTGCCCCGGTGAACGCTGTTTAGATGTCTGTCTAAGCAGTCGGTGGCCCGAGTTTGCATCCGTGCATAGATGGATGTCAAATTAGAGGTATGTCTAAGCAGCAGTTGCCGATCTTGAACCCCGTCGACACCGAGGGGGCGTGCTGCGCGCCCCTGGTCTGCGAGCCCTTGAGTGAGGCTGAGGCGGCCGATCTGACGCCGCTGTTCAAAGCGATCGCCGACCCGGTCCGGTTGCGCCTGCTGTCGTTGATCGCCTGCCACGAGGGCGGCGAGGCGTGCGTGTGCGACCTGACCGCCGCGTTCGACCTCACGGCGCCGACGATCAGCCATCACCTGAAGGTGCTCAAGCAGGCCGGGTTGATCGATTCTGAGCGGCGCGGGACGTGGGTCTACTACTGGCTCAATCCCGGGGTCCTGGAGCGGCTGTCGGCGATTCTCGGGCCGCGCGTCACCGCGGCTGTTTCGTGACCGGCACCGAACCGGACGTCCAGGCCGCACCCACCGGGATGCAGCCCGCCGCCTCCCAGCCTGCGGACGCCGTAGCGGCCCGCCTGTCGGTGCTGGACCGGTTCTTGCCGGTGTGGATCGGCGCGGCCATGGCGCTCGGCCTGCTCGCCGGCCGCGCCGTCCCCGGCCTGAACGATGCGTTGGAGTCGGTGAAGGTCGACGGGATCTCCCTGCCGATCGCACTCGGCCTGCTGGTGATGATGTACCCGGTGCTGGCCAAGGTCCGCTATGACCGGCTCGGCACCGTGACCGCAGACCGGCGCCTGTTGATCCCGTCGCTGGTGGCGAACTGGGTGATCGGTCCGGCGGTCATGTTCGCCCTGGCGTGGATCTTCCTGCCCGACCTGCCGCAGTACCGCACCGGACTGATCATCGTCGGACTGGCCCGCTGTATCGCCATGGTGATCATCTGGAACGACCTGGCGTGCGGAGACCGGGAGGCCGCCGCCGTCCTGGTCGCGCTCAACTCGGTCTTCCAGGTGATCGCGTTCGCCGGGTTCGGCTGGTTCTACCTGCGGATCCTGCCCGGATGGCTCGGCCTGGACCAGACGGAACTTCACGTCTCGGCGTGGGACATCGCCCGCAGCGTACTCATCTTCCTCGGCGTCCCGCTGGTCGCCGGGTACCTGTCGCGCCGTCTCGGCGAGCGCACGCGGGGTCGGGCTTGGTACGAGGAACGGTTCCTGCCGCGCGTCGGCCCGGCCGCGCTGTACGGGCTGCTGTTCACCATCGTCGTCCTGTTCGCCCTCCAAGGCGACGCGATCACCTCCCGGCCCTGGGACGTCGCCCGGATCGCCCTGCCGCTGCTGGTCTACTTCGCGGTCATGTGGGCCGGAGCCTTCGCGCTCGGCCGCGCCGCCGGGCTCGGCTACCCCCGCACCGCGACGTTGGCGTTCACGGCCGCGGGCAACAACTTCGAGCTGGCCATCGCGGTGGCGATCGCAACGTTCGGTGTCACCTCCGGTCAGGCCCTGGCCGGAGTCGTTGGTCCTCTCATCGAGGTCCCCGTTCTGGTGGGCCTGGTGTACGTCTCGCTGGCGCTGCGCCGCCGCCTCACCCCGCAGGAGACCCCATGACCCAGGCCGCCGAGGTGCCCGAGGTGCTGTTCGTGTGCGTCCACAACGCCGGACGCTCCCAGATGGCCGCCGCCTTGCTCGACCATCACGCCGCCGGACGGGTCCGCGTCCGCTCGGCCGGGTCCGCACCTGCCGACGAGATCAACCCCGCCGTCCGCGCGGTGATGGCCGAACTCGGCCTGGCCCTGTCCAAGGAGTTCCCCAAGCCCCTCACCGGCGAAGCCGTCCAGACCGCCGATGTGGTCATCACCATGGGTTGCGGCGACGTCTGCCCCGTGTTCCCCGGCAAACGCTACCTCGACTGGCAGCTTGACGACCCCGCCGGCCAGCCGATCGAGAACGTCCGGCCCATCCGCGACGAGATCGACACCCGCGTTCGCGCCCTGCTCGCCGAACTCTTGCCCGCCGACGCCTGACCGCCCCCGGCATCGGTCACCGGTCTTCCCCACGTCGACTCCATCGTCTATCGTCGATGAACGATGAACAAGGAGAAAGGGCCGCTCGACCGGCCGACCGCCACCGAGTACGCGTCATGGTTCAAGGCACTCGCCGACCCCACGCGCGTCCAGATCGTGTCCCTGCTCGCCCGGCAGGGACGGCCGATGAACGTCGGAGAAATCGTCGACGCCGTCCACGTCGGGCAGTCGACGGTGTCCGCGCACCTCAAGGTGCTGGCCGAAGTCCGGTTCGTGCTGGTCGACCAGCACGGCACCTCGCGCTTCTACCGGATCAACACCGCGTGCGTGGAGTGCTTCCCCACCGCCGCCGACCTGGTCATGGGACGCCCCGCACCGGCCGCGCCGAGTTGCCCACCCGAAGGAGACGAGTGATGCCCGAGGCCCACACCACCGGCACGCCCACTACCGACGAGATCGTTGCCCGCTACTCGGGCCTCGCCCGAGCCGCCCTTGCCGGCGCCACCCCGCACGACGGAGGCGACAGCGACGAGGGCGGCGAATCCTGCTTCGGCGCCGCCGCCTACCAGGCCGAGGACCAGGTCCCCGAGGCCGCCCTACGCGCGAGCCTGGGATGCGGCAACCCCCTCGCCGTCGCCGAGTTGCACCCCGGTGAGACCGTGCTCGACCTCGGTTCAGGCGGCGGCCTGGACGTGCTGTTGTCGGCCCGTCGCGTGGGCCCGACCGGAACCGCCTACGGCCTGGACGCCAGCGACGACATGCTCACCCTCGCCCGCGCCAACGCCGCCCAGGCCGGAGCCGACAACGCCCACTTCTTGCGCGGCCACATCGACGACATCCCGCTACCAGCCGGAAGCGTGGACGTGGTCATCTCCAACTGCGTCATCAACCTCGCCACCGACAAGGCCCGCGTCCTCGCCGAATCCTTCCGCGTCCTGCGTCCCGGCGGCCGATTCGGCGTCAGCGACATCATCGCCGAGCCCGGCCTCGACCCCGACGAGCGCGCCGCCGCAGAGCAGCGCATCGGATGTGCCGCCTCCACCCTCAGCGCCGAGGAGTACCGCCGCGAGCTGCGCGCCGCTGGGTTCACCACCATCACCATCACCCCCACTGCCGACACTGGGGACGGGCTACACGCCGCCATCGTCCAGGCCGCCAAGCCCGCCGGCTAGCCCCTCGCCGTTCGGATCAAGGCGACGTGGCGCAGGTCAGCGGCCGCGGCGGCGGGCCATTAACCAGGGTGATCGAAGGGCATTCACGGTCACTTGCGGTACGGCGCTACGCCAGGTCAGGGGCACCAAGAGGCAGGGTCGGGACTATCCCCAAGCCGACAGCGCGGGTTCGATTCCCGTCACCCGCTCCACCCAGAAGGCCCAGCCCAGGGACATGATCCCCGTCCCTGGGACTTGATCGTTTTCGCCTCAGAACGCCGCCGGGCAATTAAACGTGCAGTTAGGCCACCGGCACCAGAGGCCGTCCCCGCCACCGTCTCACCCCTCATGGCCAGCCTCCTTCCCGCCCCTGGGCGAAGGCGAAGCCCGAGACTGGCGCCGGGGCAGCTGCCACGGCGAAGCCTTGGGGAGATGTGCCGAAGGTACTCTGCGTGAGTATCCGTACCGACCCGACCGGAGGCACCAGGAGCCATGCCCGCGATGACGCTCCCCTTGCCGTCCGGTGACACCTGGACCCGGGCGGACTACGAGGCGCTGCCCGAAGACCTTCCAGTACGCGTGAGCCTCATCCACGGAGATCTTGTCGTGAGCCCACGGCCCCGCCCGATCCACCAGCGCATCGCGCGGCGCCTGGCGACCCGCATCGAAGACGCTGCTCCCGACGCGTGGCAGGTGGACACGGATGTGGATGTGCTCCTGGACGACGACGAGGTAGAACCGGTCGAGATCGCCCCTGACATCGTCGTGTACTCAACCGAGCACGACCCCTATGACCGTCCCATCCTTGCCGAGTCGGTCACCCTCGTCGCCGAGGTCGTATTCCAGTCGACCAAGCGTAAGGACCGGCGGATGCAACCGGCCTTGTACGCCGGAGCCGGCATCAGGCACTACTGGCGCGTGGAGACCGACCAGACCGCACCAGCGTTCGCGGTCTACACCTATGAGCTGGACGACTCCACCGGCGCATACGTCGCCACCGGCGTGCACCACGACCGGATCAACTCGACTCAGCCCTTCGCCCTCGACATCGACCTCAAGTCCGTTCGCGAACGCTGACATCGTGTAGCGCGTGGCAGCCAGGACAGCCGCTTGGGCGAGCGATGATCGCTGCCGCGCGGCTTCCACTCAGCCAAAGCCCGAGGTCAGCCCCGCGCTCCGGGGTTTCAGGGCTCAGGAGGTGTGTGACAGATCCGCCTCGAGACGTGGGTGAGCTCCAACTAGATGATCTTTATCCTGTTGGGTTGAGGATAATGCTGCGGCTTGAGCGTGATGCGTGCGGCGGCGGAGGTCGGCAGGGACTGCGGTGAGGGCCGAACTGCGAGGTCGACTATCGTGCGTCTGATGACGGTGGTTTATGTCGTGGACGGCACGAAGATCCAGAATCTGGAGGACTTCTGGCGGGTCATGGGCGAATCGGTGAACGGCCCTGGCGGGTACTTCGGCCGGAACGTCGACGCTTTCACGGATTGCCTGCGTGGCGGATTTGGAACGCCCGATGACGATGACTTCGTGGTCGAGTGGCGTGATCACGAACTGTGCCGGCGATGCCTGGGGTTTGCCGAGACGGTGCGGCAGTTGGAGTTGAGACTGGCGCGCTGTCATCCGACGAACCGGCCATCGGTCCGAGCGAAGCTCGAAGCCGCTCGTGCAGAACATGGCCCCACGGTCTTCGATTGGCTCATTGAGATCTTCGAGCAGGAACAACCCGGCAAGCTCCGCCTGTGTTGACGGTCATCGTGTTGCGGTGGCCTTGATTGCCGGAGGCGACGGTGCAGAACCGCCGGAGCTGCGGAGCTACCTGGGCCCCTCTGGCTTGCGGGCTTTGAACCGGGCGATGGGGGATCCTTGCCCCGGCGGCCAGCAACTTCACACAGGTCCTGAGAACGATCTGTCCCGCTGGTCATGAGACCTGACACCTCGCGCTCCGGGGCGGATGAGAAGTTCCTTAAGTCTTCAAGGGGCCCGTCCCGCGGTCGTCGGCGGCCGCCCACCTCGGCGCGTCGGGCATGCGGCCTGTTTCGTCCGGTCCCGTCTCGCAGCCCGGCCGCCGCCGCCCAACTCTTACAGTTGGTGCCCTGAGCTTCAGTAGTGGATCGGAGGCTTACCAGGTGGTCGGCAGAGATGACCCCCGACCGGGATGGATTAGTCGGCTCGTCACGGAGTTGAGCACGCTTCTGCAGGAAGAGATTACGCTTGCGGAGCCTTTGGATAAGTGTTTGCTGGACGACGAGGGGTTCTCGTTCTCCTGCCCCATCCGTAGCTCGCCCCCACAAGGCAACGGCTTCCAGTTTTGCTGGGAAGGAGTGCTGGGGATGGAGCTCATCAACGGGAAGCCTCACACCAGCGTTTCGCTCTTCCTCTACAGCAGGAACCGGCGACTCGGGATGATGGACCATATGCATGGCAGCGTTTTGGAGATCGAGTACAAGGGTTCGCTGGAACATGGCGGGCGATGGGGAACTCCCACATGGCTCCCGGACGAGTTCGGTGAGTACCTCGCGTACGACTCGTACAGCGATCGGTGAACGAGGACCAAGCGTGGCCCGGGTCAGGGGATGGATGAGGACGGTCTGGACAGTGCCGATCTTGCTTGTAAGCAGGGTCTCGCGCCGTCCGGGCCTCAATCGGAGTACGCGCTGGGTAGCGGGGCGGGGTCGCAGGCGCTTCATCTGGGCTCAACGGTGCACGGGAGAGATGCCAGCGCTGGAGATGCTCACGGCACCGCAGCCGGTTGGGAGCGGTCGGTGGCTGGCCCTGAGGCCGGTCGTCACTATGACTCGCCACCTCGGATCCACGTTTCGGGGTGTCCGCGCAAGTTCTGCCGCTACTCCGTTTAGTCGCGGCCAAGTTTCGGATCGTCACGGGTACTGGTGTGGTCACTGGGCACAGGGATCGCCAAGTCCACAGCGCGGGATTGCGACCGCGGCGGGGTCGGGTGGGGTCTCCGCTGGTGGACGCGAGGCCAAGGGGCGCCATGACAACCGATCAGCTCCTTTTCGGGCTGGGGCTGACCGTCGCACTCGCGGTCGGTTCCCAGCTCTTGGCGAGCTGGTTGCGCATCCCTGCTTTGATCGTCCTGCTCCCGACCGGTTTCGTCGCGGGTGCGCTGACCGATGACATCGATCCCCATCGGCTGTTAGGAGCGACCTTCGAGCCCTTGGTGTCACTGTCGGTCGCGCTGATCCTTTACGACTCCGGTCTGGGACTGGACATGCGGAAGCTCAGGGGAGATACCCGTCGCATTGTGGTCAGGCTGATCGTGCTCGGTGTGCCGCTCACGATGGCCTGCACCGCGCTGCTCGCGGTGCCGCTGCTCGGTATGTCGGCGGGCGCGGCGGTAATGCTGGGGGCCATTCTGGTCGTCTCCGGTCCGACGGTGGTGGGCCCGCTGCTCGGCTTCGTCCGGCCCGCGGAGCGGGTGGGGCGAATCCTTCTGTGGGAGGGTTCACTGGTCGATCCGATCGGCGGCATCCTGGGCGCGGTGGTGTTCGGCGGCGTGGTGCAACGGGCCCGTCTAGGCTCCGGCGAGCATGTGCTGCAGTTCGTTCTCAGCATCGGAGTCGGCCTGGGCGGCGGCGTAATCGGGGCAGGATTGCTGTGGCTGCTGATGCGACGGCTCCGGTTCGGCGAGGTACTCGCCAGCACCGCGCAACTCGCCGTCGTGGTCGTCGTGGCGGCCGCCTGCGACATCGCCCGCGACGACGCCGGTCTGCTCGCGGCTGTCATCATGGGACTGGCGGTGGCCAACCTGAAGAGTTTCGACCTCCCCGAACACAGGCCCGTTTCCGAGACGCTCGTCCAGCTGATCATCGGCCTGCTCTTCATCTCCATCTCGGCCACGATCACACCACGGTCGGTCGCCGATGTGGCGCTCCCCGCCCTGGGGCTGGTCGCCGCCTTGGTCTTGATCGTCAGACCCCTCCTGGCCTACCTGTCCACGCGTGGAACGGACCTGACGACCGGCGAGTGGTGCTTCATCGGCTGGATGGATCCGCGCGGCATAGTCGCAGCCGCCACCGCCTCGACATTCTCCGTCCAACTCGCCGCGCAGGGGATCGGCGGCGCCGCCAAGATCCTGCCCGTCGCCTTCCTGGTGATCGTCGCAACGGTGACCTTGTACGGCCTGACCGCGACCCCGGTGGCCCGCCGGCTGCACGTCGTCCGCGCCGCGAGTTGAAGTGGGAGATCCCGATCTTGGGCACACCCTGCGGGACGGCTGCCCTGACGGCCTCGAACCGCCCCCTGGACCCGTGCGGGCCCGAGCGCTCATCCGCGCGAACGGTCTGTCGCACCTTGTTCGCCGTTCGCGCAAATAAGCACCCCGGAGCGTCGCGCACACGTGCTGCATGTGCCGTCGAGGACGTCTACAACCCAGGCCCGGCACGGGTGCCGTGCCATTAGCGTGCCATTAGGGGTGGTCAGTGAGGGTGCCGACCGGGTGCGCCATGCTTCCCAAGCTGACAGCGCGGGTTCGATTTCCGAGTTCCCCAAAGTGGACACCGCGATGGCGATGATGGTGGTCCTGCCGCCGAGGCGGAGGATGACCTGCGTTCAGGGGGTGGCTGGTTTGCGGGCGGTGAGTAGGCGGGTCGGGACCCACGGACTGCCCCACCACACGCGCCAGCCGAGGCCGCGCACGCGGATGTCCTGGGCGTTCAGCCGGGCCAGCACCGCGGCGTACTCGCGGGGGGTCCGCGCCAGGTCGGCGATCAGCAGGCGGCCGCCCGGCCGCAGCACCCGGTACGCCTCGGTGATCGCTTGGGCGCGGGCGTCCGCGCTGAAGATGGTGTGCACCGTCAGGCTGGACACGACCAGGTCGAAGCTTCCCTCCGCGTACGGGAGTTTGCGCAGGTCACCCCCTTGCACATGGACGCGGTCGGCGACCCCTTCGGCCTGGGCGTTGCGCAGGGTCGCCGCCGGGGTGTTGCCGGACTGGTGCAGTCCGCGCCACAGGTCCACGCCGACCGCCCGGCCCTGCGGGAGGCGCCGGGCTGCGGCCAACAGGACGGCGCCGCGTCCGCAGCCGAGGTCGAGCAGCCGTTCGTCGCCACGCAGGTCCAGCTCGTCCAGCACGTCCCGCCAGACCAGGAACTTGCCGCGCAGGGTGGCGTGCAGGCTCAGGGCCAGGCACCCCGCCAGCAGCGTGCCGGAGACCAGCGCGGGCAGCGCGGCGGCCAGATCGGCGGTGACCGCCATCACCAGCCCGGTCACCCAGAACCCCAACACCACCAAGCCCACGAAGCCGAATCCGTAGGGCGCATCCATCCCGTACCGCGCGCCAGGCATACCCGCCACTTTGCCACGAACCGGCCGCTCGGGGGGTGGCTACAAAACACTGGCCCACCGCCGTTATTTCTCAGCACTCACGGTGCGCCCAACCACCGTTGCGGCAACCAATCGTGCGCGAAGCCGGGCTCCCTAGCCCCCGCAGGCTGAGGTCATGCCTGCGTGAAGCTCTCTGTCACGCCCCCGGGGCCTGGCCGTCTCGTGGGACTCAAACGGTTAGATAAATGGCGGCGTATGGTCTGGCGGTGAGGGGTGTTAATGGCAGTGCAGGCGACGGTGTGGGGAGATGGTGCGGTCTCAGCGGTCTTCGTTCACGGGATCTTCAGTTGGGGCGCCGACGAGGTGTACGGCTTCGGCAATCAGCGGCCGCTGGAGGATGAGTTCCGGCTGGTCATGATGGATCGGCGCGGTCACGGGGCGAGCCCGGACATCGAGGGCAGCGACTATGAGGTGGACGCGGACGACATCACCGCCCTGCTCGGGGACGGGGCCCATCTGGTGGCCCACTCCTATGGCGGTGCGGGTGCGATGCTGGCCGCCGCGCGCCGACCTGACCTGGTGCGGTCGCTGACGTTGATCCAACCCGGCACCCTGCGTCCCGCGGCCGGGCATCCGGTGGTGGACGAGGCACTGGAACGCGCTCGCGCCAGCACTGCGGGACTGCCACCGGAGATGACCCCGGAGGAGTACCTGCGGGCGGCCACCGAGGGCATCGGGATGCCCGTGCCGGAGGCCACGCCGGATCGCCTGCGGGCGGTGCGCGCCGCGATGCGCGAGCGGCCTTGCTGGGACGCCGACATCCCGCTGGACCGGCTCGCCGCCGCGCCGTGGCCCAAGCTGGTGATCTCGGGTACCTGGGAGGACGCCCCCGAGCTCTACCGCCGGTATGCGGGCGAGCCGCTGATCGCCGCCGCGGAGTTCATCTCCGACCGGATCGGCGCCCGGTACCTGAAGGTGCCCGGCTACTACCCGCAGGTACAACAGCCCAGCACGGTCAACGACGCACTGCGCGACCTTTGGCGGTGCGGGCCGGGGTGAGAGGACGGTCGTTGCCTGCGGAGCCTCACAACGCCACCTTCTTCACCTGCGGAAACTCCTCCGTCGTCGCCGTGGGCGAAAGTGTGAGAGGTTTCCACGCCCGGAGCGCGATGAGTTCTGGTGGGACCGGCGGTCTGAGTGTGTGAATGGTCGGCCACTGAGCACGAGCGACCCGAGCGGTGGACGCTGAGAACGTCCCGGCGCGGAAGAAGCACATGGAGGCACCGGATGCGCAAGTTGATTCTGTCTTTCTACGTCTCACTCGACGGCAAGAGCGCTGACGGGGACAACGGGATCAGGGACGTCATGACGAGCATCGACGATCCCGAGCAGGAGAAGTACTTCGTCAGCCGGCTGTGGGAGGCCGGGGCCTTCCTCATGGGCCGCACCACCTACGAGATCATGGCCGGATACTGGCCCGGCTCCGACCACCCCTCTGCCCAGGCCATGAACGAGATTCCCAAGGTCGTGTTCTCCCGCACCCTGGAGTCGGCCGACGACTGGCCCGAGACCCGGATCGCCGGCGGTGACACGGCGGAAGAGATCGCCAAGCTCAAGGCCGAGCCCGGCAAGGATCTCGTCGCCGCCGGCGGCACCGCGTTCCTGCACTCCCTGATCAAACTCGGCGTGGTCGACGAGTACCGGCTGTGGGTGCTGCCCGCCGCCACCGGCAAGGGCGCTCCGCTGTTCCCCGAGCTGGAGCAGCCCGCGAACCTGCGCCTGCTGAAGAGCACGGCCTTCCCGTCCGGCACCCTCGAACTGGTGTACGCGGCAGCCGACAAGTAGGGCCCAGCAGGCGACGCTCAGTCACCTCATAGGGGTTGCATCCTGTACCTGGATACAGGCTTACCGTCGAGGTGTGGCCCCGCCGGGGCAGCAATCACCGTGATGAGGGAGCTGGGATGCCCGATTCTGAAGTACCGATCGTGTGCACACTGTCGCCGAACAAGATGGTGGATCGGCTGGCAGAGTTCGAGTCGCTGTTCGCCGAGTCACTGACCGGTGTGGAACGTGAGCCGCTGCGGTTGTGCCTGATGTTCGACGCCGACCAGGCGCGCGAGGCACAACTCCGCGAAGTGTTCGAGGCCGAACAGCAGTGCTGTGCGTTCCTGGGGTTCGCGTTCGAGCGCACTGGAGCTGGTCTGAGGGTGGAGGTGACCGCGCCGCCGGAGGCGGGGCCGATGCTGGACGGGATGCAGGCCTTGGCCGAGCGCACCGCCCCGCCGGAAGTCGTGGCAGTGGGCTGGACGGGATGAGCGGTCAGTACGAGGGACTGCGATCCGGCCAGGTCGCCGAGGCGGCCGGGGTGAACCTGCAGACCCTGCGCTACTACGAGCGGCGCGGCCTGCTGGGCGAGCCCGAGCGGACCTTGGGCGGGCATCGGCTCTATCCCGCCGAGGCGGTCACGGTCCTGCGGGTGATCAAGACTGCGCAACGGCTCGGATTCAGCCTGGACGAGGTCGCCGAATTGTTGGAGGCGGCCCAGCACCGGCACGGGCGACGCGACGGCGGCTTGAGGGAGCGGGCACGGCTCAAGGTGATCGAGGTCGAGGAGCGTATGGCCGACCTTGAGGTCATCCGTTCGGCTCTGCACGAAGCGATCAATGCTGGGTGCGACGACCTGATGACGTGCGCCGACCAGCCATGCTGCCCGTTGCCGTTCGCGGAACTCGTCCGGCCCGGCCCCGAAGGGGATCGCCCGTGAAGTCCGAGTTCAGGACAGCCGCCTGAGTGGTGGCGCAGTTCAGGAGCTGGACGCCGTCCGGGGGTCGATCGTGGTCGACTCGAACGGGTGCGGCCAGGGGGCGCCGAGGGCCGTCCACCATTTCAAATAAGGCACGCCCAGCACCGACGGTTGAGCGCCCTCGTCGCTCCAGGTCTCCGACACCTCGTCGAGGGCGGACGGCTCCGCGCCGAACAGCGCGGCCGCAGCCCGTCGGCTCTCCACCGTGTCGTTGTCCGGAAGGCCATCGCCCTCCTCATCGATCGAGGCGACGTGCACGGCCGCGCCGTCGGGGCCGAGAACCTCGTTGATCACGCCGTGTTCGTCGAAATCGGAGGCCGCGATCGCCCGGACACCCCACTCCGGCAGCAGGTCTCCCACCACCGACGACAATGTCACGCCGAAGTCGGAGAAAACGAAAACCCTCGACCCTTGAGTGGCGACGTCGACGGCCGACTGGTGGGCGGCCGCGAGCGCTAGCGCGAATTCCTCGGAGTCCCGCCCGTCCTTCAGGTCGATAACGGCCCAGCCGCTGAATGATGACACCGTTTGACAATATCAATTCCCGGCTGCGGTAGTGCGGAGTGTGCACTTCCTACGCCGCCGGCGCGGGTTCGATTGCTCGGGGCCGCGCGCCTGAGGTGGAGGCAGCCGGGCCGCCGAAGGAGCGGGCACGGGTAGTTCCTTGACGAATAATTCCTCAGCGAACTACATTGAGGCCCCTGTCCACACTCGTCCACCGGTGGACGTGCGGGCGGCCGACGAAGGCGATCTCTGATGGGAGAAGTCTCATGCCCGACCCCCTGACTCCGCACGAGGTCTTTCTGAGGCTGGTGCACGGCGTCTGCGAAGAACGCTGGGAGGACGTGATCGAGCTCTACGCCGAGCAGACTCACGTAGAGCACCCTTTCCATCCGCTCGCGGCGCCCCCGCTGCGATCGCCTGAAGAGTTGCGTGCGCACTTTGGGATCGGCGTGCCACCTGGCACCTACAAAGGGCATGCGCTTCGCCGTCGTCCGGCCGGAATCAATGTTCATGAGACCGCAGATCCCGAGGTCATCGTGGCCGAGTTCCGGTACGAGGGCACTGTGGTGGAGACCGGTCAGCCGTTCATCATTCCGGCGGTCTTCGTCATGCGGGTCCGCGACGGAAAGATCATCGAATCCCGTGATTACCTGGACCACCTGCGTTCTGCCCGAGCACGTGGTCAGTTGGGTGATGTCCTCGCCGCCGTCAGGGAGCACCACGGAACACCGGAGTGAGGGACGTGACCCCCGAACTCGCGGCTTGATCATTCGCAGGGCGAGCGGCGCCAGACAAACGCCTCGCCGCCGGGCCGCCGGACTCATATGGGCAGAGAGCCTGGAGTGGCCGTCGCGCCCAGGACCTTCGCGGAGGGGCTGGGGCGTCACACTGTTCCCCAAGGTGAGACCGCTGTCGTTTCCGTCCAAGACGGCCGCCGCGGTCACGAACTAGCGTGGCCCCAGCGACTCATCCGAACATGAGGAGACAACACAATGCGTGACCTGGTCTACACCGGTTTCATGTCGCTCGACGGTGTCGTGGACTCGCCTGGCGGCGGGCCGGGGGAGGAGCACCGCAGCGGCGGATGGGTGTTCAAGGACCTCGAGTTCGTCCCGGAAGCCTGGTCGTTGAAGGGCGAGGAGCTCGCCGACACGACGGCGCTGATGTTCGGCCGCCGCAGCTACGAGGCGTTCGCGCAGGTCTGGCCCGGCTCGGAGGACCACGCCGACTACAAGGAACTGCCCAAGTACGTGGTGTCGACCACGCTGTCCGATGACGCCCTCGTCGACGGGTGGGGCCCGACGACGATCCTGCGCTCGACCGAGGACGTCGCCGCGCTCAAGGAGGGCGAAGGGGGCGCGATCTTCATCCACGGGAGCGCGGAGCTGGCCCGGCGGCTGTCGGACGCGGGTCTGGTCGACCAGTACAACCTGCTCGTCTTCCCCGTGCTGCTCGGTGCCGGGAAGAGCCTGTTCGGCCGGGCCGACCGCGACAAGCAGATGCTGGTGCTGCGGGAGTCGGAGAGCTACTCGAACGGGATCCTGAAGCTCGTCTACGACGTCAAGCGCTGATCCAGGTCGAGGGCGATCGCGCCGCCGGCGCCCTCGCGCAGCTGCCCGGCGGTGCGTCCGACGTAGGAGCGCAGCGCCCGGGCCAGGTGCGACTCGTCGAAGTAGCCGAGCTTGGTGACGACGTCGGCGACCGGTTCGCCGAGCGCCAGCAGCTCCGCCGCCCTGCGGGCCCGTTCGATCTGCCGGACGCCGCCCCGCGTCAGCCCGGTCACGGCGCGGAACCGGCGTTCGACCGTTCGCCCCGAGACGGCCGGGCGGTGGCCCCGCAGCACCTCGGCGACGAGCGGGTCACGGACCACGACCCCTGCCCGGACGAGACGTCCGACGAGGTTCTCGGCGTCGTCGGGTCCGGGCGTCTCCCAGCGCCCGCCGTCCAGCCGGAACGTCCGGCGCGTGGTGTCGGGGAGCTCGATGCCGCCGTTGACCAGCGTCGACGTGGGGACGGCCCGCAACGAGGTGCCCACGGCGAACTCGATGCCCGTGAAGGCCGCGCCTTCTGGCACGGGCGCCGTGCCGGTCCGGGTCCCGGGACCGGTGATCCCCGTGTACGCCCGGCCGTCCTGCTCCCAGAACACCAGGCCCCAGCGCACCCCCGCGACTGACGTCATCGTCTGGACCTGCTCATTCACGCAGGTCCAGACGGTGTCGATCCACGGCGAGTCGGACCGGCGCGTCTCAAAGCGCAGCTTCACGGGCGCAGCATACGTCGCGTCGGCAGTTCGATCTCCGCGACCCGCTCCCCGCGACAACGGCCGGCGTCAGCGACGAATCGCTGACGCCGACCGCTCTCGTTCCTCGACCACCGGGCCCCGCTACGTGCCCGATCCCTTCCCTTCACGCCGTGCCCGTTCTGGGGCTGCTCGCTTGGGCCCCCTGCGACAGGCGCTCCGAGCGCGTCCGAGGCCATCTGCACGCTTTCGTGAAGCGACGGACCACGCCGCAGGGGTGCGGAGATCGCGCAAGCGCGGACGGTCTCCTGCGACCTGTAGCACGAACGCGCAGGTTTATTCGCAAACCAGGAGGGCGTATGTCCGAAAGTGAGAAAGAGCAGCAGGCGCGACTGGCGCGCCTCGACGAGAGTGACCGGATTTACCGGGAGGTCCTGGCATCGCCAGAGGGCTCCGAGGCGGCGGCCATCGAGGCTTCCGAGGCCATCCTTCCGGAGAACTGAGTCGCGGTCTTCTCGGCCGTAAAGTCGGCGGCCCTCCCCCAAGGGGGGCCGCTCGTCGACACTGACCAGAGCCCCGTCCCGCCTGAGCAGGCGCACTGCTCATGCGGGCGGGGTTCTTTCGTTCGCTGCCCGTCATGCCCGCTACGTACCTGAACGCGTGGGCTCCCGCGGCCCGGATGTCATGGACGAGACCGCGCGCCGGCGTTCAGGTCCGGGGCGAAAACGTGAGAGCCCGGCGGGACCGGGCTCTCGTGTTGCGGTCATCCGGGTGGCGCGGCGACGGAGTCGTCGTGGCGCCACCAGAACAGGTAGGGCGGGATCACTCCTGCCTTGTCGGTGCCTTCGCCTTCTGTGCGGCCTCGGCCTCGGCCGCCTCCGCGTCCAGCCGTGCAGTGATGGCGGACGTGGAGGTGACGATTCCGAAGGCCGCCCACTGGATGGCATCCGGGATCACCGTCGCGACGCCGAACAGACTGAGGAGGACGGGCGCCAGGGCCACGGCCACCATCGGCTGGAGAGCCGGGGCCGTCGCGGCCCAGACCCCCATGCCGCCACGGGTCAGGTAGATGCCTGCCCGCGTCTGCATGACGGCGGCGAGAGCCGTTGCGAACAGCCCCGCGCCCAGCATCGCGACGAGTTCGGTGGGACCCCATGTCCAGGTCCCGACCGGAGTCCCGAGGTACTCGGCCAACGGGAAGCACACCGGGATGACGACCAGCATGCAGATGACGTTGGCCTGTGCGACACCCTGGTCGCGCTTGTCGCCGAGCAGTTTGGCCTGGCTCGGCAGGTTGAAGGGATGCGTCGCCGCGGCGAGTGCGGCACCGATCCCCAGATAGCTGACGCTCTGTACGCCGATCAGGGCGCCGGTCGAGATCAGTACGGCGAGGAAGATCGGGACACGAAGGGCCCGGCCCGTCCACGTGGTCTTGGGAAGCCCCGCGAGGAGGCTCCCCAGGGCGGTGATGCTGGCGTAGGGGCCCGCACCGATGTGGGCGAACGCGATGGGCCCGCCGATCTTCATCAGCGAGCTGGTCAGCGCGTGCTGGAGCATGCCCCTCCGCTGACGCGGAGTCAGCCTGCGCGGGTCCAGCCCCTGGACGCCGTCTCGCGCGAGCGCGATGGCGACGAGGATGCCGCCGCCGAAGACGGTCATCCCCATCGTCCCCTGGAGAGGGGCCGACAGCACCCGGGTGAACACGAAGCCCACCCCGACGATTACGACCGAGCCCACCATCAGGAAAGCACCCTTCCGGGGGCCCGCAAGGGTGGGCAATTTGGTCCTTCTCATTTGATTCTCCTGGTCCTGGCCTAGCCGGGACAGTCCATGGCCGAGCGAGGCCATGGACTTCCTGGTCGAGAGTCCATGGCCGCTTGGGCCACTTTCTCCCTACAGTCCCCGGCAGACCAAGATCAGCAATGTTCGCCGGGAGGACTTCTGAACGCGCGCCCTCGCTGCCCCGTCCCCCGTGACAGGGACGGACGCCGGGCAAGGGGGAGGATCACCGTGCGGTCATACTCGATCCATGGGAAAGAGTTATGAGCGGATAGACGGCAGGCTGCGCACCTTCATCGAGTCGCAGCACATCTTCTTCACCGCGACGGCGCCGCTGGCCGGCGACGGAACCGTCAACCTTTCGCCCAAGGGGCTCGACGGCTCGTTCGCCGTGCTCGACGAACTCACCGTGGCCTACCTCGATTTCGCCGGCAGCAACGCCGAGACCATCGCCCATCTGCGCGAGAACGGCCGCATCACCCTGATGTGGTGCGCCTTCGACGGCCCGCCCAACATCGTGCGCGTGCACGGCCGCGGGGAGCCGATCTTCCGCGACGACGCGCGCTGGGCCGAGCTGATGGGCCACTTCCCCGACATCGACCCGACCCTGCACGGCCTGCGAGCGATCATCGTCGTGACCGCCGAGAAGATCCGTGACACCTGCGGATACGGCGTCCCGTTCATGACCTACGAACAGGACCGCCCGCTGCACGCATCGCGTTTCGCGCGCGAGACCGACGAGTCGCTCGACGCTTACTTCCAGAAGAAGGAGCACATCGCGGCCAGCATCGACGGGCTGCCAGGGCTGCCCCTGCCGCTGCCACCGCTTCCCTCGGTCGAGTAGGACGGAGCCGGACGGTCTCCCGGCGATCGCGATGTACACCGAACACCCCGGCGCACGCCCGCGCTGAGGTGGTGGCCGGGCTTAACGACGAAATGTCCCGGCAGGAGGCGCGAAGCCTCTCCGCCGGGACACCCGGTACGCCCGGTCCGCGGTGATCACGGACCGGAATGGACCATGGGACTACTGGTCCTCAGAGGTCCTCCCGCTGGTCAGGAGACCAGCGAGAGAGCGACGATGACCGCGCCGATGGACAGGAGGATGACCCACCCGTCCTTCTTCACGATCCGACCTGCCGCACCTCCCGCAAGGGCGGCGAGCACGAGCGGGACGAAGGGGATCCCCGTGACCCAGAAGATCGCGGTGGCCGCGAGGGCCGGGGCGATGGCCCGCGTGTTCCTCTTGCCCTTCTCGTTCTTCTTCACGCCGTCCCCTGCCAGGAAGCCCAGCAGGATAAGGACGATGAGTGCAACGTTCATGGCGGACTCTTTCGGTTGCAGTTACGCCTCGAAGGCGTCTTCCTTGACGCACGCCCCTAGGACGTGCGTTGGGGAAGACCGTCAGGTTTTCGGCGGTGACGGCAACTGTGACGACCAAACCGGAGGTGAAGTCGCCGGTGGCCGCGCGCCGTCGGGCCAGGGCCTGCGGGGCGCCCCTCGCTCCGGCCGGCCGGGCACCACCTGGTCGATTTCGAGAACTGTGAAAGAACTAGCGGCGCTGGACCACGCGCCTTGCAGGCGCGTCGGCTACTGCGGCGACGGGTCGTGGTGAGCCGGAGATCAGGCGGCGCGGGTTCCCGAGGCGACGAAGAACGGGATGGCGACGAACAGGCGGTCGTCGCGTGCCCTGGCGACCTGGGCGTCGAACCAGGCGCCTTCCCCTCCGATGCCGGCGAGCGCCGGCAGGCACGAGGCGTCCGTCCACACGATCGTGTGGACGGCGACGGTGACGTCGGTGAACCCGTGGTCGAGCAGGAGGTTCCGGTAGCGGCGGGCGACCCGCGGGTTCGGCATGGCGTCGGCGCGGGCGTGGACGAGTGAGCGGGTGAGCTCGGGGTCGTCGGAGTCGATGACGAACGTGTCCCAGTCCTGGCCGACGAGCACCGCGCGGCCGCCGGGGGCCAGCACCCGGCGGGCCTCGGCGACGGCCTGCTCGGGCTCGGCGAGGACGTGCAGGACCTTGTCGGTGCGGTAGCCGGTGACGGAGCCGTCGTCCAGAGGCAGCGCGGTGGCGTCGGCGACGTGGAACTCGCTCCCGGGCCACCGTTCGGCGGCGACCTCGACCATGGCGGGGTCCAGGTCGACGCCGATGGCCCGCGCCCCGCGGGCGGCCAGTTCCCCGACGGCGCGGCCACTGCCGCAGCCGACGTCGACCACGGTGGCGCCCAGCCCATCGTAGGTGAGTTCTCGCAGGTCACGAGCCTGGGGAAGATCGTCGAAGGCGTCAAGGACGGTGAGTAGCTTGGACATGGCCGCCAGTGTGCGACTTAATGTCGACATGAAGTCAATCGGCGAGGTGGCGGCGCAGTTCGGGCTGCCGACGCACGTGCTGCGGTACTGGGAGGCCGAAGGTCTGCTGGCGCCGGCCCGCGCAGGGGACCGTCGCCGTTACACCGACGCCGACGTGCACCGGGTGGCGGCGATCCTGATCTCGAAGGAGGCGGGATTCGAACTCGCGGACATCCGGGCGATGCTGGCCGCCCGGTCCACGTCGGAGCGCCACGAGGTGACGGTCCGGCACCGCGAGAGGCTGCTGGTCCGGATCGCCCGGGCGCAGGCCGCACTCGACATGATCGAGGGTGAGTGCCCGCATGACGACATCATGACGTGCCCGCGTTTCCAGGGACTCCTGGCTGATCGACTGCGGTCGTCGAACGCGCCGGCATAGTCGGTCGCCGGCGTCCGAGCGGATGACCCGCGGCGCCGTTCGCACGGCGGAAAAGCAGGAAGCTCCTGGCGGCCAGGGTGTGCGCACACCCCGGCCGCCAGGAGCTTCCGGTGATCACCTGGTGCGGGCCGTGTTCGGCCTGTGAATCAGCCCGCGTGATCGGCGTTCCTCACCATGGCGCCGGCTCGGTCGCCCGGGCCGGCCCCGGGGCAGTGGTCGCCCACTGCCGGCGAACGGAGCGGCGGCTCATGGTGAGGTCCTGCGTGGCAGGATCAGCCGCCGTACTTGTACTTGTAGGCGCCGTTCTTGTAGCCGCGGATGATGACGTACGGCTTGTAGGTGTAGCCGTTGCCCGTGTAACGGAACGCGCCCTGGGCGTAGGACGTCGCGTAGGCCCAGTTGCTGGGGTGGGTGACCTTCTTCAGGACCCAGCCCTTCCACACCCACTTGTACTTGTTGTAGGTGTAGGCCTTGAAGTTGGCGCGGTAACGGGTGACCGTGTAGCCGTTGTAGCACCAGGTGAGGCGGTTGGTCACCGCGATGATCCACTTGCCGTTGGAGGCCTTCCGGCCACGGGTGCGCTGGTAGTAGCGGCAGTACTCGGCGGCCTGGACCGAGGCCTTCTCCTTGGCGGTCAGCGGCTGACCGGAGGTCTGGGCCTCGGAGATGAGGTCCTTCTTGGAGAGTGCCCCCTGGCTGGTGGTGGTCACCTCCTTGCCGAGCCTGTCGGCGGGCTTGGTCTCCGCCTGCGCGGCCGGACCCGCGGCGAGGACTCCGGCGGCCAGGGCGCCGGAGAGGACGGTCACGATGGCGACACGCCGCATGTATTCCTCCATGCTTGGGAATGGGGGGAGCGTGCAAGGTACCGCAGTCTGGGACTGCCGGGTGCCGTTGCACCTTTCTCGCCATATGTGATGTCTGCGACGGCCGTTTGGTTCCGGGGTGAACCAGAACAATCCCGGCAGTTTTTTTCGCGCCGATCCCCGGCAGCGGCAGGGGGCGACACGGCGCCGTTCCGTCGGGAGTCAGGCCGTGGCCTTGCGGGTCACGACCACGACGTAACGGCACTCTCCGGTGCCGTCGTTGACGAACGCGCGTGCCTGGGGCTCGCCGAGTTCGAACGTGTCGCCCGCGGTGAGGACGTGCGTGGCCGCCTCCTCGACGAGGCTCAGCCTGCCGGCCAGCACCCAGACGAGCTGGGCGATGAAGGCGTAGGACGCCGCCGGCATGGGCACCCGGGCGCCCGCGGGCAGCACGATCTCGGTGACGTCGGCCGGGAAACCCGGCCCCGAGATCTGCCGTCGCAGGTAACCCGACCCGGGGTCGGTCCAGTCGGGGATGTCGGCCGCGCGCCGCACGTGGCCGGGCGTGGAGCCGTCCGCCGGTGACAGCATCTCGGTCATGCTCAGTTCCAGGGCGGCGGACAGCCTGCCGAGGAGGGCGGCGGTCGGGCTGCTCTGACCGCGCTCGACCTTGCTGATCATCGCTCGGGACACCCCCGAGGCGTCGGCGAGCCGGGCCAGCGACCAGCCGCGCCGTGCGCGCTCCGCCTTGATGCGCTGTCCGAGGACGTTCGGACCGTCCATCAAAGTGGACACGGCGTCACGTCCGGGCCGGCTCCGGCGTCGAGGCGAAGCTCCATGTAGACGCTGTTGGGGTCGTGCACGTAGTCGGCGAACGGCTCGCACTGGGTGAATCCGTGCCGCGCGTAGAGCCGCCGGGCCGGGGCGAAGAAATCCTGGCTTCCCGTCTCCAGCAGGACCCGCCGGTGACCGCGCTCGGCGGCGACGGCCAGAAGGTGCCGGAGGATGGCCGATCCGATGCCCGCCCCCCGCGCGGCCACCGCGGTGCGCATGGACTTGAGCTCGGCGTCGCCGCCGCCGAGGTCCTTGAGCGCGCCGCATCCGCGCAGCTCCGGCCCCTCCCAAGCCGACCAGAACGCGACCGCGGGGTCGCGCAGTTCCTCCAGGTCCAGCGCGTGGATCGATTCGGGCGGCGACGTCGCGTGCATGTCGGCCAGGTGCTCCTCCAGCAGCCGGCGGACCTCCGGCCGGCTCAGGTCGTCGAGCTCGAAGCGCACCATCGTCCAGCCTCCGCATCACCCGATCCGCCCGCGTCCATCATAGTGGACGTCTGTCCACTCTCCACGAGTTAAGGCAGAGGCCGCGACGTCGCCCGTGGCTGGTGTGGACGGTTTCAGAGGTGCTTAGGGGGATAGGGAGCGAACGTGTAGTCGTGCCTGGGGGAGGGCGTTATGAGCATGCCGCACAGGGCGGTCCATCGACTGGAGAACGCGGAGGCGCTGGACAAGGTCGCCGAACCGGTCAGTTCCGTGGTCCAGCGGGCGGTCCAGCCGCGCCTCGTCCGCAACCTGCTCAGCGGGACCAATACGGGGCACCCGCTGCACCCGGTGCTGACGGACGTGGTGATCGGCGCGTGGAGCATGGCCGGGCTGCTGGACGTCGCCGGGGGACCCGACGCCGAACCGGCCGCCGACCTGCTGACGGCGGCAGGCGTGGTCGCGGCCGTGCCCACCGCCCTGAGCGGGCTCAACGACTGGGCCGACACCCTGGGGGCGGAGCGGCGGGTGGGGCTCGTCCACGCCGGCGCCAACACGGTGGCGCTCGCGCTGTACGCGGCGTCCCTCGGCGCGCGCTCCCGCAAGGCCAAGGCACTGCGGTTCGCCGGCATGGCGGCGATGGGGATCAGCGCCTACCTCGGCGGTCACCTGACCTTCACCCGGGGCGTCAACGTCAACCGCACCGCGTGGCAGCAGGGCCCGGAAGAGTGGACTCCGGTGCTGGCCGCATCCGAGCTGGCCGAGGGCGAGCACCGCACGGCCGACGCGGACGGCGTCCGGGTCCTGCTCTACCGGACGGCCACGAAGCTGCACGCCATCGCCGCCACCTGCAGCCACCTGGGCGGCCCGCTGGGCGAGGGGACGATCGAGAACGGCTGCGTCACCTGCCCGTGGCACGGCAGCACGTTCCGCCTCGCCGACGGCGGCATCGAACGCGGCCCGGCCAGCGCGCCGCAGCCGTCCTACGAGGCGCGCGTCCAGAACGGACGCATCGAGGTCCGCGTCCCGCCGCCGGGCGGCCAGTCCGACATGGCCGGCGAGGGCGCCCACCACCGAAAGACCCGCCACCTCCCCACGCGAACCCCCGCCTCATAACCCGCCCCAGCGCGGTGGGCGGAGAAGCGACGCGGCGGGTCGTCCGCACGAGGAGAGACGACCCGCCACGCCGCAATCACTCCTGGGGGCCTCGGCCAGGGAGAGACTGTTGCCGTCAG
Organism: Actinomadura verrucosospora; assembly: GCF_039540335.1. Taxonomy (NCBI): domain Bacteria; kingdom Bacillati; phylum Actinomycetota; class Actinomycetes; order Streptosporangiales; family Thermomonosporaceae; genus Actinomadura; species Actinomadura verrucosospora. The sequence goes on along the minus strand of NZ_BAABEV010000001.1, from coordinate 160,518 downwards.
GGTCCACGACCACCACGTCTGGCCCGTCCTTGGGGGCGGAAGTCATCGGGCGAGGGGCTCGCCTCCGGGCGGCGGCTACTCGGCCGGTGTGCGGGGGGTGAGGAATCCGGTGAGGGCTTGGTGGTTGCGCTGGAGGCTCTCGATGCGGGCGTTCAGGGCCGCGATCTCGCGGTCGAGCACGTCGCGGATGCCCTCGCACCAGTCGAAGTCGGGCTGGTCGCTGCGGGTGCAGGGGAGCACCTGCCGGATCACCTCGGAGGACAGGCCCGCGTCCAGCAGCACGCGGATCTTCCGCACGGTCAGCACGGCGTCCTCGCCGTAGCGGCGGTAGCCGTTCGAGCCGCGCTCGGCCTGGAGCAGGCCCTGCTCCTCGTAGTACCGCAGAAGCCGCGGGCTGACCCCCGTCCGCCGGGACAACTCCCCGATCAGCATGTCACCGTCCTGGATTGACCTTCTCACCAGTGTGAGTGCCTAACGTCGCCCTGCAGGCGATCATTCCGCACGGCTGGAGAGGCCCATGTCCACGCTCGTCGTCCAACGCAATGGCCGCGAGGCGACCGCCGGCGAGCTCGCGCCGCTCGCCTTCGCCGGCTTCGCCCACTTCACCGCCCTGCAGGTGCGTGGCGGCAAGGTCCGGGGGCTCGACCTCCATCTGGAGCGGCTGCGGTCCGCCTCGATGGAGCTGTTCGGCGAAGCGATGCCGGACGAGCGAGTTCGCTCCCATCTGCGTGCGGCGGTGGAGGCGGGGCCCGCGGACGTCTCGCTGACGGCCACGATGTACTCGTCCCCGGGAGAGTTCACCGGGGGCGGAGAGCCGGTGGGGCCCGACGTCCTGGTCCGGACGGGGCCGCCCGCGTCGGGTCCGGACGGGCCGCTGGCGCTGGCGACGGTCGAGTACGACCGGTACCTGCCCGCCGTGAAACACGTCGGGGAGGTGGCGAAGACCCACCTCATGCGCCGGGCCGTCCAGGACGGCTTCGACGACGCCGCCTTCGTCGACCGCCGGGGGCGCCTCAGCGAGGCGACGATCTGGAACCTGGCCTTCTGGGACGGGGACAGCGTGGTGTGGCCGGAGGCCGAGGTGCTGGTCGGGACCACCATGGGCATCGTCCGCCGGCAACTGGACCGCCTCGGCGTCCCCCAGCGCGTCCGGCAGGTCACCCCCGCCGACGTACCGGCTCTGGCCGGGGCCGTGGTCATGAACTCCTGGACCCCGGGAGTCGCGGTCCACCAGATCGGCGTGACCCGCGTCCCCGCGGCCCCACGCTTCCTGGACCTGCTCCACCGCGCCTACCAGGCTGAACCTCTCACCGATTTCTAGGAGCGGTTTCAGCCCAGGCGTCCGGTGAGGTCCGGATCCGCGGCCTTGGACCGGTGGTGACGGTGTCGCGCCCAGGACCATTTCGCTGCGTGTCCGAAATGAGACCTTTGTCGCGCATCAAGCTCCATTTGCCGGGGACAAATCGGCCCGAACGAACCAACGGCAGATACCCGAGGAGGACCCCCAATGCCTTGGCTGATGATCCTGGTGCTCCTGCTGGCACTGATCCTGTTCGGCGTCGGCTTCACGCTCAAGATTCTCTGGGTGGTGGCCGCGATCGTCCTGATCCTGTGGCTGCTCGGCTTCGTGCTCCGCAGCGCCGGTCCGTCCGGCAAGCGCGGTCGCTGGTACCGCTGGTAACACCGTGAACGGCGCCGCCCCGTCCAGGCTCTGGACGGGGCGGCGCCGTTTCCGCGGCCGGTGATTCGCGCGATGTGGAGGAGGGGACGGGCGGCGGACACTGTGGCCCCCTGACATCGTGGAGGTCACCGTGCGTTTCTCCCTGCGGGTTCCCTGGCGGCGGGTCGCCGCCGCGGCGACGGGAGCGGGGCTGCTCGCCGCCCTGCTGTCCGCCTCGCCGCCCGCCCTGGCCGAGGCCTCCGGGCCCGTGGTCACCGTCCCGCCGCCGGGCGCCCACGGCTTCCCGTTCCTGGCGGCGGCCGAGGATCTCGGGTCGTTCGGGTACACCGAGAGCGAGTACTTCATCACCGGCACCGCCACCTCGTACGCCAAGTCCGGCCTGTGGACGTCGAACGGCCGGTGGGACGTGCGGGCGTCCGGGCAGGCCCCGTACCGGACGAGGCTCCTGGTCCGGCGCCCCTCCGACCCGGCGAAGTTCAACGGGACCGTCGTGGTCGAGTGGCTCAACGTCAGCGGCCAGATGGACCTGTCCCCGGACTACTGGTTCACGCGCGACGAACTGCTGCGCAAGGGATACGCGTGGGTCGGCGTCTCGGCCCAGGCGGTCGGCGTCAACGGCGGGCTCGGAGAGATCCACGGGCTCAAGGGGTGGGACCCGGCCCGTTACGGCAGCCTTGTGCACCCCGGGGACGCCTTCTCCTACGACATCTTCTCCCAGGCCGGGCGGGCGCTGCGAAGCCCCGACGGCCCCGACCCGCTCGGCGGGCTGGCGGTGCGGACGCTGCTGGCGGACGGGGAGTCGCAGTCCGCCGGGCTCATGACCACCTACGCCAACGCCGTCCAGCCGGTGTCGCGGGTCTACGACGGCTTCATGATCCACAGCAACGGCGCGGTCGGGGCCCCGATCAGCGGCGAGCTGTCCGACACCCTGTGGATGCCGAACCCGTCCCGCATCCGGACGGACCTGACCGTTCCGACGTTCGTGGTCCTGACCGAGACCGACGTCCCGCTGGCGGCGGCCGCGCGGCAGCCGGACACCGACCGGGTCGTGCACTGGGAGCTGGCCGGCACCTCGCACGGCGACCAGTGGGCCTACGACCTGGGTCAGCCGACGCTGAAGAAGTCGGCGGGGTCGGCCGCGCCGGCCGCCGGCTGCGCCGCCGGATCGGCCCCGTTCAACGACGGGCCCGGGCACTACTCGATGAACGCGGCGCTGCGCGGTCTGGCCGCGTGGGCGCGCGGCGGGGCGCGGCCGGCAGCCGGGGCGCCGCTCGACACGGTGCTGCGCGACCCGCGCACCGGGCTGGCGACCGGGGGAGTCCGGCTGCCGGACGTCGCGGTGCCGACCCGGACGCTCACCGGAATGCGCGACACCGCGGGCAGCGGCGTCTTCTGCGGCCTGTACGGCGCCCGGGACCCGTGGAACGGCGGCGCCGACCCCTGGGACCGGCATGACGCGGGCGACCCGTCCGACCCGTCCCTTCCGCTGACGGCGGAGCCCGTGCTCAGCGTGCTGTACCCGACGCACGCCGACTACGTGGGCAAGGTCCGGGCGGCCGCGCAGGCGTCGGTGAACGCCGGCCACCTGCTGCCCGAGGACGCGACGGCGATCGTCGCGGCCGCGGAGGGCTCCGGCGTCGGCGGCTGACGCCCGCCGTCGCGGCCCCGTCCCGGGATCCGTCCGGGACGGGGCCGTCCGCACATCGGACGGGCCCGGTGGGGGAAGGGAGACGGTGGAGGTGGCGAATGCCCGGAAGGTACGGTTCGCAGTTCGGTCCTGACATCACGTTCCTCGGTGTGCCGCGCTGCACCTGGTCCGATCCGTCCACGTACGAGGACGCCGACGTGGTCATCCTCGGGGCGCCGTTCGACGGCGGCACGTCCCACCGGCCGGGGACCCGCTTCGGACCGCAGTACATCCGGCAGTCCTGCTACCTGCCCCACGACGGCTCGCGTCCGTCCCTGGCGCTGCGGGTGGACGGGCTCCGGGGCGACCTCACCGTCTACGACGCCGGCGATGTCGAGATGTACTCCGGGGACGCCGAGCGTTCCGTCCGATCACTCCAGGAGGCGGTGTACGCGATCGCCCGTACCGGGACGATCCCGCTCGTCCTCGGCGGCGACCACACGATCGCGTGGCCCGACGCCGCCGGAGTGGCCGACCACCTCGGCGCCGGACGGGTCTCGATGGTCCACTTCGACGCGCACGCCGACACGGGCGACGTGAACCTCGGCTCGCTGGTCGGGCACGGGCAGCCGATGCGGCGGCTGATCGAGTCCGGGGCGGTGCGCGGCGACCGGTTCCTGCAGCTCGGCCTGCGCGGGTACTGGCCGGGCCCCGAGACGCTGGAGTGGATGGCCGCGCAGGGCATGCGCTCCTACGAGATGTCCGAGATCGTCGCCCGCGGCCTGGACGAGTGCCTGACGGAGGCGTTCGAGATCGCCACCGACGAGTGCGACGGGGTGTTCCTGTCGGTCGACATCGACGTGTGCGACCCGGGCCACGCCCCCGGCACCGGCACGCCCGAGCCCGGCGGGCTGACCGGGCGCGAGCTCCTGGACGCGGTCCGGCGCGTCACCTACGAGCTGCCGGTCGTCGGGGTCGACGTCGTGGAGGTCTCCCCGCCCTACGACAACGCCGACATCACCTCGGCCCTGGCCAACCGCGTCGTGCTGGAGGCGCTGTCGGGCATCGCGCGGCGCCGCCACGACCGGCGCGACGGGACGCGATGGGACCCGCGCCGCCCGCTCCTCGACGGACGCTAGCGGCCCGGGGCGGCGTCAGCGGCGGGCGAGGAGCCGCTCCTCCGGCGCGGCCCTGTAGGGCAGCTTGTAGTAGGCGAAGACCTCGGGTTCGGCGTCGGCGAACAGCTCGCCGTTGGTGTCGATCCCTGGAGCGCCCTTGACCTGCTTCTTGTCGTACGCGACGCGGAGGTGGTCCGGGCCCAGCGTGCATCCGGCCAGCGGCACGAACACCAGGCGCTGCCGGGTCGGCAGGCCGATCCGGACCGTGGCGAACGAGGGCTGGTCGGTGAGCGTGTCGACGTAGACGGCCTCCAGCGGCCCGATCTTGCTCCCGGACGGGTCGATCACGTTCCGCCCGCGCCATTGACGGATGTCCTCGATCTCGAACATGTCCTGTCCAACCATAGGTTCTCTGAGGTGTTTACCCAGCTCACAGCAGATGAGTCGGGCTCACGGGCGACGGAAGGCGTGGGTCTCCCCGGGCCCGACGTAGGTGGCCCGGTCGCCGAGTCCACGACGCTCCAGCTCGCGCCGGAAGTCGTCCAGGGGCGACTTCATGACGGTGTAGTCGTTGTAGTGGACGGGCACCGCGGACGCCGGGCGGATCGTCTCGACGAGGTCCGCGCCCTGGGCGCCGTCCATGGTGACCACGAGCCCGCCGGGCAGCGTGGTGCCGCCCAGGTGGAGCACGGCCAGATCGATGTCGGAGGTGCGCCGGGCGATCTGCTGGATGCCGTCGAACATCAGGGTGTCGCCGGTGATGTAGAGGCGGAACCGCACGTCGCCGTCCGCAGGGCCGAACTCCAGGAGGCTCCCCATGACCGGCGGCAGCAGCCACTGGGCGGGGCCGGGGGCGTGCCGGCCCGGCATGGACGTGATGCGCAGCAGCGCGCCGTCCTTGACGAGGGTGTGCGCCTCCCAGGTGCGCAGACCGACCGCGTGGCGGAAGCGGTGCCATCCCTGGAGGCGCCGGGCCGCGTGAGGCGTGGTGACGATGGGCAGCCCCCGGTCGAGCTTCGCGCGGGCGACCCGGTCCCAGTGGTCGCCGTGCAGGTGGGACAGGACGACGGCGTCGAGGCGCGGGAGGTCGCCGGCCTGGAGCGCGGGGTCGGTGAGCCGCCGGGTGGACAGCCCGAACCCGAGGTAGGCCCGCTGTCCGCGATGCAGGAAGTTGGGGTCGGTCAGCAGAGTGAACGGTCCGCAGCGCAGGAGCATCGTGGCGTTGCCGATGAACTGCAGCGAGAGTTGGCGTAGTGCGAGATCCGATTCGGTCTTCATGCCTTTCCCCCTTTGGGCCGGTCATGCCCCTCAAAGGAAGGGCGAACCCCGCGGGGGGACGGCGAGAGGAGTCAGGGAACCCTTGCGGAAGCGGCCCGGGAAGGACGACCCTTGCTTCATAATTCGTGCATCACAAGTTGCGGCAAGGAGCGATGCGTGAGCGACACCGAGCAGGCTCCGCCCGGAGTTGATACCACGGTTCCGACCCCAGCCCGGATGTACGACTATTACCTGGGCGGCACCGACAACTTCGAGGTCGACCGCGAGGCGGCGGAGAAGGTCCTGGCGAACATGCCGGAGGCCGGGGACGCGGCCTGGGCGAACCGCGGCTTCCTGCAGCGCTCGGTGCGATGGCTGGCCGAGCGCGGCGTCCGGCAGTTCGTCGACGTGGGCGCGGGCCTGCCGACGATGAACAACACCCACGAGGCGGCCCAGGCGGTCGCTCCCGACGCGCGCGTCCTGTACGTCGACAACGACCCGATGGTGCGGGCCCAAGCCGAGAGGCTGCTGGCGGGTTCCACCGGGACGGCGTTCGTCACGGCCGACTTCCGCGACCCCGACGGGGTGCTCGGGAACGAGGCCGCCGGCAGGATGATCGACCTGACCAGGCCCGTCGCGCTGCTGGTCGTGGCGCTGGTCCACTTCATCCCCGACGAGGACGACCCGTGGGGCCTCGTCCGGCGGTACATGGACCGGCTCGCGCCCGGCAGCTACCTGGTGCTGTCCGCCGGCACCGGCGACCGGCAGGCCGACCGGGCCGTCGGCACGGTCAGGGACGTGTACGCCCGGTCCACCGCGAGCGTCCACCTGCGGTCGCGTGCGGAGGTCGAGCGCTTCTTCACCGGTATGGAGATCGTCCCGCCGTGGGAGGGGGCGGCGGCGAAGGTCTGCTATATCGGTGAATGGGGTGCTGAGGACCCCGACGCGGCCGACAGCGACGGCTCGCGGTGGGCGTACTGCGCGGTGGCGAGGAGGGCAGGATGAGGAAGCCGTCCGTCGAGGAGCTGGGCGTCGACCCGGGCGACCTGGAGTGGCGGCGCTCGCAGACCGACGAGGGCGGCATCGAGGTCGCCTTCGCCGGCGAGTGGACGCTGCTGCGCACGTCCGGGGAACTGATCTCGGTGTTCGACGAGCACGAATGGGCTTGCTTCCTCGACGGGGTAAGGAAAGGGGAGTTCGACCACGCCGTTTCCTGAACCGGCCAGATCTGTGATTCACAAATTCGGAAGGCGTATGCTGATGCCGGCCGTAGGTCGAGGGAGGTGGCGCCGGTGAGCGACGCTTACGGGGCCACCATCGCCAAGCGGGGGCTGGCACGCCGCTTGAAGGAGCTGCGCGTCGAGGCCGGATACACGGCCAACCAGGTCTGCGACCGGCTGAACTGGGGACGGGGAAAGGTCGGCCGGTTCGAGGCCAACAACTGGGTTCGGCCCGAGCTCAGCGACATCCGCGACCTCGCGCGCATCTACGAGGGCAGCGATCTCGACGAGCTGGAGGAACTGGCGGGCCGCGCCCGGCAGCGGGCCTGGTGGCGTGACTACCCCGAGGTGTTCGGCAACGAGTTCCCGGGCTTCGAGAGCGACGCGTCGAGCATCCGGGTGGTCATGCCGCTGGTCCTGCCCGGGCTCCTGCAGACCCTGCCGTACATGCAGGCCCTGCTGTCGGTCGGGACGAGGACGCCGGAGTGGCGGGAGCGCGCGATGCGGGCGCGGCTGCGCCGGCAGCAGATCCTCGACCGCGGCGACGGGACGGCGCCGGAGCTGACCGCGGTCATCACCGAGGCGTCCCTGCTGTACGAGTGGGGGGACCCGGGCGACCGGCGCACCCAGTTCGCCCACCTGCTCGCCGTGTCCGAGCGCCCGAACGTGGAACTGAGGCTGCTGCGCCTCGCCGACGGGATGCACCCGGGCATGTCCACGCTGGTCAACGTCTTCCGGTTCCCCGGCGGCGAGCCGCCCATGGTCTTCCTCGAGAACGACGCGGACGTCCAGGAGATCGGCACCCCCGACGACGTGGAGGCCTATGACGAGATCTTCGAGCAGATCCGCCAGGCGGCGCTCGGTCCCGCCGACACCGCGGAGCATCTGAGGAAAGTGATCTCAACCCTGGAGTAGCACCGACATGGACCTCTCTCAGGCACGGTGGGTCAAGGCGACCGCCAGCGCCAGCAGCAACGGGGGCTGTGTCGAGGTCGCCGATCTCGACACGGCCGCGGCGCTGCGCGACAGCAGGACACCGGAGGCCGGGGTGCACGTCGTCTCCCGGTCCGTGCTCGCCGCCTTCTTCGACGACGTGCGGGCGGGCCGTTACGACCGCTGAGGCCGGGCCGCACACGAGATCCCCCAGGGCTGCACCCCCGGGGGATCTCTCTTTGTGCGCGGCCCTCTCTCAAGCGCCGACCACGCTACAGCGCGCGGGGCGGGCCGTCCCGGTACCGCCGGTACACGCGGGGGACGCGGCGCCGAAGGGTGTTATGAGGGCATTTGGGTGCATGAGTGAACGTCTCACTCTCAGATGCAACTTTCTTGCCATGATGCGGGCCCGGCGGCCGAAGATGTGCAAGGCTAGATCTGTGATTCACACATAGCGACTCGCGAAGCAAAAGACTCATGTCGCGATTGTCTGAAATGCGAATGTCTCCGCTATCCCGAGGTGGGCGCCATGACGAAGACCGCGACGATGTGCGAGATCCCCTGGAGACTGGAGGACGGCGGCTGCGCGGCACTGCCCCTGCCCGCCGACGACTCCATCGCCCGCGTCGCCCGTTCCCACGTCACGGCCCTCCTCCCGGCGCTCGGCCTGTCCGTCCAGGACGTCCACGACATCAAGCTCATGGTCAGCGAGCTCGCCACGAACGTCCTGCAGCACGCCATGCCGCACGAGGGCGCCTCGGCCGCCGAACTCTGGGTCTACCAGCGCGGCGACGGCCAGGGCCGCGACGAGCTGGTCGTCAAGGCGTTCGACACCCACCGGGACTGGCCGGCCTCCGGCACCGCCCCCCACCGGTCCGACCACGGCCGCGGCCTGAAGATCGTCGAGCTCCTGACGCAGGGCCGGTGGGGACACCACCCGTCCCGGTCGCGGCTGCGGACGCCGGCGGCCCGCGGCAAGGCGACCTGGTTCGCCCTGCCGCTCCCGCGCACCGTCCGCCGCCGCGACGTGTGGAGGGTCGAGGGCCCCTACGCCACCAAGGACCTCCGGACCCTGCTGGTCCAGCGGGGCCTCGGCCACTTCCAGCCCGCGGAGGGCGCGGACCGGGCCGCCCTCAGCGACGGCCGCGGCCTGACCGTCTGGTGCGAGGAGGCCCGGTTCCGATGGCGCACCGGCGCCGGGGAGACCGGCTGCCTCCCGGTCACCGACATCACCGAGGCCTGCGAGCGGATCGTCGAACTCTGCGAGGCCTCACCCGCCGCCGGGTCCGGACTCACCTGATCCGGACTCGCCCGAACCGGACCCGCCTGAACCGGACCGCTGCCCGCGGCGCGCCGGCAGCCGGCGCAGGCCCACGAAGATCAGCAGACCGCCGGCCACCAGCAGCAGCACATTCATGATCCACTCGTGGGACGCGTCCCGCAGGTACACCGTCCCCGAGCGGCCGACGTCCCGGGCGCGGGCGGTGCCCCCCTCGCGCAGGCCCTTGCCGCTGCCGTACAGGGCCACGGTGGGACGTTCCACCGAGCCGTCGTCGGAGCGGAAGGCCCCGCGCAGCGTGCACGCCTCATGGCCGGGGTGCCGGATGCAGCTCCGCTCGCGCGCGGTGAAGACGCCGGGCGTGCCCTGGCCCTCCTGCGACGCGCGCAGCACGGGCCCGGCGTTGGGGATCACCAGGAAGACCAGGAGCAGGCCGAACACCGCCATGAGCACGCCGAACGGCGTGACCCCCCGCGTGCGCCGGGCCGGCGCGGTCCGCGACTCTTCGAGGGTCACCGGCCGTCACGCCGCTTCGGGGACGGGCCTGCGCTGGAGCGGTGCGGCGCACGAGCAGCGCATGGCTTCGCGCTCGGACTCGTTCGGCCTGCGGTGCAGGTACATCGCCACCACCATGGGGATGGTGACGAGCGTGTTGTAGAACAGGTGCAGCTCCACGCGGGGCACCAGGAGCTGGATGATGCTGGTGGGCGCGGGACGTCCGGCGATGTAGGAGTCGGACATCGCCTGCACCAGCAGCAGTAGGTGCTCGAAGTGGTGCCAGACCTGGATGCCGAGGGAGATCCCCCACCAGGTGCGGGCCCGTCCGGTGAACCCGGGCAGGAGCAGGACGAGTCCGATCAGCATGATCAGCGCGTAGCCGTAGTGCATCCACTCCGAGGTGACCAGCCACGGGAACGGCACGCCCAGCACGCCGCGCGCCTCGGGCACCGGCCAGCCGAGCACCCAGATCTGGACGGCCTGGACGATGTGCTCGGCCCAGTGGGCGATGACGATGAATGCGTAGATGTTCAGGGCCGCGCGGTGGTGACGCGTGTTGAGCAAATGCACCACCGACCGCAGCCCGCCGCGTTCTTCCAGTACGTTCGCCACCGGCGATCACCTTCCACGAGATGACGGGGACCTTCCTCATCTCAACACGTATCGCAGATGAGAGTCTCTTTCGAATTGCCCTTGCCGGCGGCCACAGGTGGACGATCCCGCCGGTCCCGCCGATCCCGCCATGACTCGACTTATTCCATTCGATCCTGGATACTGTCGCGGCGCGATTTACGGCACATCCCATAAAGGTCCCGCCAGCGGGACCTTTATGGACGGCGGCGCGAGTCCGCGCAGGTCACGAGTGTGAAACTTCATCCTGTCCGGATGCCCGGACGGTGAAAAACCTTCAACGAGGGCGTTGGCGGCGGCCTGGTTGGGCCCCACTCGCGCGTACTCGATGGCTTCCGGAGTCGCGCGATAACGTCGCGGTCGAACTGGTGTCCGATGTCGCCCTGGCTTGGCGTGACCCGTGTTCACGATAAAGCGCTCCGGCGCGGGCCCATGGCGAGCCGAACCGGAATCGCCATGGCGGTTGAATCGATGGAGGGCGCATCAAGGCGCGTCGCCGGTTCCATGTCTGCCGCGGCGGCTCGACCTGCGCCGGAAGGTCACGCCCAGCGCTCCAGTTCTGCTTCCAGAAGGAGCCGGGAAGGGCCGACCGGCGCCGCGATGTCGCTGATCGAGTCGTATTTCACGATCACTTCCTGGACGGCGAGCGGATCCATCAGGAACCGTCCCCGCGTCGTCGCCTCGTCGTACGCGAGATCGCGCTCGTCCACCGTGAGGACGGTGATCGGCCCGTCGAGGCCCGGATGGGCTCCCGCCTGGTTCTCGACCACGCGGAGGGTGATGTGCGGCAGTTCCCCGAGAGCCAGCAGGTGGGCGATCTGGTCGCGCATGATCTCGCGCGAGCCGATCAGCTGCGCGAGGGCGGCCCAGCTCAGGAACGCGGTCAACCGGGGTGGCGTCTCCCTGTCGAGAACGGCGGACGTGCGCGCCTTCCGTCGCTCCAGGTCGGCGTCCAGGCCGTTTGCCGGCCCGGCCGTCAGCACCGCCCGGGTGTAGTCCGGAGTCTGGAGGAGGCCGGGGACCACCGTGGGCTCCCACATGCGGATCCGGGACGCGCGCCGCTCGAACTCGGCGAGGGATAAGAGCCAGTCGCCCTCGTCCGTCAGGCCCGCGAAGCCGACCAGGTTCGTGAACATCCCCCCGGTGTTCCAGAGGCGGTCGACGGCCTCGGCGTGGGACGGCTTGATGCGCAGCGTCGCGGACTCGTACCTGGAGACGGTCGAGCGGTCGCAGTCGAGGGCGTCGCCGAGAGCCTGCCCCGACATGCCGTTCGCCTCGCGGTAGCGGCGCAGATGGACCGCGATGAGATGCCACATCGAACGTGACGGGTCCAGTGAGTCCCGGGCATGCATGGCCCCTCCGGTTCATCGCGATCCATTCCGGAACGTGGCGAACCTATCGCGGAGAGTGCGGGACGCGGGCCGCATCAGCGGAAACGTCCGAAGAGGACGCACCGCCGCCCAGGGCCCCGCAGGCCGGGCGATCATGGAGGGGGTCGAGGGGAAGGAGCGGCGTGAAGCGGACTTACGTGGTGACCGGCGGCGGGCGCGGGGTCGGACGGGCGATCGTGGAGCGGCTGGCGGCCGACGGCGGGCATGTCGTCGTCGTCGAGATCGACGCGGAGGCGGCCGGCTGGGCGCGGGACCGGGCGGAGGTGACGGTGGTCGTGGGGAGCGCGGCGGACGAGGAGGTCGCGGAGCGGGCCGCCGACGCGGCGCAGGAGGCGGGGACGCTCGCCGGCTGGGTCAACAACGCGGCGGTGTTCCGGGACGCCGCCGATCCGTCACCGCGGGAGCTGCTCGGACTCGTGGCGCTGAACTTCGACCCGGCGGTGGTGGGGTCCGTGACCGCCGTCCGGCGCTTCCTGGCCGCGGGGACGGGCGGCGCCATCGTCAACGTCTCGTCGCATCAGGCGCAGCGCCCGGTGCGCGGTTCGCTGCCCTACGCCACGGCGAAGGCGGCGGTGGAGGGGCTGAGCCGCGCGCTGGCCGTCGACTACGGGCCGCGCGGCGTCCGGACGAACGTCGTCGCGCTCGGGTCGATCACCACCGAGCGGTACGAGGGCCTCCTCCGGCGGCAGGAGCCCGCGGAGGCCGCGCGGATCGAGGACGAGATGCGCCTGCTCCATCCGGTCGGGCGGGTGGGGCGGCCGGAGGAGGTGGCCGCCGCCGTCGCCTATCTGCTCTCGGACGAGGCGAGCTTCGTCAACGGCGCCGTGGTGCCCGTGGACGGCGGCCGGCACGCGGTCGGCCGCGATCCCGAGGAGGCCTGAGAACCCCCGTGTTTCCCCGGACCACCTGGGACAACGCGGCAAGTGGGACGCGCGGTCGCGGCCCGCGGTTGGCGTCCGGCCCGGACATGGCCAGAACCCCCCACGGTTCGGTGAATACCGGTACATCTAGGGATTCGTCGATCGGAAGGATGCCCTGGGGTGAGGAAGCTTCTCGTTGCGGGGGCCGCCGCCGTCGCGGTGGCGGGCGGGGTGCTGGTGGCGCCGCCGGCGGAGGCCGCGAGCGCCGTGCAGATCTACCGGGTGTACTACGACTCGCCCGGAAGCGACAAAGGGTCGAACACGTCGCTGAACGGCGAATGGGTGCAGCTGTTCAACACGTCGAAGACGTCCAGGAGCTTGAAGGGGGTCAAGGTTCGCGACAAGACCGGATACACGTACACCTTCGGGTCCTTCACCTTGAAGGGCCGCAAGTCGGTCTACCTTCACACCGGCAGGGGCTCCAACAGCGCGACGCACCGCTACTGGGGCCGGAAGTGGTACGTGTGGAACAACACCGGTGACACCGCGTACCTCCTTTACCCCGATGGCCGGGTGGCGGACAAGTGCTCGTGGGGTCGGACGGGTTCCTCGAAGTACTGCTGAACGGTCCGCGTCGCCCTGATGGCGAGCCACCGGCCCTCGGGCCGGTGGCTCGCCGCCGTTTCGGCCCGAACCGGCCGCGGGCAATGGAGGGGCCGTCAGCCGCCGGGGAGGGAGAGGTGGCGGGGGTTCGCGACCGTGAGCCTGTCGGTCACCGAGGCTCGCACCGCGGCCACGACCTCGTCCATCCGGTCGTCGAGAGCGCTCGTCCGGATGGCCTCCGCGAGTTCGGCGTCGGTCGCGCACCCGAGAGGCTTCAGCCGGTTCCGGTGGGCGATCCTGTGGGCCTCGCCCAGGAGGAGTTCTCTGCGGGCCATGCGCAGGGCGGACGCGGCGACGCGGGCATGGAAGCGGAGCCGGTCGTCGGGCTGTTCGGCCTGCGCGAGGAACGCGCCCACGGCGTCGATGAGAGCGTGGGCGTCCGGCCGGTCGTGCGGTGCGTTGTCCGGCGGGGCCGCGCTCTCCAACGGATCCCGGACGGTCGCCGGCTCCGTCAGCCCCAGCGCCAGCAGCAGGTCGTGCTCCTGCTCGCAGACCTTCCGGCCGAGGACGGCGTACTCGATCGACGGGTCGGAGCCGCTGAGGAACCGCTCGGCCTGGTGGCGGCACAAAATCGTCCAGCGGAGAGTGCCGTAGACCTCCCACCAGTGGAGTTCTTCGAGCGTGGGCGGCGTGCCCCCGGCCGCGGCGTAGCCGGCGAGGAGGTCCTCGCGCGTGCCGAAACCGCCGGCGGGGTGCGGGGAGCCGAACCGCCACGCCTTCACGCAGAGCCAGCCGAGGTCCTCGGCCGGGTCGCCGAGGTGGGTGAGCTCCCAGTCCAGGACGCCGGTCACGCCGCCGGGGGAGATCATCAGGTTCCCGGTGCGGAAGTCGCCGTGGACGACGGTCCGGCCGCGGGGGGCCGGGCGGTGCTCCTCCAGCCAGCGCAGCGCCAGCTCCACCGCAGGGCGGGCCTCGAACGCCGCGTAGTGCTCGGTGAGGGCCGAGAGGGCGTCGTCGTCGGGCAGCCCGGGAACGGGCGCCATGGTGTGCAGCCGGGCCAGGATGCCGCCCAGCTCGCGCGCGAGCTGGGGGCGGACGCCCGCGAAGCGCTCGTCGCGCAGCAGCCGCCGCGGGATCGTCTCGCCGGACAGCCGCTCCATGACCATGTAGGGGGCGCCGTCCAGGTCGTCGCCGTGGTCGGCCAGTCCGGGGACCGGGACGCCGGCCCGCGCGGCCGAGGCGAGCAGGCCGGCCTCGCGGCCCAGGGCGGTGGGGTCGAGGGAGCCGGGCGGGTCGCGGCGCAGGATGAGCGGGCGGCCGTCCGCGTCGAAGGCCCAGGTCTCCCGGCTGGCGCCGCCGGAGAGCCGGCGCAGCCCGGTGATCCGCGCGCCGAGCCGGTCCCCCAGTGCGGCGGCGAGGTCGCGGGTCGGTTCCATGGCTCTCCTAGTCGGGCAGGCCGAGGGCGCGGACGCTGAGGGTGTCCAGGGTCTCCAGGAGGCGTTCGGCGCCCCGCGGATCGCTGCCCTGGACGATCCACAGGTACAGGGAGTGGTCGACCATCGTGGCGAGCGCGCCCGCCGCCGTCTCCGCGTCGATGTCGGACGGGACGAGCCCCTCCCGCTGCCAGCGCGCGATCACCCGCGCGGACCGTCCGACCGAGGAGGCCCGGTGCTTGCGCCGCAGCTCCTGGAACTCCTCGTTGAACGTGGCGACCTGCTCGATGATCGCCATCATCCGCGCGTTGCGCAGGTATGCCTCGTAGTAGGCGCGGTTGGCGCGGCGGACCCGGTCGGCGGGGCCCGGCCCCGCCGACGGCACGAGCGCGTGGTCGGTCATCTCCTCGAACAGCCGGTCGGCGACCTCCAGGAACACCGCCTCCTTGGTGGGGAAGTAGGTGTAGAAGGAGCCGTAGGCGACGCCCGCGTGCCGGGTGATGTGCGCGACCCGGGTCTCCAGGAAGCCGCGCTCCTCGAAGACCTCGCGGGCGGCGGCGAGCAGGCGCTCCCTGGTCCGGGCGCCGCGCTCGGTGAGCGGCCGGGCGCCGGGGTCGTCGCCGCTGGTCATCGCCGTGGTTCCTCTCGCCGGGGGTTGACAACCCGGGAACGGTATCCGAGCATCAGGCAAGTTGATATGACTGTCAAGTCAGCTTCCGCGGCGCTCTCCCGCCGCAAGGAGGTTCCATGAACACCGAGTTCGAGCTGGGCGGCATCAACCATCTGGCGCTGGTGTCGTCGGACATGCGACGCACGGTCGACTTCTACTCCGGCGTCCTCGGCATGCCGCTGATCAAGACCATCGACCTGCCGGGCGGGATGGGGCAGCACTTCTTCTTCGACTGCGGCGGCGGCGACTGCGTGGCGTTCTTCTGGTTCCCCGACGCGCCGGACGGCGTCCCCGGCGTCTCCGCCCCCAAGGGGCGGCCCGAGCAGGGCGAACTGCTCAGCGCCGTCGGATCGATGAACCACGTCGCGTTCCACGTCCCGACCGACAAGTTCGACGAGTACCGGCGGCGGCTCAGGGACAAGGGCGTGACCGTCAGCCCCGTCCTCAACCACGACGACAGCCCGCTGGGCGTCTCCGCCGACGTGCACGACGGCGTCTTCGTCCGGTCGTTCTACTTCCAGGACCCGGACGGGATCCTGCTGGAGTTCGCCTGCTGGACGCGCACGTTCGACGCGTCCGACGTCTCCCACGAACCGAAGACCGCCGCCGACCGGACCGCCGGGAAGGACAGGCATGCCGCGACTGCGTGAGGTCCCCCGCGCCGAAGTCACCGACGAGCAGATCCTCTTCTTCTACGACCGCCTGTTCGCGCCCGACCGCGACCCGGCCGTCGACCACGGCACCGCGACCGGCTCGCCCGGCGACTGGTGGACGGTGTTCGCCCAGTCCCCGGACGTGTTCCGGCACGCCGTCCGCGGCTTCGCCCTGTACCGGGGCGCCGACCTCGACCCCGTCCTGCGCGAGCTCGGCCAGTGCCGGGCCGGGTGGGCGCGCGGCAGCCAGTTCGTCTTCTCCCAGCACTGCAAGCAGATGCGCGCCCTCGGCATGCCCGAGGAGAAGATCGAGTCCATCCCGCACTGGCAGACGGCCGACTGCTACTCGCCCCTCGAACGCGCCGTGCTGGCCTACGCCGACTGCCTCGTCCTCGACGGCGGGCGCGTCCCCGACGGCGTCTTCGAGGTCCTGCGCGAGCACCTCCCCGAGAAGGAGATCCTCCAGCTCACCTACATCACCTGCATGTACGACATGCACGCGACGATGTCGCGTGCCCTGCGGCTGGAGTTCGACGACCGCCCCGAACCGGTCGTCGAGGTCGCTGCGCCCGAGGGGTACGGCGACCGTGACATCTCCGCCGACCTCACCGGGGAGGGTTGATGCTGTTCCCCGTGCCCGACCGCGTCCGGGACGTCCGCGACGCCGTCCACGCCTTCATGACCGAACGCGTCGAACCGGCCGAGCCCGCCCTCAACGCGGGCGACCGCGGCGAACTCCTGAAACTGCGCCAGGAGGCGAAGGACGAGGGCCTCTGGGCCCTGGGGCACCCCGCCGAACTGGGCGGCGGCGGCATGCCGTTCCTCGACTACGTCTACGTCAACGAGGTGCAGGGGCGCAGCGAGTGGGGGCAGCTCGCCCTCGGCACGTTCACCCTCCAGGACTCGCTGATGCTGCACAGGTACGCGAGCCCCCGCTGGCGCGAGCGCTACCTCGCGCCCATGGTCGCCGGCGAGGTCTCGCCGAGCTTCGCGATGACCGAGCCCGCCCACGCCGGCTCCGACCCCACCCAGCTCCGGACGACGGCCGTCCTGGACGGGGACCACTGGGTCATCAGCGGCCGCAAGTGGTTCACCACCGGCGCCGGCGAGGCCGCCTACACCACCGTCATGTGCCGCACCGAGCCCGAGGACGCGCCCCCGCACCGCTCGTTCAGCATGATCATCGTCCCGACGGACACGCCCGGCTACGAGATCGTCCGGGAGACGCCCGTCCTCGGGCTGAGCGGCGGCCACTACGAGGTCGCCTACGACGACGTCCGGGTCCCGGCGGACAACCTCCTCGGCCCGCGCGGCCACGGCTTCGTCATCGCGCAGGAGCGCCTCGGCCCCGGCCGCATCTTCCACTGCATGCGCTGGCTGGGCCAGGCCCAGCGCGCCTTCGAGCTGATGTGCGCCCGCCTGGGCTCCCGCGTCGCGTTCGGGGAGCCGCTCTCGGCGAAGCAGCTGATGCAGCAGCACGTCTTCGACTCCTACACCGAGATCCAGGCCGCCCGCATGCTCACCCTCCAGGCCGCCGAGCGGATCGACGCAGGCGACCAGGCCCGCATCGAGATCGGCGCCATCAAGGTCGTCGGTGCCCGCATGCTGCACAACGTCATCGACCGCGCCATCCAGGTCCACGGCGCCGCCGGCCTCACCGACGACACCCCGCTCTCCCGCATGTACCGCCACGCCCGCGAGGCCCGCATCTACGACGGTCCGGACGAGGTCCACATCCAGAGCACCGCCAGACGCATCCTCAAACGGCTCGGCTGAGCGGAGCGGTCCCGTGGCGGCCGCTAGCCGCGTTCCTTCGCGACCGCCTCCCGCACCGCGGGGGCGATCTCCGCGGCCCAGCGGCCGACCGACGTGATGTCCTGGGTGCCGCCCTCGGGCGAGAAGAGGGTGAAGCCGGACGCCCCGTGCTCGACCACGGCGCCGGTCAGCTCCTCGACCCACTGCCCGACGGAACCGCCGATCCAGCGGCCGTCGCGGTCGCGGGTGGCCGGCAGCGGCCGGTCGGTGATGCGCCCGGGGAGGTTGAACACCGTGCGGATGTCCCCGGGGGCGCGGCCGGCGGCGACCGCCGCCTCGTCGACGACCGGCCGCGACGTCCGGTAGCGCTCGCTGAGCCAGTCCGCCGCGTGCCCGGGGATCCACCCGTCGGCCACCCGCCCCGTGGCGGCCAGGGACTTCTTCCCGACCGAGCCGGTCCACACCGGAGGCGCCGCGACCGGGGCCGGCTCGATCCGCTCCACCCGGTAGTGCCGGCCCCGGTGGGTGACCGGAGGGCCCCCGCCCGACAGCTTCCTCACCAGGACGATCGCCTCCTCGAAGGCGTCCACGGCGTCGGACGGCGACAGTCGCGGCACGCCCATGTCGGAGATCCGGTCCCACAGCCCGCCCGCGCCCATGCCGAGCACGATGCGGCCGTCCGAGAGGGCCGACAGCGCCGCCACCGTCCGCGCGAGCATCGGCGCGGGCCTGGTCGGCAGGTTGGTGACGTTGGCCAGGGCGGCGAGGCGCCGCGTGCCCCCGAGGACGAACCCGATGGTCGCGTAGGCGTCCAGGCGCTCGCCGATGTAGGGGTGGTCCGACAGCGAGAAGAGGTCGAGGCCGTCGCGGTCGGCCTGGCGGGCCGTGCGCAGCAGCTCCGGGCCGTCGTCGAAGGTGCTGTGCGCACCGAAACCGAAGACGAGATCATGCACGGACAAGGTTCTGCCTTTCGTTCACCGATGCTCACGCGGTCAGGGCCGGGAAGGCGTCACCAGGCGTGCACATCGGGGGCGGCTCCACAGAAGAAACTCAAAGTTCGTAGTACGAACCGTAATAGTTCGTACTACGAACCGCAAGTCTCTCCAGGGGTGCGGTGTCGCGCGTCAGCCGCCATGGGCGCCGGAGGCTCCTCCTTCGCCCGGTTCGAGGAAGACCGCGGGGACCTCGTTCTCCAGCACGACGCGGCCGAGGAGGGCGGCGAGCGCGCCGCGTTCGGCCTGGCTGAGACCGCCGGTCAGCTCCTCGATCCGCCGGCAGGTCTCGGTGTAGAACTCGTCCGCGAGCTTGCCGCCCCGAGGGGTGAGCGACACCCGTACCGCGCGCGTGTCATGCGGATCCGGTTCGCGCCGGACCAGGCCGTTGCGCTCGGTGCGGTCGACCAGGCCGGTGAGGCTCGACTTGGCCAGCCGCAGCGTCGCCCCCAGTTCGCTCATGCCGTACGGCCGCGCCATCAGCACGCACAGCAACTGGCCCTGCTGCGAGGTCAGGCCGTGCTCCCGGCCCGACTCGGCGTACACGGCGTTCACCAGGAACGAGGACCGCACCAGTGCGGCCGCGATTCCGATCGGGCCGTCATCAGGCTTCACCATTGGGCCAGCGTAACAGCGAGGTGCCCGGCAATTCGTATGACGAACTATGCCGCGCCCGGCGGCTTCAGCGGCCGCCGCGGCGGCCCGGCCGGACTCAGGGCTGGAGGAGGAAGAGTTTCCGGTCGACGCGGTCGAGGGCGCCGCCGCGGCCGAAGACCAGGCCGGTGGCGAAGTCGACGAGGCGTTTGGCGTCGCCGTCCGGAAGGTCCGTCAGGTCCATGAGCACGGGCACGCCCTTGCGGAAGAAGTGCCCCACGTACAGGACCTCGTTGTAGTTCTGGGGACGCAGCGACTTGACCACGGCCCCAGTCTGCCCGGCGCCTTCCCAGGGTCAAGTGACCCACGCCACATGCAAGAAATCTCTTCCGGATGTCGATCCTCCCGCCCGCCGAGCGACGCGTTGGCGACGAAAGGGGATCGACATGGGTAAGCACGCGAATGTTCAGGAGTACACGGCGGACGTGCCGGAGGGGCTGCGGGACGTCCTGGAGAAGGCGCTCGCGGTGGTCGGCGAGGCGATGGCCGAGGTGGAGCCCGCGCTGTGGCACGGCCAGCCGACCTGGAGCGTCGGCAAGCAGCCCGTGTGCTTCCTCAAGGCGTACCCGAAGTACGTGACGTTCGGCCTCTGGAACGGCCAGCTGATCGAGGACGGCTCGGGCCGCCTGGAGGCCATGTCCCGGCAGATGGCCGGCGTGAAGCTGCGTGCCCTGGACGACATCGACGCCGCCCTGTTCGCCGACTGGGTGAAGCAGGCGCACGTCCTGGAGGTCAAGAAGGCTTGACGTCAGGACCGCTTGACGCGCACACTCGCATCATGGTCACTCCGGATGGGATCGAGCGAGACATCACGCTGACGAGCGCGGCGGCCCGGTACGACGAGCTGTGGCTCCGGGACGCCGTGGCCGAACCGCCGCTCCGGCGCGAGGAGGTCCTGGAGCTCCTCGCGCTCGGGGAGGTGATCGCGCGGAAGGCGGTCTACGGCCGGCAGCTCGCCGTCCGCTCGGCCCGCCGCGCGGGCGCCTCCTGGGCCCAGATCGGCGGCGCGATGGGCGTCAGCAAGCAGGCCGCCTGGGAAGCGCACGGCAAGTGGATTGAAGATCAGGCCGAAGAGAACCGCCGCAGCGACTACCAGGGCCTCGACGAGGACCAGGTCGCCGCCGCCCGCCGCCTGGCCGGCGACGCGAACGAGTAAAAGTCGCAAGGGCCGCACCTCCCCGAGGCTGTTCGGCTCGAAGAGGGAGTCCATCGCAATAGGCGTCAAAGAGTTTCTCTCCGTTGGCTCTGGGAAATCTGTGTGCTAGAGGGAACGGAGGCGATTGGCATGGAGGTCGTTCTTGAAATGACCCTGCCGAGGAACGCGGAGAGCGCTCCGCTGGTGCGGCACACGCTCGACGCCTCTCTCCGCGGGCTCGGAGTGGGTTCCGAGGTCCGTGCCGATATCGCGCTCGCGCTGGGCGAGGCGTGCGCGAACGTCATTCAGCATGCCGCGGCCGGAAAAGAGTACGAGGTCCGGGCGCGGATGGACGGGGCACGGTGCGTCGTGGACGTCATCGACGGGGGCTCGGGGGACGGGGCGGACGGGGCCGCGGCGTGGGAACGCGTGGAGGCGCCGCCGCTGGCCGAGCACGGGCGGGGGCTCCGGTTGATGCGGGCGTTCACGGAGGGGGTCCAGATCGCCGCGCGCGCTCACCGGAACGGGTCGGTCGTGCATTTCGAGAAGTCGCTGGCGACCTGACGGCATGGAACGGCCCGGCGGGCTGGCGCTCGCCGGGCCGCGTCTTCGGTGACCGGTCAGCCGGTGACCGGCAGGTCGTGCTTGACCGGTCGCGGAGCGGGGGCCTCGGCAGGGCCGTGTGCGGGCCCGGCGGCCTTGCCGCAGGTGGCGGACGCGACCCGGATGGCGCCCTTGTTGCCGGGCAGGGCCAGCTCCATGCCGGTGACGGCGAGGCGTCCGTCGGCCATGCGCTGCTGCTTGTTGAGGACCAGGGCCGTCCGGCCGAGGCCGTCCACGTCGACGGGGACGGTGGTGTTGGGCGGCGGGGTGGAGTCGAGGTGCTTCCCGGCGAGCGTGGCGCCGGCGAGACGCGCGCCGCCCCGCCCGGCGGTGCACTTGGCGGTGACGGCGTCGGCCAGCAGCTTCGCGGACGGGACGGACAGGTGCGTCACGGCCGAGCGGGCGCGGGCGGCGGAGGCGTCGACGTCCAGCGCGGACGCCTTGACCAGCTTGGTGCGGTCCTCGCGGAGCACGCTCTTGCGGACGGTGCCGGTGCTGGAGGAGACGGCGGGCACCGGCGGGACGGCGAGCGGGCCGGTCACGGTCAGCCCGTACGCGGAGCCCTCGCTCCCGGGGGCGGCGGCGAAGGCCGGGGCCGGGGCGGCTGCCGCGGCGAGGCCGGTGGCGAGGAGCCCGGCGGTGGCGATCCGTTTGGCGGCAGGGATGTGACGCATGAACTTACTCCGATTCTCTGTGAGAGCTGGGGGTGGTGCGGGCCGGTCAGGCCGAGATGAACACCAGGGAACCGAGCGGCACCCGGGACAGCGCCTTCAGCGCGTCGGCGGGTACGCGCACGCAGCCGTGCGTGACGGCCTTGCCGAACACCGAGGCGTCGGGCCAGCCGTGGAGTGCGACGGTGCCGGGACCGCCGCCGAAGGTGTCGAGGGTCGCCGAGTGGGTACCGAGCGGCAGGACGATGGGGCTCGGCGTCTTCTCGGCCGGGGCGAGCGTCGCCATGACGAACGTCCGGCCGGTCGGCGTCGGTGTCTTCGCGTCGCCGACCGCGACCGGCCAGCGGCCCACGGGCCGCGCGGACTTCTCCAGGACGAGCCGCCTGCGGGCGAGGTCGACGTGGACGGTGTACGGCGTGTGCGCGGTCTTCAGCGCGGTGCCGGGAATCCACCCGGTCGCCCCGTTGGGACGGCTCGGCAGGAGCACCCTCCGCCAGTCGCCCGAGGTCTCCACCACGGGCACCCAGGTGGGGCCGCCGAGTTCGGTGGTGGGGAGGGTGGCGAAGCGGTGGCCGGCCGGACGGTCGAACACCGGCGCCGGGCTGGTGGGGTGCACGACGAGGCCGTCGGTGGCGCCGTCGGGCGTGGTGTCCGCCGGGGCGCCGGAGAGGGTCTTGTAGGTCGTGGCCTCGGGGGCGTTGGCGGGGGCGTTGGCGGGGGCGGTGCTACCGCTCCCGGTCCCGGCCGACGCCCTGCTGTGCCCGGAGGAGGAGCCGCCGCAGCCGCCGGCGGAAAGGAGCAGGGCAGCGGTGATCCCGCCCGCGGTGACGGCGCGCAGGGAATGCCGAGGGGCACGTATGGTCGCCATGAGCGGGGATGTTAGTAGTGGTGAAGGCGGCCGTATCGAGAATGGCGAAAAAGGCTCCTGGGGCGGCCGTTGTAAATGTAGATAATGCTCTATTTGGAAGGCACTTTGCGGAGGGTCACGACTTTTCGGGGAAAACGGAATCCATGGACGGTTCACGCGAGCATGGAGAGGGAACCGCCGTCGTCGTCCGGGCGGGTGGCCGCCTCGTGGAACTCGGTGAGACCCCACAGCAGGGCGGCCTGCGCGGCCGCCGGCATCTCGGCCAGCACGCGGGTGAGGCTCTCGCGCCGCCGCAGCCGGAGCCGGTCGAGCAGCTCCTGCCCGTCCCCGCTCAGCCGGACGGTGACCTGGCGCCGGTCGCGGCCGGGGTCGCGCGTGAGCAGGCCGGCGGCCTCCAGCCGGTCGCACAGCCGGCTCGCCGACGACACCAGGGCGCCGAGCTCGCCCGCCAGCCTGCTGATGTTGACGGGCCCCCGCTCCAGGACGAACAGCGCGCGCAGTTGCGTGGACGGAATAGGGACATCCGGGGCATTGTGGGCGCGCGACCATACGTTCAGCAGGGTGGAGGCCGCATCGTCGAGCGCAGCCGCGAGATCCGCGGCGTCCTCACCCGACGTGGCCACCATGCCCTCCACTGTTACACACGACGTCGCCCACGGCATCCCGGGACCTGCGGGTCCGCCGGCCGCCGGAGCCGTGCGGCGAGGGGCGAGGATCGAGATGCACGGTGCACGCGCGGAGAACGGGCCGTTCGAGGCGGCCAGGAAGGCGATCTGGGCGGCCCCGCCGAACGAGGTGATCGCCGTCGCGGCCGACGTCCTCGGCCGGCACGGGTGCGCGGACACCGAGGTCCTGATGGTCGACTACCGGCAGATGTTCCTCGTCCGGACGGTCTCCGCCGGTGACGACGTCTCCGTGGACAACACGCCGCCGGGCCGGGCGTTCGCGTCGCAGCGGACCGTCCGGGACGACGGGGAGGGGCTCGCCCACCTGCCGCTGACCGTGAAGGGGGAGCGGATCGGGATCCTGTCGGTGCGGCTTCCGGACGGCGGTCCGCTCTGGCTGGACGACTTCGCCGGCGTGCTCGCCCGCGCCCTCAAGATCGCCGACCAGGCCACCGACATGTACCGGCGCCTGCGCCGGCGGACGCGGCTGACGCTGGCCGCCGAGATGCAGTGGGACATGCTGCCCGCGTCCGCCTACCAGGCGTCCGAGCTCAGCTTCGCGGGCCAGCTCGAACCCGCCTACGCGGTGTGGGGCGACGCGTTCGACTGGGCCACGTCCGGCGAGCGGTTCACCCTGACCGTCAGCAACGGGATGGGGTCGGGCACCGAGTCGGCGGAGCTCACCCATCTGGCGATCAGCGCGCTGCGCAACGCGCGCCGGTCCGGCGGCGACATCGTGGAGCAGGCCGAGCTCGCCGACGAGGCGCTGTTCGGACGGCACCGGGGCGAGCGGCTCGTGGACGCGCTCCTCCTGGAGTTCGACCTCTCCGACGGGCGGGTCCGGGCCATCGACGCGGGCTCGCCGAGGATCACCCGGCTGCGGGGCGGCGCCACGGACCGGCTCGGGTTCGAGCCGCAGATGCCGCTCGGGATGTTCGGCGACACCCGCTACGTGCCCCAGGAGTTCGCCGTCGAGCCGGGCGACCGGCTGGTCATCGTCAGCGACGGCGTGCACGCCGCCCGGTCGCCCGCCGGGGTCGTGTACGGGGATGCGGGGCTGCTCCAGGCGATGCGCGCCACCCGGTTGCAGGACCCGCCCGAGGCCGTCCGGACCATGGTCCGCCACTACGTCGGCTTCCACGAGGGCGCCCAGCCGTCCGACGACGCGGTGATCGTGTGCGTCGACTGGACGGGCCGGGACGCGGGCGCCGGCAAGGGCGCCGGGGACGGGTGACGCCGGGCGGCCTTCGCCGGGCGCGGCCCAGGTCGCCCGGGACGCTCAGTCGTCCGGATCTTCGGCGTCGTCCCCGGCGGCGGTCGACGGCTGGGCGGGCAGCGTCCACCGGAACGTGGTGCCGGGGGCGGGCTCCGCGTCGGGCTCGGCGTCCTCGTCGACGGCGAGCCAGATGCGCCCGCCGTGGTACTCGACGATCTTCTTGCACAGCGCCAGGCCGATGCCCGTGCCGGTGTACTCCTCGCGCGAGTGCAGCCGCTGGAAGATGAGGAAGATCCGGTCGGCGTAGCGAGGGTCGATGCCGATGCCGTTGTCGGCGCAGGCGAACTCCCACTCGTCCCCGGCGCGGCGGACGCTGATGGTGACGCGCGGCGGCACGCCCTCCCGGCGGAACTTGATCGCGTTGCCGACCAGGTTCTGGAAGAGCTGGACCAGCTGGGTGCGATCGCCGGGCACGTCGGGCAGCTCCGCGACCTCCACCTCGGCGCCGGTCTCATCGCGCAGGGTGGAGAGGTTGTCCAGCGCCTGCCGGACGACGTCGTCGAGGTCGACGGAGTCCTCGGGCCGCGACATCCGCCCGACGCGCGAGAAGCTCAGCAGGTCGTTGATCAGTGCCTGCATGCGCTTGGCGCCGTCGACGGCGAACGCGATGTACTGCTTCCCGCGGTCGTCGAGCTGGTCCCCGTACCGGCGTTCGAGCATCTGGCAGAAGCTCGCGACCTTGCGCAGCGGCTCCTGCAGGTCGTGGCTCGCGACGTAGGCGAACTGCTCCAGCTCGGCGTTGGAGCGGCGGAGCTCCTCGGTCTGCTCGTCGAGCCGGCGGGACTTGTCCTCGCTGGTGCGCCACTCCTCGATGATCCGGGCGCGCATCGCGTCGATGATCGCGGCCAGCTCGTTGATCTCCGCCGGGCCGGGGACGTCGAGACGGTGCCCGAAGTCGCCCTCCGAGACGGCGCGGACGCGGCCGGTCAGGGTCGACACCGGCGTCAG
This sequence comes from Actinomadura verrucosospora, assembly GCF_039540335.1. Lineage (NCBI taxonomy): Bacteria > Bacillati > Actinomycetota > Actinomycetes > Streptosporangiales > Thermomonosporaceae > Actinomadura > Actinomadura verrucosospora. The sequence goes on along the minus strand of NZ_BAABEV010000001.1, from coordinate 135,098 downwards.
AACGGTCCGGCGGAACAGCACGGCGAGCAGCAGCGCGGCGACGACGACCATGGCGAGCGCGGCGAACGTGGACCACTGGGCGGTCCTCGCGCGCGAGTTCAGTTTCGCGGCGGCCCGGTCGTGCAGCGTGGTGATGCCGGACTGGAGCGGCGTCATGTCGCCGCGCGCCTGCACGAGCAGGCGGCTCGCCAGCCGGCTCTCGCCGCGGTCGATGCCCTGGCCGCCGGGCCCGGCCGCGACCCGGTCGGCGAACCCGGCCCGCCAGGCGCGCGAGTCGGCGGTCGCCTTGGCGAGGAGCCGGTCGACGTCCCCGTGCCCGGGCACCCCGGCGAGGAGGCGGCGCATGCGGGCGGCGGACGCCGCCTCCTGGCGCACGGCGGCCCGGTACTGCTCGACGTGCTCGCGCCCGCCCTCCTCGGCGTACGCGCGGATGGCGATGTCCTGCGCGGTGACGGCCGTGGAGAGCCGGAACTGCTCCAGCGTCGCCGGGTCGACGCGCTCGATCAGGACGTCGCGGGCCTGCTCGTTCCCGTACATCGCCATGCCGGTCTGCACGAACGCGGCCAGCAGGAGGGCGCCGAGGACGGCGGAGCCGATCCGGTAGATCTGGACGAGCCGGACCCGGCCCATCCCCCGCCCCTCGGGGATCTGCGCCCCGGACAGCACGGCGCCCGGTCCGGCGGCCCGCGCCGTCCCGGCGGGCTCGGCGGCCTCGCCCGTCCCGGCGGACGTCTCGCCGGTCACCGGTCGTCCCCCCGGCTCAGCATCAGCAGGGCGAGGTCGTCGGCGAGGACGTCCCCGTTCAGCCGTTCGGCCTCCGCGATGAGTCCGTCGACGAGCACGTCGCCGCGCCTCCCCTCCTCGTGCGCGGCCCTGGCGAGCCGCAGCAGGCCGTCCATGTCGAGGTGCCCGCCTTCCTCGCCGGCGGACCCCTCGATCAGCCCGTCGGTGTAGAGCAGCAGTCCCCACTCGTCGCCGAGCTCCAGGTCGGCGGCGGGCCACCGGGCGCCCGGGAGCAGCCCGAGCGCCGGGCCCCGCGGCTCGTCCGGGACGGCCTCCACGCCGTCCGGCGAGAAGAACAGCGGGCACGGATGCCCGGCCCGGTGCAGCCGGGCGCTGCGCCGGTCGGGCGCGATCGTCACCATGCAGACGGTCGTGAAGATCTCGTCGCTCCACCGCTCGTGCTGCAGGACGGCGTCGAGGGTGTCGAGGAGGCGGGAGCCGGTGTTCCCGGCGAGCACGAGCGTCCGCCACGCCATGCGGAGCCGGACGCCGAGGGACGCCTCGTCGGCGCCGTGCCCGCTCACGTCGCCGATCACGGCGTGGACGGCGCCGTCGGCGGTCTCCACGGTGTCGTGGAAGTCGCCGCCGAGCAGCGCGCGGTCGCGTCCCGGCCGGTAGCGGGTGTGGTGCCGCAGCGCCCGGTCGTGCAGGATCGGCACCGGCAGCAGGCCGCGCTCCAGCCGGGCGTTCTCCCTGCTGAGCGCCCGCGCCTCGACGAGCTGCCGCTCGGACTCGTCGGCGCGCTTGCGCTCGATCGCGTAGCTGATCGCCCGGGTGAGCAGCGCGCCGTCCGCGTCCTGCTTGACGAGGTAGTCCTGGGCGCCGGCGGCGACGGCGGCGACGCCGACGTGCGCGTCGGCGAGCCCGGTCAGCACGAGCACGGCGGTGCCCGGCGCGTGCTCGCGCACCTGGTGGAGGGCGTCGAGGCCCCGCGCGTCCGGGAGGGAGAGGTCGACGATGACGCACTGGATGTCGGGCCGCAGCGCGTCGAGGGCCTCGGCGAGCGTCGCCGCGACGGTGATCCGCAGGCCGGGCTGCGCCTCGGTCAGCAGCTCCTCGAACAGGAACGCGTCGCCGGGATCGTCCTCGACGAGAAGGAGGTGCGGGGAACCGGCGACACCGAGGAGCCGCTCCGCACCGCGACTGGGCATCGCGGCCATGTCTCAGCTCCTTCTGTCCGGCGAGGCCGGGTGGATGTCAGGTGGGAGGCCCTTGTCATCGAGCAAATGTTAGAGGCATCGGGCGCCGCGGGGGCACGCGGAACGGCCGAACGGTGCTCCTCCGGCGGAACCTGCTGTCCTTTCGGTAACGATGCCGCGTCCCGCGCCACTACCCCGTGACATGACCTGAACGGACGGACGGAGGAGCACGCGGTGGCAGACGAGGCCCCCGATGAACAGCGCTTCACCGCGATCTACGACGAGTGCCGCCAGCGCGTGTGGGCCTACGCCGCCGCCCGCGCCGGCGGCCAGGTCGCGGACGAGGTGGTGAGCGAGACCTTCGCCGTGGCGTGGCGGCGGCTGGCCGACGTCCCGGACCCGGCGCTGCCGTGGCTGCTCGGCGTCGCCCGGAACGTGCTGCGCGACGGGCACCGCGCGCGGGTGCGCCGCGAGTCGTTCGCAGCTGAGCTCGGGCGGTGGGCGCCGCGCCGGACCGGCGACGTCGCCGAGGACGTGGCCGAGCGGCTCGCGGTGCTGCGCGCGATGGCGTCGCTGCCGGAGGGGGACAGGGAGATCCTGATCCTCATCGCCTGGCAGGGCCTGACGCCGCGCGAGGCCGCCCGGGTCGTCGGCTGCTCGCCGGCGGCGCTGCAGGTGCGCCTGCACCGCGCGCGCCGCCGCCTGGTCCGCGCGGCCGAGGACGAGCAGCCGGACGCCCGGATCGCGTCCGCCCGCCCGGACCCGCCCAGGCCGCCCGCCCGGACCGACCCCGGACCGGGGCCGGGCGGCGCGGCGGCGCAGGGGGCACGGTCGCAGGTCGGAGTCATCAAGGGAGAGACGGCATGAAGGATGTGATGCGGGTGTTGCGGGATGCCAGGCCTGAGGAGATGGACCCGGGTGCGCCGGTGGACGAGGGCGTGCGCCGGGCCGAGCTGGCGCGGGCCATGGCGGCGCCGCTTCCGGAGGCCGGGGGCGCCGCGCCCGCGCGGCGGCGAGTGCGGCCGGTGTGGGGACTGGGGCTGGCCGGTGCGGTCGCGGCGGGGGCGGTCGCCGCGGCGGCGGTGATCGTCGCTCCCGGCGGGGGCGGGACGGAGCCGGCCGGGACGGGCGGAGGCGGCGAGCGGGTGCTCGACGCGAGGACCGTCCTGCTCGCGGCGGCCGAGAAGGCGGACGGGCAGACCGAGACGATGCGGGCCTTCTGGCACCAGGTGACGGTGTCGTCCGCCACGTACACGGTCGGCGAGGGCAGCGGCGGTTACGCCGTCACGGTCAGGAGCAAGGCGGAGAGCTGGACGCCGAGCAGGCCGGGCGGCAAGGCGTGGGCCGCGGCGCAGGAGCTGGGGGCCAAGCCCGCGACCAAGGCGGACGAGGAGGCCTGGCGGCGCGCGGGGTCGCCCGGGACCTTCAAGGTCCAGGTTCCGGTGGCTCCGGGCGTCAACGGCCGCCTGAAGGGGTTCACGGCGAAGACCGCGCCCGGTCCGCGCAGCTTCAACGGCTCCGCGCTGGTCGACGGCGACAAGGTGTTCTGGCTGGGCCGGAACGTGACGATGAAGGATCTGCGGGCGCTTCCGTCCGACCCGAAGCGGCTCAAGGCCGAGCTGCTGCGCTGGTACAAGGGCCACGACACCGAGTCGAACCGGCCGATGGCGTCGGACCTGTGGCTCTACACGGTGGCGCGCGGCCTGGTGATGGAGATGCCGGTGAAGCCGGCGGTGCGGGCGGCCGCGTTCCGGATGCTGGCGGGGCTCCCGGCGGTGCGGTCGCTCGGGAAGGTCACCGATCCGCAGGGGCGGACGGGGAACGCCATCGCGCTGGACGAGAAGACGCGGCAGGGCGTGATCAGGCAAGAAATGATCATTGATCTGGCCTCGGGCGCCGCGCTGGCCAGCATGAACGTCATGGTGGCGCCGGCGGCCGGGGCGAGCGTCCCGGCGGGGCGGACGATGGACTCGACCGCCTTGATCGGCGCGGAATGGACCGATTCCCAGCCGCGCTGACGTCATTGGGGAAGGGACGGTGCCGGCGCGGTGCCGTCCCTTCCCGGCGTTAGTGGCCGGGTTGTGATCACGCGCTTCTGGGAGTGCGGCGCGCGGTTTTCTGTGCGGCTTTGCGGCCCGCGGCGGCCGCCTTGGCGCGGTTCAGGCTTTCGCGGACCTTGGCGGCGCCGCGGGCCGCGGTCACGGTGTCCTTGGCGCGCCCGGCGTAAACGGCGAGCACCTCGGCGACGGGGGGAGGCTGCCATTCCTCCTTCGCCACGATCGGCAGGACGGGGACGGGTGCGGCGGCGGAGTTTCCGGACACGGGGTTTCCAGTCACGGGGACGAGCGCGAGATGGGATTGGCAGTGCGGGCACTGCACCCCCGGATGGGTGTCTCTGCTCATAACAACAATCATTACGCGTGGGTCTGACAAAACAACCCCCGCCTTTAGCGGACCTCGGAGGCGCTTATGTGTGGCGGGCGCCCATGTGCGCGGCGCGGACGCCGCCCGTGCGGTCGTCGTGCCGCGTCCGGTCGTCGTGGCGGACGAGTGACGCGCCGCAGCACAGCAGCGCGACGATGACCGCGAGCCAGGCCACGGCGCGTCCCGCGCGCAGGCCGTATCCGCAGGTGATCCAGAGAAGGTGCAGGCCGGCGCGGCGCCACGGGTCGCGCTCGCCGTGCCGCCGCATCTCCAGCGCGCTGTAGCGGAAGTCGCGGGCGAGGCGGTCGCGGTCGGAGTCGGCGGTGGCGCGTGCCAGCTCCTGGTACAGCGTGCGCAGCCGGTCGTCGCGGCCGGCGCCGCCGGCGAGGTCCTCGGCGAGGACGGCCCGGTCGCGGCGGCGCCACCCCCGCCCCCGGCGCCGGCCCGGCGCGGTCGCGAACGCGCAGTCGCCCGAGATCCGCAGCGCGTCCGGCCGCCGCAGCCCGAGGAAGCCGCAGCCGCTGAGGTCGAGGTCGGCGAGCAGCCGCCGGGTCGCGTCGGCGCGGCGCAGCGAGAGGAGCCGGACGCCGGACGGGCCGGCCCCGGCGGGCGGCTCGGGGAGCCCCTGGATCGGGTGCGCCAGCGCCCGGACGGCGGCCGGGCCCTCGAACACCGCGTCCTCCAGGTCGAGTTCGGCGTGCCGGAGCCGGAAGTCGGCCTCCCCGTGGACGATCGCGCCGCGGGCGATGACCTGCCGCGCCGCCGCGTGCACCCGCAGCCCGCCGTGCACGGTCGCGTCCGACAGCGCGATCCGGCCGCCGGCCGCCAGCGGCCCGAGCCAGGCGCCGTGCCGGAACCGCGCCCGCTCGAAGCGGGCATGGCGCGCCACCTGGACGCGCCGGAACGACACGTCGCCGCGGAAGCAGGCCCCCTGCATCGCCGCGTCCCGCCCGAACCGGGCGCGGTCGAAGCAGGCCGCGCCCATGAGCATCGCGCCGCGGAAGGCGGCGTCGGCGTGCCACCGCGTCTCGCCGAAGAGGGCGTCGCCGGTGAACACCGCCTCCTCGAAGGAGGCGTGCCGGTGGAACCGGGCCTCGTGGAAGGACGCGTTTCGCCCGAAGCGCGCCCCCCGGAACGAGACGTTGCCGAAGAACCGCGCGTCGTAGAACGACGCGCCGCCGAGGAAGCGGGCGCCGTCGAACGAGCTGTCGCCCTCCACACACAGGCCGCGCATTCCCACGTCCGCCGGGAGCACGGCCCCGTCGAACCGGGCGCGGCCGAGGTGGGGCCGCCCGTCGGGCCCGGTGACGGCGTCCAGGACCCCGTCCAGCAGCCACGGCGGGACGGTGACGCCGCGCAGGTCGAGATCGGCTCCGGGGCGCAGCGCGCCCGTGAACCGCTCGAACTCGCGGGGACGCAGGTGGGCGGGGCAGCCGCCCAGGTCGCCCGCGGCCCGGCCGGTGCAGCCGTCGACGGCGGTGCAGCGCGGCCAGAACACCGTGGGCGGCGAAGCCTCGTGAGGAGTCACGGTCTTCGTTCTACCCACGCGGGGGCGCGCAGTGAAGGTCTCCTGGTGGCCAGGTCGTTGCAACCCCCCGGCCACGTTCGGCGGCGACGGCCGGGACGGAGTGATCTGCGGGAACCGCGGGAATGATCGACCTATCGGATACCTCGGTGGAACCCGTACGTTCGACTTTCGTTAACCTAGATCGGGGAAAATTCTGGCATGACCGTCAATCCAGGACATGTCCCTCCGCAATCCGAGGCGCTGCCCGACGACCGCTTCCTCGACCGCGAGGAGAGCTGGCTGAGGTTCAACCAGCGCGTCCTGGAGCTCGCCGAGGACCCGGGGCTGCCGCTGCTCGAACGCGTCCGCTTCCTGTCGATCTTCTCCAGCAACCTGGACGAGTTCTTCATGGTCCGCGTCGCCGGGCTCGCCCGCCGGATGGCGACGGGCCTGGCCGTCCAGTCCGCCAGCGGCCGCCAGCCCCGCGAGGTGCTGGCGCGCACCGGCGTGGTCGCGCACGAGCTGATGCAGCGGCACGCGTCGTGCTTCCGCAAGGAGATCCTGCCCGCGCTCGGCGAGGAGGGCATCGAGCTCCTGCGCTGGGACGAGCTGGCCGAGACCGAGCAGGAGCGGCTGCGGCGGCTCTTCCGCGACCGGATCTACCCCGTGCTCACCCCGCTCGTCGTCGACTCCGCGCACCCGTTCCCCTACATCTCGGGCCTGTCGCTGAACCTCGCGGTGATCGTCCGCGACCCGGAGACCGACGCCACGATGTTCGCCCGGGTGAAGGTGCCCCCGCTGCTGCCGCGCTTCATCGAGGCGTCCCCCGACCGGTTCACGCCGCTGGAGGACGTCATCGCGGCCCACCTCGGGCAGCTGTTCGTCGGGATGGAGGTCGTCGAGCACCACGCGTTCCGGGTCACCCGCAACCAGGACCTGGAGATCGACGACGACATCAGCGAGGGCCTGCTGCAGGCGCTCGAACGCGAGCTGCTGCGCCGCCGGTTCGGCCCCGTCGTCCGGCTGGAGGTCGAGGAGTCGATCTCCGAGGGGGTGCTGGACCTGCTCACCTCCGAGCTGGGGGTGGACGAGGGCCAGATCTACCGCGTGGTCGGGCCGCTCGACCTCGGCGGCCTCGCCGCCATCGCCGACCTCGACCGGCCGGAGCTGAAGTACCCCCCTTTCGTCCCGTCGAAGGAGGCGCTGCCGGAGGACGCGAGCATCTTCAGCGCCATCCGTGAGCGCGACGTGCTCGTCCACCACCCCTACGACTCGTTCACCACCACCGTCCAGCGGCTGATCGAGGACGCCGCGTCCGACCCGCGCGTCCTGGCGATCAAGCAGACCCTGTACCGGACGAGCGGCGACTCGCCGATCGTGGACGCGCTGATGAGCGCCGCCGAGGCCGGCAAGCAGGTCGTGGTCGTCGTCGAGCTGAAGGCCCGGTTCGACGAGCGCGCCAACATCGCCTGGGCGCGCAAGCTGGAGACCGCCGGCTGCCATGTCGTCTACGGGTTCGTCGGGCTGAAGACGCACTGCAAGCTCGCGCTGATCGTCCGGCAGGAGTCCGAGGGCCACCTGCGCCGCTACTGCCACATCGGCACCGGCAACTACCACCCGAAGACCGCGCGCCTGTACGAGGACTTCGGGCTGCTCACCGCCGACCCCGAGGTCGGCGAGGACGTCAGCGCCCTGTTCAACCACCTCACCGGCTACTCGCGGCAGAGCTCCTACCACCGGCTGCTCGTCGCGCCGAACAGCCTGCGCTCCGGGCTCGTCCAGCGGATCGAGCACGAGATCGACAACCGGCGTGCCGGGCACCCCGCCCGCGTCCGGATCAAGTGCAACGCGCTGGTGGACGAGGTCATCATCGACGCGCTCTACCGGGCGTCCCGGGCCGGGGTCCCGGTGGACGTCTGGGTCCGCGGCATCTGCGCGCTGCGTCCCGGCGTGCCCGGCCTGTCGGACATGATCCGGGTGCGCAGCGTCCTCGGCCGGTTCCTGGAGCACTCCCGCGTGTTCGCGTTCGAGAACGGCGGCGAACCCGAGGTGTGGCTCGGCAGCGCCGACCTGATGCACCGCAACCTGGACCGCCGCGTCGAGGCCCTCGTCACCGTCAACGACCGGGCCCAGCGCGACGACCTGCTCGCGCTGATGGACCGGGCCATGGCCGAGGACACCCACGCCTGGACGCTCGACGCGGAGGGCACCTGGACGCGCAACCAGGCCCGTCCCGGCGAGACCCTGCGGGACATCCAGACCCACCTGGTGAAGAGCCGCCGGTGGAGGACGATCGATGCCTGAGACCATCAGGGCCGCGGGCGCGCTGCTGTGGCGCGACGGCCCGGAGTTCGCGCTGATCCACCGGCCCCGCCACGACGACTGGTCGTTCCCGAAGGGCAAGGTCGACCCGGGCGAGCACGTGCTGCGCGCCGCCGTCCGCGAGGTCGAGGAGGAGACCGGCGTCGTCCCCCGCCTCGGGCGGCGCCTCTCGACCGTCACCTATCCGCTCGGTGAGCAGACCAAGCGGGTCGAGTACTGGGCCGCCCGCCCGGTCGCCGTGAGCGCGTTCGCCCCGAACGACGAGGTGGACGAGCTGGTCTGGCTGCCGGCGGAGGAGGCCGAGGACCGGCTCAGCTACCGGCACGACGTCGACCTGCTCCACGAGTTCCTGGGAGGCCCGATCGCCACCGCGCCGCTGGTCATCCTGCGGCACGCGCGCGCGGGGGAGAAGAAGGCGTGGCGGGAGGCCGACGAGCTGCGCCCGCTGGACGAGGCCGGCCGCGCCGAGGCATCCGGCCTCGCCGGGCTGCTGCGCTCCTACGGGCCCATGCGGACCGTCAGCTCGGCCACGGCCCGGTGCGTGGAGACCGTCCTGCCCTACGCGCGGCGCGTCCGCGTGCCCGTCGAGACGGAGGCGGCGTTCACGGTCGGCGAGACCAATCCGGACCAGGCCGTGGAGCGGCTGCTGTCCATGGCGGGCGCTCCCGCGCTGGTGAGCACGCACGGCGAGATCGTCTCCGAGCTCGTCGCCGGCCTCTGCCGGAAGCTGGGCGAGAAGGTCCCGGACGACACGAAGCTCGACAAGGCCGAGTTCTGGACCGCCCATCTCGCCGACGGCGCGCTGGCCGCCCTCGAACGCCACACGCCCCGGACGGCGGGGGCCTGACGAACGCGCGGGTTGCGGTCGCGCAGGGCCGACCCGTACATTCACCCTTATGGGTGAATATTCTGCTGACCTGCTCGATTCGGTCTTCTCGGCGGTCTCCGACCCCACCCGCCGCGCCATCCTGGCCCGGCTCGCCGAGTCGGACGCCCGGGTGACGGACGTCGCGGGAGCATTCCCGATCTCCCTGAACTCCACGTCCAAGCACATCCGGACGCTCGAAGGGGCGGGGCTGGTGCGGCGGAACGTGCGGGGGCGCGAGCACTTCCTGAGCCTGAACGCGGCGCCGCTCGCCGAGGCGGCCGCGTGGATCGAGCACTACCGCGCGTTCTGGAGCGAGCAGCTCGCCTCGCTCGAAGCCTTCGTCGCCGACCGCGAAGCCGCCGCCCGTGACACCGGCCGTGACACCGGCCGTGACACCGGCCGTGACACCGCGGAGGGGGCGTCGTGACGAACGCGTACTCGGTGACCGTCCAGCGGGAGATCGCCGCCTCTCCCGAGGTCCTCTTCGACGCCTGGCTGGACGCGCGGAGCCTCGGCTCGTGGCTCAGACCGTCCGGCATCAGGGAGACCCGGGCCGAAACGGACCCGCGCGAGGGTGGAACGTTCCGCATCGTCATGGTCGACGACGAGTCGTCCATCCTGCACTCCGGCACCTACCGGGTGATCGACCGGCCCCGGCGGCTGGTGTTCACCTGGTCCTCACCCGCGACCCGGCACCGGGACTCGGTGGTGACGGTCACCTTCCGGCCCTCGCCCGGCGCGACCGTGGTGGAGATCCATCAGGTCGGGCTTCCGGACGAGGAGGCCCGGGCCTCGCACCGTGCCGGATGGTCGGACGTTCTCCGCGAGCTCGGCGACACCCGCACACGAGACGAACCCGCACGAGACGAGGACTGAACCGTGACCACCTTGGACAAGAAAGTCGCCGTCGTCTACGGCGGCGGAGGCACCGTCGGCGGAGCGATCGCGCGTGCCTTCGCGCGCGAAGGCGCCCGGGTGCACGTCGCCGGACGCACCCGCGACCCCCTGGACCGCGTGGTGCGGGACGTCACCGCCGGAGGCGGCCGGGCGGAGGCCGCCCTGGTCGACGCCGCGGACGAGGACGCCGTGCGCCGGCACCTGGACGAGGTGACCGGGCGGGCCGGACGCCTCGACATCCTGGTCAACGCGGTCGGCGTCCCGCACGTGCAGGGGCCGCCGCTCGCGGAGCTCGACCTCGACCGGTTCATGGCCCCGATCGACGGGTACCTGCGCACGCTGTTCGCCACCGTGAAGGCCGCCGCTCCGCACCTCGCGGAGCAGGGCTCGGGCGTCGTCCTCACGATGTCCACCCCCGGCGCCCGCCTGACGGGACGCGGCTTCCTGGGCAACGGCGTCTCGTCGGCCGCGGTCGAGGCGTTCTCCCGCATCCTGGCGGGCGAGCTCGGCCCCGACGGGGTGCGCGTGGTCTGCATCCGGCCCCACGCGATCCCCGCGTCGGTCGGCGCCTCCCATGTGACCGGGGCCTTCGAGGAGATGGCCGGCCGCGCGGGCGCGACCACGGACGAATGGCTCGCCGGCGCCGCGCGGGGGACACTGCTCGGGCGCCTGCCGACGCCCGAGGACGTGGCCGAGTACGCGGCGTTCGCCGCCTCGGACCGCGCCCGGACGATGACGGGAGTGATCGCCAACCTGAGCGCCGGCTGCATCGTGGACTAGGGGAAACGTGGACTAGGGGGACCGGGGACGGCGCGGACGCCGGCCCGTCAGAACGAGGGGCCCAGCGTCCGTGACCAGGTGGTCGCCAGGAGGTCGCGGGCCTTCTCCGCCTCCGCCCGCTCCCCGCCGTAGAGGACGCCGACCGCGAAGGCGTCCGCGGTCGTGCGGGCGCGGGCGGCTGCCCGTTCCAGGTGCTCCATCGCGATCACGGCGTCCTGGTGGGCGCCGAGGACCTCCTGGATGCGCTTGGTGTCCTTGACCACCCGCTTGGCCGCCGCGCCCAGCACGGGAACCGCCAGCTCGGCCGCGTACCGGGCGCGCTTGGCCGCCTTCCGCGTCTCGTGGCGGGCGAGGTCGGGGTCGGCGGACGTCTTGATCGACGCGTAGTCCCCGGCCATCCGGTCCCAGGCCCGCGTGACGAGCGCGGGGAGCTCCTTGCGGGCCTTCTTGCCGGCCACGGCCGCCAGCGGCGGATCGGCGACCAGCCTGTCGAGCCCGTCGAGCAGCGCGAAGTACCGCGCGTCCCTCAGGGCGGCGTTGAGGTGCCGGTACGCGGCCCGCTCGTGCCGCTCCAGGTCGTCCTGCAGGAAGGGCGGCGCGTCCGCGAAGCGGGCCCGGAGCACCTCCAGGTCGCGGACCTCGCCGAGGGCCTGCGCGACCCACCGCAGCTCGGGCCCGAGCGGCGCGGTCCGCTCCGCGTCCAGGACGGGCCGGTAGCTGCGCAGGACGCTCCTCGTCCTGCGCACGGCCACGCGCATGCGGTGGACGGCGTCGTCCTCGCCCAGCCGCGCCCCGGGGTCGAACCGCAGGATCGACTCGACCTGCTCGGCGAGATAGGCCAGCACGACCTCCCCCGTCGTGATCGAGGGTGCCTTTCCGTTGCTGGTCGCCTCCGTGATCCGCGACCGGGCCGCGGCCCGCTGCCGCGCCGCCTCCGACGGCGCGACGCCGTCCCCGAGCAGCCGCGCGAGCTTGGACGCCGACTTGGACCTCTTCGCCCCGGCCTTGCGCAGGCGCTTGCCCGCGGCCTTCAGCAGCTCCGGCGTCCCGGTGCCGAGCTCGACCTCGATCTCCCGCCAGCGCTCGGGGTCGGCCTCCCGCCCGCGCCCGGTCACCAGGTCGTCGGCGACCTCCGCGAGGGCCTCGCCGTCCGTGCCGAGCAGGCGCACGACCGTCCGGCGGGTCTCCAGGGTCGCGACGGGGCGCAGCTCCGCCCCGCGGGTGTGCGCCGCGACGAGCCCGGCCAGGCGCGCCGGGACGAGCAGGGGGCGGCCGAGGGGCGCCCGGAACTCGTGCTTGCCGTCCCCGTCCCGCCCGGCCGGCATCTTCAGGTGCCAGCCCGCGTCCGGCCCGCCCCGCCGCCGGCGCAGCGTGATCCGGTTGGCCGCCAGGCGCAGGTCCGCGGTGTCGAAGTAGGTGGCGTGCAGCTCCCGGACCTCGGGCTCCCCGACCGACGCCACGCCCGCGAGCCCGTCCAGTTCCGGCAGGACGAACCCGGCCGGGGCGTCGTACTTCTGCTCGATCTCCAGATGCCGCTCGGCCACGCGCTGCTCCTCAGGGAAGGGCGACAAATCGGGTGCACACCCAGATAGCCAGCATTCCACGTCAAAGTGAACAACGGCCGAAAACTCCTCGTCCCCTACGGGACCAGGACCGCGCGGCAGGTGGTGACGATCAGCTCGTCGACCCGCGTCGGCGGGGGCCGGTGGTCGAGCAGGTGCCGGTGGACGGCGCCGTAGGGGACGTCGACCGTGGCGAAGACCACGCGCTCGCGGTCGACGCCGCGGCGCCGGGCGAACGCGCTCAGCGCGCCCGTGGCCCGGGCGTTCAGGGCGTCGAGGGGTGCGGCGAGTTCGGCGGGCCAGGCGGCGGCGAGGTCGCGGCGGCGGTGCAGGAGCAGCACGGCGGCCTCGGCGGGGCGCTCGCGGCACCAGCGGGGCGTGTGCAGGGCGGCCGCCTCGGCGTCGTCCGCGTCCAGGGCCGCGACGAAGCCGTCCTGGAAGCGGCGGACGCAGCGGGTCCACAGGGTGGCGAGCAGCAGGTCGCGCGACCCGAAGCGGTGGTAGAGCGAGCCGGACGGGGCGCCGAGGCGCTCGGCGATGGCGGCGATGGTCGCGGCGGAGGGCCCGCCCTCGGCGGTCACCGCGAGCGCCGCGTCGAGGATCCGGTCCTCGTCGAACTTGGCCGGTCTTCCCACGCGCGCCTCCCGGATGATAGTAGTGAGAGCATTCTAGAACACAGCCTCTAAAAAAGGAGCGGCCATGTCGGCTTCCGAGATCGTCAGGGGTTTCTACACCGCGACCCAGGCGGCCGACGGGGCGGCGATCCTCGCCCTCCTCCATCCGGAGTTCGAGGCGCACACGGCGCCGGGGCTGCCGTGCGGTGCGGGCGGCGACTTCCGGGGCCCCGAGGAGACCCTCGCTCGGGTGTGGGGGGCGATCTTCGCCGAGTTCGACACGGCTCCCCACGCCGAGACCTGGCATGAGACCGGAGACGGGCTGGTCGTGGTGACGGGACGGTACCGCGGGACGGCCAGGGCGACGGGCCGTTCGTTCGAGGCGGAGTTCGCGCATCTCTGGCGCGTCACCGAGGGCAGGATCTCCTGGCTGCACCAGTACACCGACACGGCCCGGTGGCGGGACGCCCTCGTCCCGTGAACCGGCGGCGCCCGCCGGGTGCGGCTCAGACGAGGTGGTACTTCATCCCCATGTGGGACGGGCGGAAGCCGATCTTCTGGTAGAAGCGGATCGCGTCGGGGCGCTGGCGGTCGGTGGTGAGCTGCACCACGCGGCAGCCGCGGGCGCGGGCGCGGTCGATGGCCCATGTGATCATCAGCTGGCCCAGCCCGGCGCCGCGCTGCTCGGCGGCGACGCGGACGCCCTCGATCTGGGCGCGCTCGGAGCCGGTGTAGGTGAGGCCGGGGATGAAGGTGAGCTGGAGCGTGCCGGCGACCGACCCCGCCACCTCGGCGACGACCAGGCTGTTGTTGGGATCCTTCTCGATCGCGGCGAACGCTCTGAAGTAGGCCTCCGGTATCTCCTCACCCGGTGTTTCGCGGGTTGATCCCAGGGGATCGTCGGCGAGGAGCCGGACGATCTCGGGGAGATCGTCCAACGTCGCCTCGCGGAAGGTCACTTCTTGATCACTCTGCACGCCTTCCAGGCTATCGGGACGCTAAGTTGCAGCGTTCGCCCATGTCTTGTAGTACTACGGTGTGTAGTACTACGCTGAGTGGAGACCCCCCGGCTCGGACGGCGGTCTCATCGCCGCGCAGGGAGAAGTCAATGCACAACAACGAGAACGAGGAACACTGGACCGACCACGCCATCTGCCGCGGCGCGGATCCTGACCTGTTCTTCCCGATCGGCTACTCCGCGCCCGTGCTCCAGGCACAGGAGGACGCGGCCAAGGAGATCTGTTCCCACTGCCCCGTGCGGGCCGACTGCCTCGCGTGGGCGCTGCGGGTGGGGGAGCCCGACGGCATCTGGGGCGGGACGACCCCCGAGGAGCGGCGCTACCTGCGCCGGACGGCCGATGCCCCGGCGCGGCGGCCGCTGCCGGTGATCGTGGTGCGGGGCGACGCCTCCGAGTCGGAGCACGCGTCGGCCGCCTAGAACGCCACCGGCACCTTCTGCCCGTCCCGTCCGTTGGGGGAGTCAGGGACGCAGAGACTTTACGGTGGCTGACATGAGCTTTACCCCCGACCGGCAACGTTCCGAGGGCCTGGCGAAACACGGCGCCCGGGCCCTGGCGTCGGCGGTGCTGATCCTCACGGTGACCGCCGCGATGTGGGTTCTGGAGGCGTTCGACTACACGACGAACGGCTGGCTCGACCGGTTCGGGATCCAGCCGCGCGACGTGAACGACCTGCCGGACATCTTCACCGCGCCCTTCATGCACGCCGGCTTCGGGCACCTGACGGCCAACACGGTCCCGTTCCTGATCCTCGGGTTCGCCGCGGCGGCGCGGGGCATCGCCAGGTTCCTCGCCGCCAGCCTGATCATCATCGTGGTCGGCGGGCTCGGGGTGTGGTTCCTCAGCTCCGCCAACACCCTCGGGTCCAGCATCCTGATCTTCGGGTTCTTCGGCTACCTGGTGGGACGCGGGATCTTCGAGCGGCGGCTGCCCGACATCGCCATCGCGGTCGCCGTCGTCGCCGTCTACGGGACGATGCTGCTCGGCGTCCTGCCGAGCGACCCCACCATCTCGTGGCAGGGCCACCTCTTCGGGCTGCTCGGCGGCCTCCTCGCCTCGTGGTTCCTGCGCGGCGGCACGACCGCGACGTCTCGAAAAATGTCCGACTAAAAGCCTTTTGCAGTGAATGGACGCCAATCTGGCGACTCCATTGTTTTGTCGTCTCCATGGCTCTTCTTGATCTTCGTCGGGTATCGGTCCCCCCGAGGTGGGCGACCTCGCCCACCAGGGGGAACGAGCAAGGGGAGAAGGATGAGCGTGCGAAGAGCGATGGCCGTGGCCGCCGCGGGGGCGGCGGCCGGGGCGTTCGTCGTGATCGGGGCTGGGGCGGCGGAGGCGCAGACCGACACCCAGCTCTGCGAGTACCTGGTCACGGCGCGGGACGGACTCAACGTGCACGAGCTGCCCAACGTGCATTCGAAGGTCGTGGGCGTCCTGAAGTTCCACGACAAGCCGTGGGCCGACTGCAAGACCAAGGGGTTCACCGAGATCCGCGGGAACGTCCCGGTCCAGCTCCGGCACGGGTTCATCGACGTCAAGTTCCTGCGCAAGCTCCGGGTCATTCCGACCGGCGGCGTGGAGACGGGCGCGGGCGGAACCTCCACCGGCATGGACTCCGCGCTCGCCGCGGGGGGTGTCGCCACGGTCCTCGCCGGCGGCGGGATCGCGCTCGCGGCGCGGCGGCGGGCGACGGGCGCCGCCTGATCGGCACCGCCTGCGACGGGGCGGCAGGGCGGCGCCCCGCCGCCTCTCACGAGTGAACGACGGTCGCGTCGCCGCCCGGCGGCGACGCGACCGTCAGCTCCGCGACGGGTTCGGCCTGACGGTGACGTCCGAGACGACCGCGTCCCGCGGCGTCTCCAGCGCGGCGACCAGCACGCGCGCGACCGTGGCGGGGGCCGCGAAGTCGTCCTCGGCGTAGGGGTGGCCCTCCTGGGCGCGCACGCTGCGCTGCATCTCCGTGGCCGTCCGCCCCGGGTAGACGCTCGTGACGCGCAGGGACGGCTCCTCCGCGCGCAGCGAGTCGGCCAGCGCCCGCAGGCCGAACTTGCTCGCCGCGTACGCCGACCACTCGGGGTTGGCGCGCAGCCCCGCCGTGGAGTTGACGAACACCACGTGGCCCTCGGCGGCGCGCAGCGCGGGCAGCAGGAGCCGCGTGAGCTCCGCGGCCGACACCAGGTTGACCGACAGGTGCTCGATCCACTCGTCGGCCTCGGTGGCGGCGACCGTGCCCAGATGCACCATGCCCGCCGCGTGGACGACGCCGTCCAGCCGGGCGGGGATCCCGACCGCCGCGAGCCGCGCCTCGATGCGGCGCGGCTCGGTCAGGTCGAGCGGGATCGTGCCGATCGACGCCGCTCGGGGCGGCGAGGCGACCGCCCCCCGGTTGATGACCTGCGTGGCCGCGTGCGCGCCCCCGCGCAGCGTCGCCGCGAGCTTGTCCAGCCGCTCGGCGGAGCGGCCGGTGAGAAGGAGGTCGTGCCCGCGCTCGCGCAGCAGCTCCGCCACCGCCGTGCCGATGCCGCCGGTCGCGCCCGTGATCAGATACGTGCCCATGGCGCCCCATTCTCGTCGATCCCCTACCCCGGATGGACGCGCGGGACGGCGCGCTGGTTCGGCCCCGTCCCGAGGCGGGGTCGCGCTCAGTTCGGGCGCAGCACCCGCGCCGCGCCGGCGATCAGCGCCGTCACCAGCACCCACCCCGTCGCGACCAGCGCATACGCCACCCAGCGGGACCAGTTCACCGCGTCGTAGGACAGCTGCTGCCCGAACGTGTCGAGCGGGATCAGCAGGTCCAGCGTGTAGATCAGCGCGTGGAAGGACGGCAGCTCGTCCGGCGGCTTGACCGCGCGCGGATGCTCGATCGAGAACACCGTCGTTCCGGCGGCCAGCAGGGTGGCGAACCACGCGAACGCCAGCCAGGGCCGGTAGCCGAACCCGACCGTCCAGTCGAGCACGTGGTTCCACGCCCGGGCGACCGGGTGCAGCCCGCGGCGCCGCGCCCGCATCTTGGCGAGCTGCACCTTCCGGGCCAGGTCGTCGTGACCGATGCCGTGGTACCAGCCGGCCAGTTGCTCGTACGGCTGGAGGTGGAACTCCGGGTCCCGCGACACCCAGCTGAGCCGGTGCTTGAACTCGGCGCCGCGCAGGGTCTGGTACGTCATGCCGTTCAGGTACAGCTCGTCCGGCCAGATGTCCGGATGGTCCATGACCAGGTCGATCCTGGAGTACGACAGCGACACCCGGCCCTTGATCGGCTCCGCCGGCCACAGCAGCAGCTCGTCGACCTGCATGTGGCTGGCGTGCAGGGCCATCCGCGCCGGGTCGGAGGAGTCCAGGCGGCCCCGGATGAACGACAGGACGCCGTTCACGCGGGCGCTGCGCAGGCGGACGGTGCCGAACGTGCTGAACCCGTGGCTCAGCTCGGCGGTGTCCTCGACGACGATGTTCTGCGCGTCCAGCGCGATGCGGCCCGGATTGGTGAGCGTGGTGCGTTCCATGAACAGCCCGCCGTTCATCCGCGCTCCCACGAACCGCACCCCGCCGGTGATCTCGGCGTCCCGGATGAACGCCCCGGCGTCCACGACGAGGGCGCCGCCGGAGACCGCCCACTTCTCCGGCGCCGACGCGGTGACCCGCGTCCCGTTCATCCGCAGGCCGCCGAGGATCTGCGCCCGCGGCAGCCGCACCTCCCCCTCGATCTCGGACCCGGACAGGCTGAGGAAGCCGTCCGCGCGCAGGCCGCCGCCGTCGAAGCCGGGCATCCGGCAGCCGGAGAACCGGAGCTGGCGCGTCTCGGCGTTGGCGAACACCGGCTCCTCGACGAGCCGGCAGTCCTCCAGGAGCAGCTCGGCCTCGACGCGGCCCCCGGCGACGTCCAGCCGCCCGGTGACGTAGGCGCCGCGGAGCCGGACGGCCGCGACCGCGCCGGGGCGCGGCTCGCACTCGCCGAGCAGCAGCCGGGTGATGATCTCGGCGCGGACGATGCGGTCGGGCAGGGGGCCGGCCGGGCGGTCGTCGCCGAGGACGACGGCCGCGCCGGTGGGGAACGCCGTCCAGAGGCGCCGTTCCGCGTGGTTCAGTCCGGGGGGCTGGGGCACGGGACCCCTTTCTACGCGGAGACCCCTCCGCGATCAACATCGCGGAGGGGTCCCGGTGATCGGCCGGCCGGCGGTCAGAAGAAGCCCCGGCGGCGCCCGGCCTCCTGCAGGAAGCCGTCGAGCTGCTGCTCCCAGTTGGTGTGCTCGACGGTCGCGTAGTCGACCGTGAACCGGCTGAACGCGTCATGGCCCTCGGTGAACACCCCGCCGCGCTTGTCGAGCTCCAGCACGACCTCCATCGACTGCGGGTACGACACGAACGTCACTTCGAGCTGCTTGATGCCGCGCGCGTACTGCCCCGGCGGGTAGAACTCGATCTCCTGGTAGAAGGGCAGCTCCTGGTGGACGCCCCAGATGCGGCCCTTCTCGCAGTCCGCGTTGCGGAACTGGAAGCCGAGGTTGGAGAACGCCACGAGGATGCGCTCCTGCGCGGGCAGCGGGTGGACGGCGATCGGGTCGAGGTCGCCCGGGTCGAGCGCGCCCGCGACCTCCAGCTCCGTCGCGATCCCGACCGTCGTGCCGTGCAGCGGCCGCCCGTACATGTGGGTGAGCGGCGCCTCCCACGGGATCGGGAACTGGAACGGGATGCTGTGCCGCGCGCCCTCCTGCAGGCTGAACCCGCCCGCGACCGGCATCTTGGCGTACTCCAGGTTGGAGGTGTACTCGTTGTCGCCCGACTCGACCTCGACCTTGGTGCGCAGGGCGAGGTTCACCGCCTTGATGTCGGAGTTGAACTGGCCCCCGATGATGGCGATCTCGCCCGTGACGACTCCGCCGGGCATCGTGTTCGGGTCGTGCAGAACCGTCTCGATCGACGGGCCGCCGATGCCCATCGCCTGACGCAGCTTCTTGAAGACCAAGGTCCGTCCTCCCGTGTTCGAGCGACTCCCCGCGCTCTCGTCCCATAGACGCTGTTACGGGAGATTACGTTCCGGGAACTCGGCTGACCTGCGCAGGCGGTGGCCGTTCCTGGCCGTCCGCGCCGCTTGCCGGCGCCGCCGGTCAGTGGCCGCCTCCGGCGAGGTTCAGCCCGACGACCCCGAGGACGATGAACGCGAGCGCGACGACGCGGGTCGCGGAGACCTCGTCGCCCATGAAGAGCATGCCGAGCACCGCCGTCCCGACGGCCCCGATGCCGACCCAGACGGCGTAGGCGGTGCCGACCTCCAGGTGCTTGAGGGCGACGGTGAGCAGCCCGAAGGACGCCACGGCGAACACGAGGAACCCCGCCGACTCCAGCGGCTGGGTGAAGCCCTTGCTGCCCTTCAGGCACAGGGCCATGGCGACCTCGAAGAGGCCGGCGACGATGACGAGGATCCAGGCCATGGTGGCACTCCCGGATGACGAGACGACTGATGTCACGCGCCGTCTTCGCGTTCCGGGTACGGCGCACCTCGTCCGGGAGAGACCACGCGCCCATCGTGGGCATGGCCCTCACCTCGCCCAACGGCCCCACTCCCCGGGATGTTCCCCCATGCCGGCGTACGAGAGCCCGCCTCGGACGCCTGTTGCGGCTCGATCCCCTTGCCGGACGGCTCTTCATGAGCTCTTCATCCTCTGGGGGCTCGCGCAGGCAAGGTCTGCGTGAGCTATCGGATGAAGGCTCCGCCGCGGTAGCCGCGGTGAAGGACTCACAACGGAGAGACCCGTGACGAACGAGAACAAGGCTGACCAGGCCCGCGCGGCCGAGGAGACCATGAACACCGCGCAGGACGCCCTGCGCGACGCCGGTAAGGCGTACGTGCAGGACCCGACTCCGGAGAACAAGCAGGCCATGGACGACGCCCGTGTCACTGCGGAGGAGGCCACCGCCCACTCCCGCCGCCTCCACGGCGGGAGCCAGTAAGACCCTGGCGGGAATGAGCTAGCCTCCCGCCTCGCCGGTCCCCGCGCCACCTGGCGCGGAGACCGGCACACCTTCAGGGGCGGCCCAGGGCGCGGTACTCCCAGCCCGCCGCGCGCCAGCGGTCCGCGTCGAGCGCGTGACGGCCGTCCACCACCCGTTTGTGCCGGACGACCCCGGCCAGCGCCTCCGGCTCGACCTCCCGGAAGTCCGACCACTCGGTCAGCAGGACGACCACGTCGGCGTCCCGCGCCACGTCGAACGCGCTCTCGCCGTAGGTCAGCTCGGGGAACGCCCGGCGGGCGTTGTCGAGGGCGACCGGGTCGTAGACGCGCACGTCCCCGCCGAGGCCGTGGATGGTGCGCGCCACGTCCAGCGCGGGCGCGTCCCGGATATCGTCGGAGTTGGGCTTGAACGCGGCGCCCCACGCGGCGACGCGCCTGCCGGCGAGGTCGCCGCCCAGCAGGTCCCGGACGAGGTCGACGGTGCGGGCCCGGCGGCGCCGGTTGATGTCGTCCACCTCGCGCAGGAACGACACGGCCTGGCCGACGCCGATCTCCTCGGCCCGGTGCGCGAACGCCCGGATGTCCTTCGGCAGGCAGCCGCCGCCGAACCCCAGCCCCGGCCGCAGGAACTTGCCGCCGATGCGGTCGTCCAGCGCCAGCGAGTCGGCGAGGTCCCGGACGTCGGCGCCGACCGCCTCGCAGACCTCGGCCATCGCGTTGATGTAGGAGATCTTCGTGGCGAGGAAGGAGTTCGCCGCCACCTTGACCAGCTCGGCGGTCGCGAGGTCCGTGCGGATCACCGGCGTGCCGAGGTCGAGGACGGGCCTGAACGCCGCTCGCAGCCGCTCGTGCGCCCAGTCGGACGCGACGCCGAACACCAGCCGGTCCGGGCGCAGGGTGTCGTCCACGGCGAAGCCCTCGCGGAGGAACTCGGGGTTCCAGGCCAGCTCGACGTCGGTCCCGGCGGGCGCCAGCCCCTGCACGAGGCCGGTGAGGCGCGCGGCCGTCCCGACCGGCACGGTGGACTTGCCGACGACCAGGGACCTGCGGCGCAGGTGCGGCGCCAGGGAGCTGACGGCGGCGTCGACGTAGGTCAGGTCGGCGGCGTCCGAGCCGGCCTGCTGGGGCGTTCCCACGCACACGAAGTGGACGTCGCCGAACTCCCCGGCCTCCGCGAAGGAGGTGGTGAACCGGAGCCGGCCCGAGTCGAGCGCCTTGGTGAGCAGCTCCGGCAGCCCAGGTTCGAAGATCGGGACCTCGCCCGACGCCAGCTGTTCGATCTTGTGCCGGTCGACGTCCACACCGAGGACCTCGTACCCCAGCACGGCCATGCAGATCGCATGCGTCGCGCCGAGGTAGCCGGTCCCGATGACGGTCAGCCTCGGGGCGGCCTCCTCCTCCTGCCTCATTGCGCACCTCCTCGTGCACCGCGGGTGAATTCGCGCCCGCTTGATCTTGCCACCCCTCCCGCGCGGGGCGTAGGAGGGTGCGACTCAGGGGGCCTGGGTGACTTGGGTCACGCGACGGAGACGGGCGTGGTATCGATGTGGCCTGCCTCCCCGGAAACCGGACGATTGGGGTGGTTGTCAGTGGTTACCAGCGGGTAGCATGCTGTTGAGTTACTGACCAGTACGCAGCGGGGCCGCCGGTCGCCGCCGGAACCAGACGGAGTCTCGAATGGGGCACTACAAGAGCAACCTCCGGGACCTGGAGTTCAACCTCTTCGAGGTGTTCAGGCGCCAGGACCTCCTCGGCAGCGGCCCGTACGCCGAACTGGACGAGGACACCGTGCGCAGCATCCTCGACGAGGTGAACCGGCTGGCCGAGGGCCCGCTCGCCGCCTCCTTCGAGGAAGCGGACCGCAACCCGCCGGTGTTCGACCCGGCCACCGGCACGGTCACGATGCCGGAGGGCTTCAAGAAGTCGTTCAAGGCGTGGATGGACTCCGAGTGGTACCGCCTCGACCTCGCCCCCGAGTTCGGCGGCAGCGGCGCCCCGCGCTCGCTGACCTGGGCGGTCGCCGAGCAGGTGCTGGGCGCCAACCCGGCCGTCTACATGTTCGCGTCCGGTCCGGGTTTCGCGCAGATCCTCTGGCACATCGGCACGCCCGAGCAGAAGAAGTTCGCCGAGCTGGCCCTGGAGCGCCAGTGGGGCGCGACGATGGTGCTGACCGAGCCGGACGCCGGCTCCGACGTCGGCGCCGGGCGCGCCAAGGCCGTCCAGCAGCCGGACGGCACCTGGCACATCGAGGGCGTCAAGCGCTTCATCACCTCGGCCGAGCACGACATGTCCGAGAACATCTTCCACCTGGTGCTGGCCCGCCCCGAGGGCGCCGGCCCCGGCACCAAGGGCCTGTCGATGTTCCTCGTCCCCAAGTACCTCGTGGACGTGGAGACCGGTGAGCTCGGCGAGCGCAACGGCGCCTACGTGACCAACGTCGAGAAGAAGATGGGCCTCAAGGTCTCCACGACCTGCGAGCTCACCCTCGGCGAGAAGCACCCGGCGGTCGGCTACCTGGTCGGCGACGTCCACCAGGGCATCCGGCAGATGTTCCTCGTCATCGAGTACGCGCGGATGATGGTCGGCACCAAGGCCATCGCCACCCTCTCGACCGGCTACCTCAACGCGCTGGAGTACGCGAAGGAGCGCGTCCAGGGTGCGGACATGACGCAGATGACGGACAAGTCCGCTCCGCGGGTGACGATCACCCACCACCCGGACGTCCGGCGCAGCCTCATGACGCAGAAGGCCTACGCCGAGGGCATGCGCGCGCTCGTGCTGCTGACCGCGTCCTACCAGGACGCCGTGCAGCTGGCCGAGTTCGAGGGGCGCAGGGACGAGACGGCCGAGAAGGTCAACGACCTGCTGCTGCCGATCGTGAAGGGCTTCGGCTCCGAGCGGGCCTACGCGCTGCTCGGCGCCGAGTCGCTGCAGACGCTCGGCGGCTCCGGCTTCCTGCAGGAGTACCCGATCGAGCAGTACATCCGCGACTCCAAGATCGACACCCTGTACGAGGGCACCACCGCCATCCAGGGCCAGGACCTGTTCTTCCGCAAGATCCTGCGGGACAACGGCGAGGCGCTGAAGGTGCTCGCCGGGGAGATCCGGGCGTTCGCCGACTCCGAGGCCGGCAACGGCCGGCTCAAGAACGAGCGCGCCCTGCTCGGCCGGGCCCTCGACGACGTCCAGGGCATCCTCGACCCGATGGTCGGCTGGGCGCTCGGCTCGATGGAGAACCCGAAGGAGCTCTACAAGGTCGGGCTCAACTCCTCGCGCCTGCTGCTCGCCCTCGGCGACCTGATCGTCGGCTGGCTCCTGTGCAGCCAGGCCGAGGTCGCGCTCAACGCCCTCGGCGGAGGCGACGTGTCCGACTCCGACAAGGCGTTCTACACCGGCAAGGTCGCGGCCGCGCAGTTCTTCTGCCAGACCGTCCTGCCGCGCCTGGCCTCGGACCGCGCCGTCACCGAGTCCACCACCCTGGACGTGATGGACCTCCCCGAAGAGTCCTTCTAACCCCGCCGCGCTGTGGCCCTGCCCGTCCGGGCAGGGCCACAGTGCTGTCAGGCGAGCGGGCCGACGGCTAGCTCAGATGCCGGGTGAAGAACGCCGCCGCGGCGTCCCCGGCGAACTGCGGGACGCCGGTGTGCCCGCCCATGTTGGCGTGCAGCGACTTCTCCTCGGAGCCGAAGGCGTCGAACAGGTCCAGGGCCGCCTGCCGGTCGTTCCCTTCGTCGTCCCACTGCAGCAGGACGTGCAGCGGAATGGTGACCTGGCGGGCCTCCTCGAACAGGACGCGAGGCACGAAGCTCCCGGCGAACAGAACGGCGGCCGCTATGCGCGGTTCGACCACCGCGAGCCGGACCCCGATGGCGGTGACTCCGCCCGAGAGTCCGACCGGGCCGCCGATCTCAGGCAGCGCGAGGAGGGCGTCCAGAGCGGCCTGCCACTCCGGGACCGCCTTGTCGACCAGCGGGAGGACGAGCCGGTCCACGATCTCGTCATCGACGGGCCCACCGGCCTTCACCGCCCGCTGGAGGTCGGCGCGGGCCTGCTCGGCGGCGGCCGAGCGGGGCCGCTCACCGCTTCCGGGGAGCTCGATGGCGGCCGCGGCGAAGCCGTCCGCCGCGGACCGCCGAGCCCGGCCCACCAGGCGGGGGCGCATCCTGTCCAGCCCGCCGGGGTGGCCCATCAGGATCAGCGGAACCGGTGCCGCTGCGGACGCGGACTCGGGCGTCCACAGGACGCCGGGAACCTCGCCGAGGGTGAATTCGCGTTCAAGGAGCCCGTCGTCGAGACGCTGCTCAGAAGTGAACTGCATGGTCGTGCCTTTCGGGAGTGCTCTCGAACGGCGCTCCCGGACGACCTACCGCCCGACCGTGACCCCAGAGGGGAGCACCCATGTCGAAATCAGGTTCACGGGTACCACCTCCTCTTTCTTCAGCACGGCCTCCGAAAAACTAGCAGCGCCCACCCCACCCAGCCAACTGCTTTTTCGCCAAGTCCGGCGGCCGGGTCGCGAGGTCGTCGACGAGACGCCGGCCGGCCGCTCCGAGGCTTGACAACGCCCCCGCCTCCCGGACGATCACCAAGGTCGGCGGCAAGAGCCGTCGGCTCACTGCGAGGCAGGGAGCAAAGAAAATGGCCAACACCAGCGGCCCCCAAGGCGATGACGAAGTCGCCACCGACGAAGAACTCGAACAAGCGCTGGATCTCGCGGGCTACGACCCCGACAAGATCCTGGGCGACTGACGACATGGAAGGATGATTCCTCGGCTCGCCGAGGTTCCGTCTGGTTTCATGGGCGACCTCTCCGGAGGTCGCTTCTTACTTTTCGCACAGCCCGTGCTTCGAAGAACCCAGAGGTCTCACTCGTGAGCATCCGTACGACGCATCGCGCTTTGCTGAGCCGTCTGCTGCCCGGTGCCGAACCGGACGACCTCGCAGAGCGTCAGGGGCAATTCCACACAGTGGTCATTGGGCCAGACCGCGTCGTGTGCCTGCCTCGCACCCCGGCAGCGGCCGCCCGGCTGCCCGAGCGGGCAGCCGCACTGCACGCACTCGCCGGGCTTGACCTCGGCTTTCGCATACCTGAGCCGCTGCTCCAAGGCGGCGCCCACGGCAACGACGAGGCACCGTTCCTGGTGCTCAGCCGCATTCCCGGGGAACCGCTGGAGGGCGAGGCGCTCAAGGATGCTCAAGTAGCCGAGACCGTGGCAGAGCAGTACGCCACGCTGCTGTCCGGCCTGGCGCGTGCCGGCAACGACGAAACGGCACGAGCGGTTCTCCCTCACGCGGCAGAAGACCGGTGGCGGCGGTTCGCGGAGAGTGTGCGCGCTGAGCTGTTCCCGCTCATGTCCGACAATGGGCGTCTACAGGCCGAGCGGGAGCTCGCAGCACTCGACGACCTTCCCCACCCCGCCCAAGCGGTGGTGCATGGCGACCTCGGCGCCGAAAACGTCCTGTGGGAGTGGACGAACGGACTGCCGCGCCTCGCCGGAGTACTCGACTGGGACGATGTCGCCCTCGGCGACCAGGCCGAAGACCTCGCTGCGATCGGTGCCAGCTACGGCCGTGAGTTCCTGGAAAGGTTGCTCGCCCTGGGCCACTGGCCAGATGCCGGACTCGTCACCCGCATCACCGCGATCCGCAACACATTCGCCCTGCAGCAAGCCCTCTACGCAATCCGTGACGGCGACGAAGAAGAACTGGCGGACGGCCTGGCCGCCTACCGCTGAGCCACACCAACAGCAACCCGGGGAAGAACGGTGTCCCGGCGGAGAGGCTTCGAGCCTTCCGCCGGGACACCGCAAACGGTGGGAAGACTGAGCCTGTTCTCCCCGGCGTGGAATTCGTGCGAATTAGGCGAAACCGCACGAACTATACCGATCGGCTTGGATCACACGCAGCCGAGCGGCCTTTTCAGGCGCATGATCATCTCGCGTAACGTTCGCCGCTTGACGATCTCCGCCTCGGGCTGCTTGCGGAGCAGGGACGCCACGGCCGCGACCACGCTGATCCAGGACATCCCGATGACCTGCCAGGCCGTCGGGATCTTCTGCTCCATGATCAGGTCGACCAGCAGGCCGAGCAGCGGAATGACGCTCCACAAGATCGTGTAGACGGCGTCCCCGAGGGCCCTCCTCGCCCGGATGTGCAGGTACCGGGGGACGACGACGGTCATCAGCGCCGTGCAGAGCAGCGCCAAGAGGACCCCGCAGGACCAGCCGACCGACGGATCCTCGCCCGCCAGCATCGCCCACACGCCGAGACCGACCACGCCCAGGCCCGTGCCCAGCGCCTGGAACTGATCGGCCTCCGCGCCGCCCCGCTCGACGAAACCTCGGGACAGCGCCATGTACACGACGCCGGAGAGAGCCGATCCGATGGACCAGATGACTCCCCACGGGCTCGCGGTGATGTGCCACGCCTCGATGGAAACGGCGAGGCCCAGCACGATGAGCAGCGGCACCAGCATCGCCGCGAACCACTGCCCGGTCTTCCAGACCCCCACCGAGTAGGTCATGGTCGAGACGGCGAACGTGATCGCGTTGATGGTGGCGAGGGCCGTCCCCGCCGACATCATCGCCATCACGATCATTCCCCGGCCCGCGATGTTGCAGCCGGCGAAGACGATGACGGCCGTCACGGTCTTCCAGGTGAACCGGAGCCGCACGGGCCGCGGCTCCTCGGGACGGTAAGGACCCGGTACCTGGAACCTGAACACCACCAGCAGAGCCGCCAGCACGGTGCCGTACTCGGCCACCGTGAGGATGAGAACGACCGTCGTGAACACGATGGTCGCCTTCAAGGCCCGCCGGGTGTACCGGAACCGCTGGGACCGCGACGTCATGTGGCGGAACAGCCCCAGAATCTGGAGCCTGAACGCCACCAGCAGCATGACCATCGCGCCGATGCCGTACTCGGCCGTCGCGACGACCAGGGCCGACATCGTGATGCCCTCGAGCAGGTAGTTCTTGAAGATCGAGCGCCCGAACAGCTTTGACGAACCCTCGACGAGGGTGAGACCCGCGCCCAGGGCTATGTTGTCCGGCCTGGCGGCCGGCGTATTCCTCATTGTTCTGATCCCCTCGGACAGGCGCGCAGGAGGATCAGCCATGAGCCGGTCCCCTGGAGATCGCGCCGATGGATACGACGAGACTCCGCAGAACCGGAAATTTCTTCTGGTTTGTGAAGTTCGCACTGATCATATGCGCGACCCCCGCCGCTCGGCGGCATTCCAGACCCCGCACCCGGCCGACGGAGCACCGCCACCGGCGGCCGCGGATCGCTGGGGTTCTGGCGGGGGGTGGGGTGGTTGACTACTGTTGCCCGCGTCCCTCGCCCGTCCCCCTCCCCGAGCGGATGAACGATGCGTGCGCTGCCCCTCGCCGTCTCTTCCATCGGCCTGCTGCTCGTGGCCGGATGCGCCGATGCCGACCTGGCAGAGAAGGTCGCTCCGCCGACGGTTCGCACGGGCGCCGCTCTGCCCACCGTGCAGCCCGCGGGCGCGTACGCCAAGGAGGGGTGGTTCGGGGGCGCGGACGGCCTGCACGCGCGCGTGGCCATCAGGGGCGTCGAGCGGCAGGCCGCCAAGTCGGTGCTGCGCTACAGCGTGACGTCGCTGGACTCGTCGGTGAAGTCGGTCCCGTTCGAGATCGCGCTGCTGGATGCGGCCGGGCGCAAGCTCTACAAGCCCACCGGGACCACCAGCGGCTCCGGCTTCGCGCCCGGCACGACGCGCGAGATGACCGCCGACTATCCGCCGATCCCGGCGACCGTCCAGAAGGTCACCGCGATCACGCCGGGGACGGCCGGGGAGTTCACCGGGATCCCGGTCGCCGCCGCGTCGGCCACGCCGGCCACGCCGGCCACGCCGTCTGTCTCGTCCGCGCCGCCGAGTGGGTCGGCCTCGTCTTCTCCGTCGGCGTCGTCCACTCCCTCGGTCGGGGCCGAGCCGTTCATGGCGGGCGCACCTTCCCCGATCACGACCTCCCCGTCGGCTACGGCGTCGTCCCCGCCGAGCGGGAACCCCGTGGAGCTGTACGACATCGTCGAGGAGGAGGGGCGGACTGTCTCGTCCAACGGATCGAGCGTCACGGTCGGTCTGCGTAGCGATGCCCTGTTCGAGGCTGGTTCGGCCAAGCTGACGAGTGGGGCCAAGGCCGCGCTGGACGGGGTCGCCCAGAAGGTCAAGGGGCAGGCGGCCGGCGCGCTGACGCTTGTGGCGCATGCCAGTGACGCCAAGGTGTCCGGGGATCGGGCCCAGGCGCTTTTGAACGAGATGAAGACCAGACTCGGCACCGGTTTCACCTACACGGCGAACGGGCGGCAGGACGGTGACGGGGTCGACGTTACCTACCAGCTCAAGTCGTCGGCGCCGGGTTCCGGTTCACCGGCGACCTTCCGGGCGCAGGACCGGCAGAAGATGGCGTCGCGCACGGCTCCCTTTGGAGCCGCCAAGAGGCGCCTTGAGGTCAAACCCTTCTACCGGGACGGCGCCTACATCGTCGCCGTGTTCGACATCGTGAATGAGGGGCCCGGCACCACGCCGCCGGACGCGTCCTACCCGAACCCGAGTTATCCGGGCGGAGTTTTCGGAGCGTTCTCGATCCAGGTGCCGGGCAAGAAGGACGTCTACCGCGCCGTTCGTGTCGGTCCTCCCACGCCGGGGCGTCCCACCAACTACGTCGACGCTGGACGGGTCGTGTTCCGCACTGCGGTCAACGAGCCCGTCCGCGGCTTCGTCTACCTTCCCGCCCCGCCCGGCGACGTCACGTCCGTGACTTTCGACGCCGGGCCCTTCGGCAAGGTCGAGAAGGTTCCCGTCTCCTAGCGGTAGGCCGAGGACGCCCCTCGGGACCGTCGACGGCGTCAGCGGCTCCCGGCGAGCGAACCAGGCTGGTCGCTAGTAGTTGTACTTCCACTCGGCGCAGTTCTCCATGGTTCCCTGCACGCACTTGTTGATCATCAATCCTGGATGGGTGTACTCGTTCAGCGTGCTGAAGACCAGGAAGAACAGACCGGACGCGAAGAACAGCGTGATGACGACGGTCGCGACGCGGCCCCCGAGGTCACGAACGGCGCCGATGAGAAGGATCGTGGCGATGCCGGCGAGTGCGTAGACCAGGCCGAAGGAGTTGTTCTCGATCCACGCGATGTGCCCGAGACGCCCGGTGATGGGCTCTGACGCGGGCGCGCCGCCCACCAGATTGAACCGGACGATGGCGGCGGCGTTGCCCAGCAGGTTGAGGCCGGCGGCCAGGACCAGCAGATACACCGGAGAGAAGGTTCCGCGCGTGGTCGCCGTGAACCGGTAGAGCTCGGTCTCCCCCCGCTTCGCGCCCGTCGGCTCCTGCAGCGTGTCGCCGTGCACCCAGAGGTAGAGGGCGGCGGCACCGAGCAGGACGCCGAACCAGAACAGTGGCCCGCCGAACACCATGTTGATCTCGGGCTTGGCGGTGAACGGGCCGGTGGTGATGGCGTCCCAGCTCAGAGAGGTCAGGATGAGGGAGCCGACGCCGAACGTCAGCGCCCACCCCCTGGCCCACAGCCGGTCGCCGCGTCGTGCCAGGAAGAGGAACACGGCCAGCGCGATGAGGGATGCTCCCGCCGCCTCGCCCATGATCGTGTTGTGCATGATCATGGGTTCGGCGGCCTCTGGCTGCGCCATCACATGCCTGCTCAATGAGTCCAAGGTGTGTCCCTTTCCAATGATCTCGGTTTTGGGCGCGCGGAACGCGGTTCCTCGCATGATGAGTTCTTTGCCGGGAAGCGAGCAGCGGTCACTCGGCGGTGCGAAAGCGCTCCGTTTCGGCGGGTTACCGCAGCCGTCGGTTTCCGCCTACCCGGAGTCGCGGCTCGACCACAGTGGCGCCTGGTATCGGTCGCCGGAGGGTCGGTCCTTTTTGGGAATGGCCGGTTATGGGAGGCGGCCGTCCCGTGAGCTTTGAGGCCCGGTCATGAGACCACGGACTTCAGGAATGGGGGGTGACGCCATACTGGACGCGACGTAACGTCCAGCGCATGGTGGAGACCGAGTGGTCAGAGCCGATGCAGGCCGCGTTCGGGTGTCTCCCCGGCGCAGCAGGGCCCCATTGCCATGGCAGGGTGGGACTGGGTGCGGGGGTCGGCAATCGTAGACAGGCAGTCGTCATGCTTCTCGATCAGGTAGGGAACGGGATCTCCTTCTGGAGAGGCCCGCGTGTCCTTTCTTCCCGTCCGTTCGAGATTGGAGGTTTCGCGTAGCTGGCGAGTGTACTGGGAGGGGTGATCAGGGGCAATGCTCCCACCTATGGATCTCACCCGGAAAAGGAAGAATCTTTCGCCGGCGCGACGCAGTCATCCTGAATGCGCCAGGGACGGCGTGGGGCCGGTGCCGACCGCTCGGCACCGGCCCCTCGGTCCTGCCCGCCGCCCGGCGGCGACGACCCGGCGGCTACGACCAGGCGAGCATGCGGATCGGGTCTTCGAGCATGTCCCCGACGTCGCGCAGGACGCGGGAGCCCAGTTCGCCGTCCACGATGCGGTGGTCGAACGAGAGCGCCAGCGTGGTCACCTTGCGGATCGCCAGCTCGCCCTCGTGCACCCACGGCATGTCCCGGACCTGGCCGAACGCCAGGATCGCGGCCTCGCCCGGGGTGAGGATCGGGGTGCCGGCGTCCACCCCGAACACGCCGACGTTCGTGATCGTGATCGTCCCGCCGGACAGGTCGGCGGGGGACGCCTTGCCCGCGCGGGCCTTCGCCGCCAGCTCGTTCAGGGCGCGTGCGAGGCCCGGCAGGTCGAGCTCGTGCGCGTCCTTGATCTTGGGGACGATGAGGCCGCGCTCGGTGGCCGCCGCGATCCCCAGGTTCACGTAGCGCTTGACGACGATCTCCGCGCCGTCCGGGCCGTCCGCCCACGCGGAGTTCACCATCGGGTTGCGCGCCACGGCCGTGAGCAGCGCGCGCGCCACCAGCAGCAGCGGCGACACCTTCACGTCTGCGAACTCGGGCAGCTCGCGGAGCCGCTTGACGGTCTCCATCGTCCGCGTCACGTCCACCTGGAGGAACTCGGTGACGTGCGGGGCGGTGAAGGCCGAACCGGACACCGCCGCCGCGGTGGCCTTGCGGACGCCCTTGACAGGGATCCGCTCCTCGCGCGGGCCCGCCTGGGCGGGCGCGGCGGGAGCCTCGGCGCCTGACCGCGCGGCGAGGACGTCCTCGCGCGTGATCGATCCCTGCGGGCCCGACCCCGTGATGGACGTGAGGTCCACCCCGAGATCCTTGGCCATCTTGCGGACGGGCGGCTTGGCCAGCGGCAGCCCGTTCCCCGAGGGGCTCGGACGGGGCGCCGGCGGCGCCGGTGGCGCCTCCGGGGCGGGCGCGGGCGCCGGGGCGACCGGGGCCGCGGACGCCGCGCCGTTGGCGGACCTCCGGGGACGGCGCCTGGTCGTTCCCTCCTTCACGCCGTAGCCGACGAGGACGGGCGTGCGCTTCGGCGGCTCCTGCGGCGACACCATGCCGGGCTCGTTGACGGTCGGGACGCCCTCCTCGCGGAGCGCGGCCGCCTGCGCCGGGGGCTCGGACACCGGCGTCGCCACGCCGCCCTCGCCGCCGGGGTCCACCGCGATGATCGGGACCCCGACGTCCACCGTCTGCCCCTCGGTGACCATGAGCTCGGTCACCACGCCCTCGAACGGGCAGGGCAGCTCCACGATCGCCTTCGCCGTCTCGATCTCGACGATGGTCTGGTTCACCTCGACGGTGTCGCCGGGCTGCACGTGCCACTTGACGATCTCGGCCTCGGTCAGGCCCTCGCCCACGTCGGGCAGCTTGAACAGTTTGGGCTGGCTCACCGGCGTCACCACGCGAAGGTCCGGTCGACCGCGTCCAGGATGCGGTCGAGGTCGGGCAGGTAATGGTCCTCGATGCGGGACGGCGGGTACGGGGTGGAGAACCCGCCGACGCGCAGCACCGGCGACTCCAGCCGGTAGAAGCACTTCTCGGTGATCCGGGCGGCCAGCTCGGCGCCGTACCCGTTGAACACGGGCGCCTCGTGGACGACGACGCAGCGTCCCGTCCGGTTCACCGAGTCGGTCACCGTGCCGATGTCGAGCGGGTTCAGCGAGCGCAGGTCGATGACCTCCAGCTCCCGCCCCTCCTCAGCGGCGGCTCCGGCCGCCTCCAGGCACGTCTTCACCGCCGGCCCGTAGGCGAGCAGCGTCGCGTGCTCGCCCGGCCGCACGACCGCGGCCCGGTGCAGCGGCGTCCAGTCGGCGGGGTCGGCGTCGGTGTCGACCTCCGCCTTGTCCCAGTAGCGGCGCTTGGGCTCGAAGAAGACCACGGGGTCGGGGGAGGCGATCGACTGCTGGATCATCGAGTAGGCGTCCAGCGGGTTCGAGCACGCCACCACGCGCAGCCCGGCGGTGTGCGTGAAGTACGCCTCGGGCGACTCGGAGTGGTGCTCGACCGCGCCGATGCCGCCGCCGCACGGGATCCGGACGACGACCGGCAGCTCCAGCGCGCCGAGCGAGCGCATCCGCATCTTCGCCAGCTGCGTGATGATCTGGTCGGCGGCGGGGAACACGAACCCGTCGAACTGGATCTCCACCACGGGCCGGTAGCCGCGCAGCGCCAGCCCGATCGCCGTCCCGACGATGCCGGACTCGGCGAGCGGGGTGTCGATGACCCGCTCCTCGCCGAAGTCCTTCTGCAGGCCGTCGGTGATGCGGAAGACGCCGCCGAGCTTGCCGACGTCCTCGCCCATGACCAGGACCTTGGGGTCGTTCTCCATGGCCTTGCGCAGGCCCACGTTGAGGGCCTTGCCGAGGGTCAGGGTGCTCACTTCGCCTCCTCCTCGAACGACGCCAGGTAAGCGGCGAACTGCTCCTGCTCCTCGGTCATCAGCGGATGCTCTTCCCCGTACACGTGGTCGAACATCGACAGGGGCTCCGGGTCGGGAAGCGCCAGGCACGCCTCACGCAGCTCCCTGGTGATCTGCTTGGCCTCGTCCTCCACCTTCTGGAAGAACCCCGCGTCGGCCATGTCGCCGCGCACCAGGTACGCCTTGACGCGCTCGATCGGGTCCTTGAGCTTCCACGCCTCTTCCTCGGTCTTCAGCCGGTAGCGCGTGGGGTCGTCGGTCGTGGTGTGGGCGCCCATCCGGTAGGTGTACGCCTCGACGAGCGTGGGGCCCTGGCCGGTTCTGGCGTTCTCCAGGGCCTTCCTGGTGACGGCCAGACAGGCGAACACGTCGTTGCCGTCCACGCGGATGCCCGGGAAGCCGAAACCCTGCGCGCGCTTGTAGAGAGGGATCCTGGACTGCCGTTCGAGGGGCTCGGAGATGGCCCACTGGTTGTTCTGGCAGAAGAACACGATCGGCGCGTTGAAGACCGAGGCGAACACGAAGGACTCGTTCACGTCGCCTTGGGACGTCGCTCCGTCCCCGAAGTAGGCGATCGTGGCGCCGGCGGACGGGGTGCCGAGCACGCCGTCCCTCTGGACGCCCATCGCGTACCCGGTCGCGTGCAGCGTCTGGCTGCCGATCACGACGGTGTACAGGTGGAAGCCGTGCTCCTTCGGGTCCCACCCGCCGTGGTTGATGCCCCGGAACATGCCGAGCAGCTTCAGCGGCTCCACGTCCCGGCACCAGGCGACGCCGTGCTCCCGGTACGTCGGGAACACCATGTCGTTGGCGGACGCCGCCCGCCCGGAGCCGATCTGCGCCGCCTCCTGCCCGAGCAGCGACGCCCAGAGGCCGAGCTCGCCCTGCCGGGTGAGGGCCACGGCCTCCTGGTCGATCCGCCGCACGATCACGAGGTCGCGGTACAGGCCGCGCACGTCCTCGGGGCCGAGGTCCAGCGGGTAGTCCGGGTGCTCGATCCGCTCGCCCTCGGGGGTGAGCAGCTGGACGAGTTCGGGCTCGGCGGCCTTCGGGGTGTCGGGCGCGCCGCGCACGGAGTCGATCGTCATCGATGACACTCCTCGTTCGGGGCCGTCGCGCGGGGTCGCCGCGCGGTCGGCCGATGTCGACGGCCCGCCCCCGGTAAGGGACAAAAGCCGCAACACCATCGTGGCAGACATCACACCCTGCGATGCAAGCCCCCGCCACCGCGATGCGCGTCCCGCCACCGGAGGTTCTACCCCCGGCCCTACCCCGCGACCCGGGCGTGACGCACGTTACGTCCGCTGCCCCCCATGTCCGGATCGCCCGGCTCGCTACTCCCGGGAGAGGGCCCGCGTGGCGCCCGCGGCGACCGTCAGGCCGAGGAGCAGGCCCCCCGCGACGATGAAGTTCGCGATCCACTGGTAGACGCCCTTGGGCGCGAACTCCATCTCCTGGCCGAGGTTGCCGATCGGCAGGAGGAGGTCGAGTGTGTAGAAGAACGCGTTGAAGTGCGGCTTGTGGCCGTCGTCCAGGACGTCCGGCCGGTGGACCGAGAAGACG
The DNA here is from genome assembly GCF_039540335.1 of Actinomadura verrucosospora. Classification (NCBI taxonomy): domain Bacteria; kingdom Bacillati; phylum Actinomycetota; class Actinomycetes; order Streptosporangiales; family Thermomonosporaceae; genus Actinomadura; species Actinomadura verrucosospora. Next base: position 100,808 of record NZ_BAABEV010000001.1, on the reverse strand, counting down.
ATCGTCCCGAAGGCGAGCAGGCCGATCAGCCAGCTCGCGGCGCGGAACGGGCGGTAGCCGTAGCCGACCAGCACGTCCTGGAACCAGCCGACGATCTTGCGTGGGAGGCCCTGCGTCCGGCGCCGGTCCCGGGCCTTGGCGAGCAGGACGGAGCGGCCGTCGGCGTCCAGGCCGAGGGAGCGGTAGGTCTGCGCGAGCCGCTCGTAGGGCTGGGGGGCGTAGCCGTCGGTGTCGCGGCGCAGCCACGCCAGCCGCTCGCGGGCGGTGAGCGGCGGTTCGAGGGTCTCGTACTGGAGGCCGTCGAGCTGGAGGCGCTCCGGCCAGGACGCGGCGTCGTCGCGCAGCAGGTTGACGCGCGCGTAGGACAGGTCCGCGGTCCCCTTGATCGGCTCGGCGGTGCGCATCAGCAGCTCCTCGGCCTGGAGGCGCTGCAGGCCGAGCGCGGTCCCCTCGTCGTGGAGCAGGCGCGCGTCGCGCAGGCTGAGCTGCCCGGTGACGCGGGCCCCGGAGAAGCTGACGGCGCCGACGGCGGTGAACCCGTCCGAGCAGTAGACGTCGGTCTCGACGGCCAGGTCGTCGGCGTTCAGGGCGGTCCGCTTGGGGGCGGCCAGACGGGCGCCGACGAACGACAGGTAGCCGCCGACGCGGGCGCCGCGCAGCCGGACCTCGCCCTCGGCGCTGAACCCGCCGTCGCAGAACACGTTCGCGGCCACGTCCAGGCGGCTGGCGTACAGGGCCGCGCCGGACGGGTTGTACAGCCGCGCGCCCCGGAAGATCAGCTGGCCGCCGACGCGGGCCCCCGGCAGCCGGACCTCGCCGTTGGCGGCGAACCCCTGGTCGCAGTAGACGTTCGCCTCGACCGAGAGGCGGTCGGCGAGCATCGCGTCCCCGCCCGGGTTGGACAGGTGCACGCCCGACAGGTTGAGGATGCCGGTGATGTTCGCCCCGTCCAGCCACAGGCCGCCGTTGACGCGGCTGCCCTCCAGCCACAGGTGGCCGTCCACCCGCGTGCCGGAGGCGATCAGGCCGGGCAGCCGGCAGCGCATCAGGTGGACGCTGTTCATGCTCGCCCAGTACAGGTGGGGCGCCTCGTCGAAGTCGCATCCGGTGAGCGCCAGCGGGACCCGGACCTCCGCGTGCCCGAGGTTCAGCGCGCCGGTGATGCGGGCGCCGCCGAGCCGCACCGCGGCGACCTGGCCGGGCTCGGCCTCCACCGCGCCCACGAGCAGCGCGACGAGGACCTCTGCCCTGACCATCCGGTCACGTCCCCACCGGTCGGAGCGCGTGATGTCGTCCATCGCCTGGTCGCCGACCGACAGGTCGACGGATTCCCCCTTGGGGAACGCCTCCCAGAGGCGGCGCTCCACGGGGGTGAGGTCCTCGATGTTCATCGGCTGGCTCCGGGGGTGCTGATGGCTCGTGATGGGCCATGGTGCCGTACGCTTCAGGATCGTAAGCAAAAGCGCAGATCAGTGAGGGGGCGACCGTGGCGCGTGTCGTCGTGGACGTCATGCTCAAGCCGGAGATCCTCGACCCGCAGGGGCAGGCGATCGCCCGCAAGCTGCCGCAGATGGGGTTCGACGGGGTCGTGGCCGTCCGGCAGGGCAAGCGGTTCGAGGTGGAGCTGGAGGGGGACGCCGACGAGGCGGCCCTGGAGAAGGTCGGCAAGATCGCCGAGACGCTGCTGGCGAACCCGGTCATCGAGAACTACGAGGTTCACGTTCTGTAACCGTCCGGGCGCGTGGCCGGGACCGGCCCGCCGCCCGAACCGGCGGGCGAACGCCGCCGTTTTCCGGTCGTGACATGGCCCGTTCCAATCCGCGGGCCCGCGACTGTGGCGATTACGGAAGTTTCCTCCGGGGAAGTGTTAGCTGCGTTGAGTCGTCGAGCACGCTCCGGGACCGGGGGCACGGTCGGGACGCCCGGAGCATGACACGAGGTGTCCGGGTGGATATGAGGTTCTCGCTCGCGCTGCCGCGCGACGCGATGAGCATCCCGGTGGTCCGCCGGGTGACGGGCGAGGCCCTGCGCGGCCTCGGCGTCGCCGAGGACTGCGTCGACGACCTCCTGGTCGCGATCTCCGAGGCGTGCACGAACGTCATCGAGCACGCCCGCGCGAACGGCGACTACGAGGTGACGGGCCACGTGCACGACGGCACCTGCCTGCTCAAGATCATGGACTGGGGCCGCGGGCTGCGGTCCGCCCCGCCCGAGCCCGGGCCGCTGAGCGAGTCGGGGCGCGGCATCGGGCTCATGCGCGCGCTGGTGGACGACCTGAACATCGACTCCGCGCCCGACCGCGGCACCGTCGTTCACCTGCGAAAGCGGCTGACCTGGAGGGACGGGGCGCTGGTCCGGCGCCTCGACCGCAACCTCATTCCCAACGCCGGGTAGATTGGGACCTGCGCGCGGGGGAATGCGACGCGCATCGGGGTTGATCGGCGGAGGAGATCCCGATCGTCTCGGCCGCACCTCATTTCGGAGGAACAGAACAGATGGACGCTGCCCGGGTTGGGATCATCACCTTCCCAGGTTCCCTTGACGACAAGGACGCCGCACGCGCGGTGCGGCTGGCCGGCGCGGAGCCGGTCGCCCTCTGGCACGGCGACCACGACCTGCAGGGGGTCGACGCCGTCGTCCTGCCCGGCGGGTTCTCCTACGGGGACTACCTGAGGGCCGGGGCGATCGCCCGGTTCGCGCCGCTGATGTCCGAGGTCGTGGCCGCCGCGGGCGCCGGCCTGCCGGTCCTCGGGATCTGCAACGGGTTCCAGGTGCTGTGCGAGTCGCACCTGCTGCCCGGCGCGCTGCTCCCGAACGCGGGGCTGCACTTCGTCTGCCGCGACCAGCGGCTGCGCGTCGAGAACGCCGACACCGCGTGGACCTCCGAGTACCAGGAGGGCCAGGAACTGGTGATCCCGGTGAAGAACCGGGACGGCCGCTACACCGCCGACCGGGAGACGCTGCTCGAACTGGCCGACTCCGGCCGCATCGTCGCCCGCTACCTCGACCTGAACCCGAACGGCTCCCAGGACGACATCGCCGGGATCTGCAACGAGGCCGGCAACGTGGTCGGGCTCATGCCCCATCCCGAGCACGCCGTCGAGTCGCTGACCGGGCCGTCCACCGACGGGCTCGGCTTCTTCACCTCGATCGTCAAGAGACTGGTCAACGCATGAGTGAGCAACGGCCCCACGCTTCCGGAAGGGCTAGGCGGGACGAGGACGAGCCCTCGATGGAGTGGCTCGGCGAGCTCAAGTCCGACGCGGACGACCCGGAGCTCCAGCCCGTCAACCCCGCTGTGACGCAGGGCTTCAAGGCCATCCTCGAAGAGGAGCAGCCCCCCGCCCTGCCCGGCTCCGAGGACCCGGCCGCCGAACCGGCCCCCGGGCCCTTCACCGGGCCCATCCCGGTGCTGAACGACGAACCCGTCCCGGGCCCTGCGCCGTCCCAAGGCGTGCCCGACCAGGAGTTCGCGCGGGCCCTCGAAGAGGAGCGCTCCAGCGGCGACCCCACGTCCACCGTCGCGGACCCGTCGCTCACCGTGCCCGACCTGAGCGCCTTCGCCGCGCCGCCGCCCGCCCGCGGTACGGGCAGCGGCCCGCAGCGCGTGGCCGGTTCCGGCACGGGCCCGCAGCCGGCGGTCGGCCACGGCACGGGCCAGCAGCCCGCCGTGGGCACCGGCACCGGCCCGCAGCCCGCGGTCGGCTCGGGCACGGGCCCGCAGCCCGCCGTCGGGCGGGGCACGGGCCCGCAGCCTCTCATCGACCTGAACACGGGCCCGCTGGCTCAAGGCCCGGGCACCGGCCCGCTTCCCCCGGTGGGCCCGGGCACGGGCCCTCAGCCCGCCGTGGGCACCGGTACGGGCCCCCAGCCCGCCGTCGGGCGCGGCACGGGCCCGCAGCCGACCGTCCGCCCGGGAACCGGCCCGCTGCCCGCCATCGGGCAGGGCACGGGCCCCCAGCCTCCGGTCGGCCTCGGCACAGGCCCCCTGCCCGCCGTCCGCCCGGGGACGGGCCCGCTGCCCCGGATCAGTCCGGGAACGGGTCCGCTGCCCGCGGTCGGCTCCGGCACGGGTCCGCAGCCCGCCGTGGGGCGCGGCACCGGCCCGCAGCCCGCGGTCGGCTCCGGCACGGGCCCCCTGCCCGCCGTCGGGCGGGGAACGGGCCCGCAGCCTGCCATCGGACGCAGCACCGGCCCGCAGCCCGCGATCGAGGCGCCCGCGCGCTACGACCATGGCACCGACACGGTCGCCGTCGCCGCCGCGTCCCCCGAGCGCCCGCAGCCGTACGCCGAGCTGGGGATGAACGAGGAGGAGTACCAGCGCGTCCGCACCATCCTGGGACGCCGGCCCACCTCGGCCGAGCTGGCGATCTACTCCGTCATGTGGAGCGAGCACTGCTCCTACAAGAGCTCCAAGGTGCACCTGCGCCAGTTCGGCGACAAGGCCCCCAAGACCGACAAGCTCCTCGTCGGCATGGGAGAGAACGCCGGTGTCGTGGACATCGGCCAGGGCTGGGCCGTCACCTTCAAGGTGGAGTCGCACAACCACCCGTCCTACGTCGAGCCGTACCAGGGCGCCGCGACCGGCGTCGGCGGGATCGTCCGCGACATCATGTCGATGGGGGCGCGCCCCATCGCCGTCATGGACTCCCTGCGCTTCGGCCCGGCCGACGCCGCCGACACCCAGCGCGTCCTGCCCGGCGTCGTCGCCGGCGTGGGCGGTTACGGCAACTCCCTCGGTCTGCCCAACATCGGCGGCGAGACGGTCTTCGACGCCTGCTACGAGCAGAACCCGCTCGTGAACGCCCTGTGCGTCGGCGTGATGAAGCACGAGGACATCAAGCGCGCGGTGGCCCCCGGCCCTGGCAACCAGGTGATCCTGTTCGGCGCCTTGACCGGCCCGGACGGCATCGGCGGCGCGTCCGTCCTCGCCTCGGCCACCTTCGACGAGGAGTCGCACCAGAAGCGGCCGTCGGTCCAGGTGGGCGACCCGTTCATGGAGAAGCTGCTCATCGAGTGCTGCCTGGAGCTGTTCCGCGAGGACCTCGTGGTCGGCATCCAGGACCTCGGCGCCGCCGGCGTGTCGTGCGCCACGACGGAGCTGGCCGCGGCCGGCACCGGCGGCATGCACGTCGACCTCGACGCCGTCCCGCTCCGCGACGAGACGCTCCGCCCTGAGGAGATCCTCATGAGCGAGTCGCAGGAGCGCATGATGGCGGTGGTGGAGCCCGCCAAGGTCGAGCGCTTCATGGAGATCTGCGCGCGCTGGGAGATCCCGGCCACCGTGATCGGGACGGTCACCGACACCCGCCGGCTGGTCATGACGTGGCGGGGCGAGACGATCGTCGACATCCCGCCGGTCACGGCCGCCGACGAAGGCCCGGTCTACAACCGTCCGCTGGCGCCCCCGCACGACCTCGGTGCCCTGCAGTCCGACACCCCGGGCCGGCTCACCCGCCCGTCCAACGGCGACGAGCTGCGCCGGACCGTCCTCTGGCTGGCCGGCTCCCCGAACCTCGCCGGCAAGACGTGGGTGACGTCCCAGTACGACCGGTACGTCCTCGGCAACACCGTCATGGCGATGCCCGAGAACGCCGGCGTCGTCCGCATCGACGACGAGTCGGGCCTCGGCATCGCGCTGTCCCTGGACGGCAACGGCCGCTACACCCGGCTCGACCCGTACGCGGGCGCGCAGCTCGCGCTGTCCGAGGCGTTCCGCAACGTCGCCGCGACCGGCGCGCGGCCCCTGGCCGTTACCAACTGCCTGAACTTCGGCTCCCCGGAGGACCCGGGCGTCATGTGGCAGTTCGCGCAGGCGGTCACGGGCCTGGCGGACGGCTGCCAGTACCTCGGCATCCCGGTCACGGGCGGCAACGTCAGCTTCTACAACCAGACGGGCAACGCCCCGATCAACCCGACCCCGGTCATCGGCGTCCTCGGCGTCCACGACGACGTGCGCCGCCGGGTGAACATGTCGCTGGCCACCGACGGCGCCACGATCGCCCTCCTCGGCGAGACCCGCGAGGAGTTCGGCGGCTCGGAATGGGCGCACGTCGTCTACGGGCACCTGGGCGGCCTGCCGCCGCTGGTCGACCTGAAGGCCGAGGCGGCCCTGGCGTCCGTCATGGTCGCGGCCGTCCGGGACGGCCTGGTCAACGCCGTGCACGACCTCTCCGACGGCGGCCTCTCGCAGACGCTGGTGGAGTCGTGCCTGCGCGGCGGCCTCGGCGCCCGCATCACCTTGCACGGCGACCCGTTCGTCGCGCTGTTCAGCGAGTCGGTGGCCCGCGCCATGGTCGTCGTCCGCCCGGGCGCCGAGTCGCGTCTCGCGGCCCTGTGCGAGTCGGCGGGCGTCCCGGTCAGCCAGATCGGCGTGGCGGGCGGCGACGCCCTGCACGTGACGTCCCGCGGCCCCGAAGGCGACCAGGAGCTGTTCAGCATCGGCCTCTCGGAACTCCGCGAGGCCCACGAACGCATGCTCCCCACCTACGCCGACTGACCCGAGCAGTGAAGGGCGCCCCCGAACCGGGGGCGCCCTTCCCATGCCACCCGCTATCCCGGGCGGCGAACGACCGCTTGAGCGACGATGACACGCTGCCCGTTGAACGTCACCGAAGGCGACCCGTGCAGCTCGTACCCCAGCTCAAGCGCCTCACTGACCCGCCGGCAGAACGTCTCGTCATCCGGCCCGGTCAAAACCCGATACCGCGGAAGCTCCCCTTTTTCACCCATCCCCCGACCCTAGACCGGCGCCGCAATCGCGCGTCAGAGGCGAAGCCATGTGGAGAGAGCTGATCGAGCGGCTGTACGACGATGCGGAGTTCGCCGCGCCCGCCACCGACGCGACCATCGATGACATCGAGCGGCGGCTGGGGCAGAGAGTCCCGGACGAACTGCGAGAGGTGCTCCGAGAGACCGACGGGGTCTTGGGCGACTACGGCTCCGGACTGGTGTGGCCGGTGCGGGAGATCATCGACCAGAACACGGAGTTTCGCCAGAACACCGATATCGCCGATCTCTACAAGCCATTCGACCAGTTCATGTTCGTGGGAGACAACGGCGGCGGGGACCAGTTCGCGTATGTCCTGCCGACTGGAGAACGCCCCGGCGGCGTCTTCGTCTGGGATCACGAAACCGACGAACGCATCCGAGTCGCCGACTCGCTGAAGGCCTACCTGGAGTCGCGGGCGGCCGCGGACGGCGACGACTGGTACAAGTAACGGTCCGCCCGAGGCGCGCCCGCATTACCCGCATGCCACGCCCCGACGACACGCGGGAGCGTCTTCGGGCGTGAGCACCCTGGGGTGCCCTAACCGCTGACGACCGTTCGCGCCAACGTCACGAACAACGCCTACTCTCCCCATTGTGTCGACGAACATCGAACCCACCGAACCAGACAAAGAACAAGCCCTCGGCCGGGTCGCGTTGTGGCTGGACCCTGATGATCTCCGCTGGCTCGCAGAACATTGCTGCTGTGGTGCCGACGCGGCAGAAGAAGCCGAGGACCGGTGCCTACGACTCCGCTTCCGTGCAAGCGCTGCTCTCCATAAAGCCAATCTGGGACGATGACGAGGGTGGAGCCGCGCAACAGCAGCACACGACTCCGGCGAGACCCGTCCGGTGGGCGTGGCGCGGTGCGAGGTACGGCCTAGCGTCGGGCTGCGCAGCGGCTTGAGCGCCGTTTCGGGCGCTGGCTGAGTTTTCGGGCACGCTGAGCCTGGGTTGGCGCTCCGGAGCTACGCGGATCTGATGCCGTCGAGCTGCGATTGGGTGCGCAAGGCGATCGATGACACCTGGGGAACGATTCCGGGCACGAGTGCCCTGGATGTGCCCTCTCGGAGCTGCGGGCCTGGTCGGGGGTGGGTGCGGTTAGAAGACCGAGATGTGGACGTGGTCGTAGTGGTTGGCGGTTACGCCGCCTCGGTTCTCCATGGCGCGCCAGCCGGGGCTGCGGAGGTCGTAGATGCGTTGGCGCCAGATGATGTACTTGATGCCCAGGGCGCTCGCGTGGGCGATGGCGTAGGCGGCGGTGCGGTCGCCCAGGGACTGGGCGCTGCCGGAGGCCATGACGCCGCCCGTGGTCACCATGAAGTCGCAGGCGTGGCCGGTGCCGTGGTCCTGCGGGTCGCCGGTCTGCCGGACGCAGCCGATCGTGGGGAAGGGGCCCATCTCCAGGTCGAGGGTGTTCTTCACCTTGAGCATGCGCGGGGTGACGCCGCCCATGCCGACGCTCGGGGACTCGGGCTTGTACTTCTTGACCAGGGACTGGATCTGCGACTTGCGCCGCCTCAGGTCCTTGATCTCCTTGTTCAGCTCCGTCATCTTCTGCTGGGCCGCCTTGCGGGCCGCGAGCTGGTCGTTGACGAGCTTCTGGATCTGGGCGACCTTGCCCGCCTTGTTCTGGGCGAGATGGCTGACCAGGGTGGCGTTGCTCAGCAGGTCGGAGGGGTCGGCGTCGGCCAGGAAGGTGACGGTGGGGTCCTCGCCGTTCGTCATGTACTGGGACGCGGCGAGCTGGGCGACGACGCCGCGGGCCTCCTGGAGGTCGCGCTGGAGGTCGTTGGACTTGTCCAGCGCCTTCTTCGCGGCGTACTCGGCGTCCTTCAGCTTGGCGAGGTCGCCGCCGTACTCCTTGTCGAGCTGCTCGATCTGGCGGTTCAGCCTCGCGAACTTGCCGCTGTCGCCCGGGTCGAGGGGAAGGGACGCCGGCGCGGCCGCGGACGGCGTGGCGGAGGCGACCAGGGGAACCGCGGCGGCGAGGGCCACGAGAGCCGCGGCGGCGCGTCGCCGGCCACGGCGGCGGTCTGCGTGCCGACGGGTGGAGGCGGGGGTCTCCACGTGTTCTCCTCTCGTCATGGCCGAAGGTCAATGAACGTTAAAGAGCCGTCTGCCTCGCCAAGGGTAGACCCCTGCGGTGGTGGGACGAGGCCGAGGCGCGAGATGCCCGGCTCCCTTGCTGGGAGCCGGGCCATCCTACGTGACGGGACTCACAGCTTGCCCTTCCACAGGAGCCTGTTGGGCTGCGAACGCAGTCCCTTGAGGGTGTGGGTGGAGTTGTCGTTCAGCACCTTCTGCACCGTCGGGAACGTGGCCTTCGGGTGGGTGGACAGGTAGAGGGCGGCGACACCGCTGACGTAGGGGGCGGCCATGGAGGTGCCGCTGAGCGCCTTGCTGCGGTTGCCGGGCCAGGTGGAGTAGATGCCGTAGCCGGGGGCGTTGATGTCGACGCACTTGCCCCAGTTGGAGAACGAGGCGCGCGTGTCGGTCTTGGTGGTCGCGCCGACCGCCATGACCCAGCCCGCGCCGGCCGGGGAGACCTTGCACGCGTCGGCGTTCTCGTTGCCGGCGGAGACGGAGGTGAACACCCCGGACTTGGACAGGTTCGTCACGGCGGTGTTCACCGCGGTGGACTTGGGTCCGCCGAGGGACATGTTCGCCACGGCCGGCTTGACGGCGTGGGTGCGCAGCCAGTTGGCGGCGTCGACGATGTCCGACATCGAGCCCTCGCCGTTGCAGTCGAGGACGCGGACGGCCCGCAGCTTCACGGACTTGGCGGCGCCGTAGGTCTTGGAGCCGATGATGCCCGCGACGTGGGTGCCGTGGCCGTTGCAGTCGCGTCCGTCGCCGTTGAACCTGCTCGCCGCCCAGGCGATCGAGGCGCGGCCGCCGAACTCCGCGTGCCTGACGTCGATGCCGGTGTCGACGACGTAGGCGTTCACGCCCTTGCCGGACGACTTGTAGGTGTAGGTCTTGGACAGCTTCGCCGACCGCTGGTCGATGCGGTCGAGCCCCCAGGGCAGCGGTGCGCGCTGCGTCGTGGTGGCCTTGACGATCTGGTCCTGCTCGATCGCGGCGACGCGGTCGTCGCGGCGCAGCTTGTCCAGCTGGTCGGCGTTCAGCCGCGCAGCGAAGCCGTTGAGGACGCCGTCGAAGCGCCGGACGCCCGTCGCCTTGACCTTCTTGGCGGCGGCGTCGGTGGACGCTCCGGACTTCAGCGTGACGATGTACCGGCCGGGGACCGGGGTGCCTTCCGCCGCCGTCACCTTCACCAGGGACGACGCGTCGTCGGCGAGCACCGGGAACGCCGCGGCGGCGCCGAGGCACGCCGCGACCGAGCCGACGAGCAGCAGCCTTCGGTGGACAGCCCGCATACCCCTCCTTCTGCCGGGGAGCGCGCGGAGGCGGTCCCGCCCATGATCGATGTTTTCGATCGAGGGGAAACCCTAGCGGAACTGTCCTGATATGAGTCGACAAATTGGACGTATTGCCAAAGGTGGCAGAAGGAGGTCAGGCCCGGCTGAGCCGTCCGCCGTAGCCGAGGTTCGTTCCCGGCTTCGTCCACGTGTACTGGAGCGTCCCGTCCGGCTGCCGGGTGACCTGGACGACCCCGGACGTGCACGGCTTGCCGATCTCCAGGTTCATCCTGAGCGCGCTCTCGGTGCCCCGCGCGAGCCGGAGGGTGCCGTTGCAGTTCTCCCGCGGGTACAGGGCGCGCCCCGTCGTCCCGCCGGTCTCGAACGTGATCTGCACCGGGAAGGACGCGTTGCGGCCCGTGTTGACCACCGTCCCCTTCCATGTCCCCGCGAAGGAGGCCGGGATCGTGGTGACCGGGCGGTTGTCGGACGTGTTGGTGCTGTCGGGCGGCGACCCGTCGTCGTCGGCCTTCAGCTGGGGCCACAGCACCAGGGCGATGATGGCGATGCCGACGCTGACGCCGATGACCAGCGACAGCGCCAGGCCGAGGACGTGGTTGCCGGGCCGCCGCATCTTCGCGAGGGCCGCGAAGGGCGAGGAGCGGACCGGGGAGCGGTGCCCGCCGCCGCCCTCGCGGCCGTGGCCCAGCCCCGGGACGAGGGGGTTCGGCGCGGTGGGGTCCGGCGGGGCGGGCATGTCGACGGAGTCGAAAGTGGTGGTCCGGTCGGAGTCGAAAGTGGCGGTCCGGTCGGCGTCGAAGATGGCGGTCCGGTCGCCGCCGACGGCGTCGAACCGCGCGGTCTGATCGGCCTGCTCCGGCTCGCCCGCGCGGGCGAGCTGCTCGGTCCGGTTCGGGCCGACCGCGTCGAAGGTCGCGGTCGCCTCGAACGCGGCGGGATCCAGCTCGGCGGCGGGCGGCTCGGGCTGCGGCTCGTGCTCCGGACGCGCGCGGCGGGAGCGCGCGAGCTTCCCGAGCAGCGGCACGGAAGGCGATGCGGACTCCAGCGGCGGGCCCACCGGCGGGCCGGGCGGGGGGACGGGAGGCGGGCCGGGAGGCGGGCCGGGAGGCGGGCCCGCCGGCGCGGCGGGGCCTGGCGCGAACCCGGCCGGGGGCGCCGCTCCCATGGGGCTGCCCGGGACGTTCACGGGCGGACGCGGCGGCGGCGCGACCCGGGGAAGGGTGTGGCGGACCATCACGCCCGTCGCGAGGGCCCGGCCCTCCTCGACCATCGAGGCCGGCAGGCGCTCGACGAGCTCGCCGCCCGCGCCCAGCAGTCGTTCGAGGATCGTCCTGGCCATCGGGCGTTCGGCCGGGTCCTTGACCAGGGCGGCCGTCACCACCTCGCGCAGGGAGTCGGGCACCGCCGACAGGTCGGCCTCGTCGTAGACGATCCGCTGCATCACCTCGGACGGCGAGCCCTCGCCGAACGGCGGCCTGCCCGCGGCGGCGAACAGCACGGTCGACGCCCACGCGAACACGTCGGCGGCGGGGCCGATGCCCATGCCGCTGAGCTGCTCGGGGGACTTGTAGGCCGGGTCCTCGGTCATGTGACCGCGGAACGCCACGTTCACGGCCTCCATGGCGTGCGCGATGGCGAAGTCGCTCATCCGGGGGCCGCCACGGCCGAGGAGGACGTTCCCGGGTTTCAGGTCGTGGTGGACGGCGCCCGCGCGGTGGACGGCGGCCAGGGCGATCGCCATGCCGACCGCGACGCGCTCGACGACGGCGAAGCCGCGCGCGCCCTCCTCGTCCACGAGCTGCTGGAGGGACGGCCCGTCCACCCACTCGCTCACCACGTAGGGGCGGTCGCCCTCCACGTCGGCGTGCAGGATCGCCGCCGTGCAGAACCCGGAGACCTTGCGGGCCGGGGCGAACGCGTCGGCGAACCGCGAGCGCGCGACCGGCTCGCCGCTCAGCCGCACGTGCAGGACCTTCACGGCGACGGGGTGCCCGGAGGGATCCCTGCCGAGGAAGACGGCGCCCTGCTCGCCGACGCCGAGCCGTCCCGTGATCTCGAACGAGCCGAGCCGTCTCGGGTCGCCCGGCTGCAGGGGCAGCGCCTCGGGCATCTGACGAACCTCCGTCTCCTCCGGGGACGGCGTCCCCGGCCTCCCCGTCTCCTGCACCCCCATGCCTGGCACCGGGGTCCTTTCTACCGCCTGCGCGGTACCGAGGCTGACCCGGTAGCGTCATGCGCGATGCCGCGAACACCGCTTTCCTCCGCCGTCCTGAACGAGCAGCGCGCCGCGCTCGGGCTGGCGCCCTACACCGGCCCGGACGAGCCCGCCGCGCTGCGCCGCGCGGCTCTGGACACGGTCCTCGCCGGCGTCGAGTCGGGCGGCGCCGAACCGAGCCGTCCGGTGGTCAGGGGAGCGGTGCGGTACCTGCTCGACCGGCTGGCCGAGCTGGCCCCCGGCCGTTCGGTGGAGGTCCGCGTCCCCCCGCACGCCGCCGTTCAGTGCATCGACGGCCCGCACCATACCCGGGGTACGCCACCGAATGTGGTGGAGATGGACGCCGCCACCTGGATCGCGCTGGCCACCGGCCGTCTCACCTGGCAGGACGCGACCGCGAACGGACGGGTGCGGGCGAGCGGCCCGCGCGCCGACCTGACGCCCCACCTCCCGCTGCCCCTCGGCTGACGCTCCTCGACGGATGGGCCCCTCGACGCGGCGGGGAGGCGCGCATAGCGTGCGCGGGTGACGCGCCCTACCGGAGGTGATCCCCGTGCTGATCGCGCACTGGACGTTCGACGCCGGCACCGTGGACGGCCGCCGGGCCGCCGACACCGCCGGAACCGCCCCCGCCGCCGAACTGGCGGACGGCGCCCGGATCGTCCCGGGACGGGACGGGGAGGCGCTGTCGCTCGGCGAGCACGACCGCGCCGTGATCCCCGGGGCGCCGCAGCTCGTCCTCAGCCAGATCTTCGGGTTCAGCCTGGCCTTCTTCGTCCGGGTCGACGAGGGGCCCACCGGCGAGTGGCGCAGCATCCTCTACAAGCCGGTCGCCGAGAACGACGCGCGCGGCCTCGGCCTCTGGCTGTACCCGGACGCGATGAGGCTGCGCGTCCAGCTGTTCACCGTCAAGGGCCCCGGCTACGTCGACAGCCGGGCCCGGCTGACCGTGGGCGGATGGGCCCACGTCGCCTTCGTCGTGGACACCCGGGGCATGGCCCTCCACATCGACGGCGAGCAGGACTCCGCCGCCGCGCTGGAACACCCCGTCGTCACCCCGGCCGGGCCCGTCTACCTGGGCAGGGAGCCCGCCAAGCCCGGCTTCGGCGGCCTCGTCGACGATCTGCGCGTGTACGCCTCGGCGCTCGGGCAGGAGGCCGTCCGCGCCCTGGCGGACCAGCCGGACGGTTAGACAGGGCGACTAGGGGCCGGCGTGAGCGAACGGGAACTCGCGTTCGACGCAGTGCCGCCGCGCCAGGTCGTCCGGATACCGGGCCGCGTCCCCGCACTGGGCCGCTTTGCTCAGCAGCCAGAAAAGCGTCCCGGATCCGATCAGGAGGGCGACCGCGGAGCAGACCACCCCGACGAGGGCGGGGCGCCGGTCGGGGTCGCGGCGCACGAGGGACACCGTCCCGAGGACGAGACCGGCGAGCGCCGGGATCATCCCCGCCAGGCACGCCGCGAGCCCGGCCAGGCCGAGGATTCCGAGGACCTGCGCGGCGCGTGCCAGGGTGCTCCGCCTCGCCGGGGCGGGGGGCGAGTGGGTCCGGTACCCGGGCATGGTCATGCGTTCCTCCATGGGTCGTCCCCAGATTCCCCCGGACCGCGAGATCCCCGTGGTTCCGGGGAGTAAAGGTCCGTTAAGAGATGCCACCGATCGGAGCAGGTGAACCGGGCATCTAGACTGGCGAACGTGCCTCTCCGTGACGGACGTCTGAGCCACGACATCGATCCCTCCGACCGCGCTCCGCAGGACGCCTGCGGCGTCTTCGGCGTCTGGGTCCCCGCCGAGCAGGCGGCCCGGGCCGAAGTGAGCAAGCTCACGTACTACGGGCTGTACGCGCTTCAGCACCGCGGGCAAGAGTCGGCGGGCATCGCCGTCAGCGACGGCTCGCGCATCGTCGTCTTCAAGGACATGGGCCTCGTCGCCCAGGTCTTCGACGAGTCGGTGCTGAACACGCTGCGCGGCCACATCGCCGTCGGCCACTGCCGCTACTCCACGACCGGCTCGCCCACGTGGGAGAACGCGCAGCCCACGTTCCGGTCCACCGACGACGGCGGGCTGGCGCTCGTCCACAACGGCAACCTCATCAACACGCCGGAGCTGGCCGCGCGGCTCGCCCCCGGCGAGCTGACCGCCACCACCGACACCGAGGTCCTGACCGCCCTGCTCGCCGCCCGCGGCGAGGGCGGCGGCGTGCTGGAGGCGGCGCGGGAGATCCTTCCGGCGACCCGCGGCGCGTTCTCCCTGGTCTTCATGGACGAGGGGACCCTCTACGCGGCCCGCGACCCCGAGGGCATCCGGCCGCTCGTGCTCGGCGCCCTGGAGGACCGGGGCTGGGTCGTCGCCTCGGAGACGGCCGCCCTCGACATCGTCGGCGCCCGGTTCGTCCGGGAGATCGAGCCGGGCGAGCTGATCGCGTGCGACGGCCAGGGCGTGCGGTCCGAGCGGTTCGCCGAGGCGCGCCCGAAGGGCTGCCTGTTCGAGTACGTGTACCTGGCGCGGCCCGACACGACGATCGCCGGGCGCAGCGTCCAGGCGACCCGCGTCGAGGTCGGGCGGCGGCTGGCCCGCGAGCATCCCGTCGAGGCCGACATGGTCATCCCGACGCCCGAGTCGGGCACGCCGGCCGCGATCGGCTACGCCGAGGCGTCCGGCATCCCCTACGGCCAGGGCCTGGTGAAGAACTCCTACGTCGGCCGGACGTTCATCCAGCCGTCCCAGACGATCCGCCAGCTCGGCATCCGCCTGAAGCTGAACCCGCTGCGGGAGGCGATCGAGGGCAAGCGCCTGGTCGTGGTGGACGACTCGATCGTGCGCGGCAACACCCAGCGCGCCATCGTGTCGATGCTGCGCGACGCGGGCGCCGCCGAGGTGCACGTGCGGATCTCCAGCCCGCCCGTCTCCTGGCCGTGCTTCTACGGCATCGACTTCGCGACCCGGGCCGAGCTGATCGCCGGGAACCTGTCGGTGGAGGAGATCCGCGACTCCATCGGCGCCGACTCGCTCGGCTACATCTCCCTGGACGAGCTGATCTCCGCCTCGCACATCGCCAAGGACAACCTGTGCCGGGCGTGCTTCGACGGCCAGTACCCCATCCCGGTGGAGCAGGACGCCCGCGGCAAGCACCTGCTGGAGGCCACCCGATGACGGACCGCCCGACGACCTCCTACGAGGCCGCAGGCGTCGACATCGCGGCGGGCGAGCGCGCCGTCGAGCTGATGAAGTCCCGGGTGGCCCGTTCGCGGCGGCCCGAGGTCGTCGACGACGTGAGCGGGTTCGCGGGTCTCTTCGACGCCTCGGCCCTGCTGCGCTACAAGCGGCCTCTGCTCGCGACGTCCACGGACGGCGTTGGCACCAAGGTCGACCTGGCGCGGCGCCTCGGCGTCTACGACACGATCGGGCACGACCTGGTCGGCATGGTCATCGACGACCTCGCGGTGTGCGGCGCCGAGCCGCTGTTCATGACCGACTACATCGCCTGCGGCAAGGTCGTCCCGGAGCGCGTCGCCGACATCGTCGGCGGGATCGCCGACGCGTGCGCCCTGGCCGGCTGCGCCCTCGTGGGCGGCGAGACCGCCGAGCACCCGGGCCTGCTGGGGGCCGACGAGTTCGACGTGGCGGGCGCCGGCACGGGCGTCGTCGAGGCCGACCGGATCCTCGGGCCCGAACGCGTGCGGGCGGGCGACGTCGTCCTCGCCATGGCGTCGTCCGGCATCCACTCCAACGGGTACTCGCTCGTCCGGCACATCCTGGCGACGACGGACCTGACGCTGGAGACCCGGACGGCCGAACTCGACCGTCCGCTCGGCGAGGAACTCCTCACCCCGACGCGCATCTACGCCAAGGACTGCCTGGCCCTGGCCGAGACCGGTGCGGTCCGGGCGTTCGCCCACATCACGGGCGGCGGGCTGGCGGCGAACCTGGCCCGGTCGCTTCCGCCGGGGGTCGACGCCGTGCTGGACCGCTCGTCCTGGGAGGTCCCCGCCGTGTTCCGCCTGCTCCAGGCGCACGGCGACGTGCCGCAGGCCGAGATGGACAAGACGTTCAACCTCGGAGTCGGCATGGCCGCGATCGTCGCCCCGGACCGCGCCGACGAGGCGCTCCGCCTGCTGGCCTCCCGCGGCGTCCCGTCCTGGACCCTCGGAGAGATCACCGAAGGCTCCGGCGCCGCGACGGTTCGCTGACCGGAGGCCCCTGGACGGCCCTGTCCGACCTCGCGGACGGGGGTGAACGGGACGCTGAGGGCCTCCCAGACCTGTCAGGTCATGAGGGGCATGCCGGACACCCAACGTCGCCCGTGGGGTCGCTCAGCGTGAGCGCCGGTCCCCCGGGGCGTGTTCCGACCCAAGACAAACGCCACCGCCCGGCGATGCGGGCGGTGGCGTTCGTCTGCCGGTCAACCGGAGGTGCCGTCCTTGCGGGGCTCCGTGCCGTAGTCGTCGGCGTAGTCGGCGTACTTCTCGGCGAGCTCGTCATAGGAGTCTTCGCCGGAGTCGCTGACTCCTAGTTCATCCTTAAGGCGGTCGAGGTCCGTGTTGCCGGTGCTGTATTTGAGCTGCCGGGCAACCTTCACCTGCTTGGCCTTGGCTCGGCCGCGACCCATTGGCTCGACCCCCTCGATGGTCAGGGCTTTCGTGGGCCCATCAACGCGCGCGTGTACCACACGAACCGGTGCCTGATGAGCCATGCGTCAGTCACGGGTACAACCGTACCCGTTTTGCGCCTGGCTCGGTACATCGACGGTACGTGGCGGCGCCCCTGTTGCTGATGACAACAGTGTATCCGGTGGTCACGTCAACGTGGGAAGGCCACCGTGGGACGGTCGTACGCCGCCCCGCGGTGGCCCTCACAACGGTTTTGCAACGGTCTAATCAGGTCTAGGAAACCCACACCCGGACCGAGCCCTCCGGGAGCTCGGAGCCGTCCGGGCGCTCAGAGGAGGATGCCGCGCAGCCTGCCGACCTCCGACATCCGGCGCTCCGCGAGGCGGTCGGCGGCCACCGCCGGGGGGACGCCCTCGTCGGCGGCCAGCGCGAAGATCTTGCGAGTGGTGTCGTAGATGCCCGCGGCCCGGGCCTTGGCGCGGTCGAAGTTGAAGCCCTCGATCTCGTCCGCGACCTGGATCACACCGCCGGAGTTCACCACGTAGTCGGGGGCGTACAGGACGCCGCGGTCGGCGAGGCGCTTCTCCACACCCGGGTGGGCGAGCTGGTTGTTGGCGGCGCCGCAGACGACCTTGGCCGCCAGCACGGGCACGGTGTCGTCGTCGAGGGAGCCGCCCAGCGCGCACGGCGCGTAGACGTCGAGCTCCGTGCGGACCATGGCGCCGGTGTCGGCGACGACCTCCACCTCGGGGTGCAGCGCCCGGACGCGGTCGACGGCGGCCTCGTCCACGTCGCAGATCACGACGTCCGCGCCGTCCTCGCGCAGGTGCTCCACGAGGCGGTGACCGACCTTCCCGACGCCCTCCACCCCGACCCGCCTGCCGCGCAGCGTGGGCCGGCCCCACACGGTCTCGGCCGCGGCCCGCATTCCCTGGAACACGCCGAACGCCGTCAGGATGGACGAGTCCCCGGCGCCGCCGTGCGCGACCGTCCGCCCGGTGACGAAGCGGCACTCGCGCGCGACGATGTCCATGTCCTCGCTGTAGGTGCCCACGTCGCACGCCGTGTAGTACCGGCCGTTCAGAGACTGGACGAAACGCCCGTAGGCCCGCAGCATCGCCTCGGACTTGTCCGTGGCGGGGTCGCCGATGATGACGGCCTTGCCGCCGCCGAGGTCGAGCCCGGCGAGGGCGTTCTTGTACGCCATGCCCCGGGACAGGTTCAGCACGTCCGCGAGGGCATCCTCCTCGGAGCCGTACGGGTAGAAGCGGGTGCCTCCCAGGGACGGGCCGAGCGCGGTGGAGTAGATGGCGATGATCGCGCGCAGACCGCTGGCCTCGTCCTGGCAGAAGACGACCTGCTCGTGTCGGGGTTCGGTGCCCTTGTGGGGCGCCCCGAAGACATTAGGCACGGTAGTGCCCTCCTCTCTGTCTCTAAGATCAGCCTAGGGCGCGCGATGGCGCCACGCCCGACCGGATCTCATGTCACGATGCGATGGTGCTTCCGTACGCGGCGTACCTACGGGTTTATGAACCGGTGACCGCCTTCCCGGAGCCCGCGCGGACCCTGTGGACGGTCTACGCCGACTCCAGGCGCCGTCCCAGGCGGATCCACGCGCTCGGGGCGGAGCACCGGGAGTCCGTGCTCAGGCTGACGGGCTCGCCGCCCGAGGTCGTCCCGGAACGCGAGAGCAGGGACGCCTACGTGCGGCGCCTGGAGGACATGGTCTACGTGTGCCCGTGGGGCACGCGGCTGCGGTCCTGGCTGGCGTTCGAGCGCTTCAGGGACGAGCACGCGGCGGGCGTGGCGGCGGCCTTCGTCCCGCCGCCCCTGTCCGAGCGGGTGCGGAGCGACTTCGAGCAGTGGAAGAACGCCGGCCGGTCCCTCCGCCCGCACATCCTGACGAGCACCTGGCACATCCCGCTGGACTGGTTCGTGCCGTTCGCGCGCGGCGAGCGGAGCCTGATGCTCGGCACGCCGGGGACCGGGTACCGGCCGGCGGACGACACGGCCGAGGAGCTCGCGGCCCACGGGCCGGCGACGGCGGCGCCCGCGCGGACCCTGGTCTACGTCACCTCGATGGGGGAGGCCCGCCACCGGGTGGCGGCCGCGCTCCCGGTGGTGCGCGAGAACCTCGGCGAGGGGGCGGAGGACATCTACCTCCTGTCGGCGGGGCGGCTGGAGACCCTCGACCGGTGGCTCGGCGAGTTCCATCCCCGCGCGCTCGTGGAACTCGACTACGGCGGGCTCGTCCACCTCCTGGACGACGCCACGCTCCGTACCGACGAGTCGGTCGCGGAGATGACCGTGGCCCTCACCGGGATGGAGCGAGGTGAGGTCGAGCTGACCGTCGCGATGTACAAGCGTCTCCTGGCCCGCTGGCGCCCCGTGCGGGCGCTGGAGGCCGCGAACTAAAACAAATTTCCCGAATCCGCGCGCGATACGACTATACGTGTCGCTAGAATCACGCAGCGTGACCCAGCAGCCACCGGACATGCACACTTCCCCGCTCTCGCGGGGATGTTTGCACGCAACTACCGCCAGGAACTTGCTTGTTGCGCTGAGTGGTGGCAAGGTTACACGTTGTGATGTCATAGTGGCTCTTTCGGGCCATAGGGGACATCAGTGACCACGCGAGGATCAATCGCAGGATCGCTGTCATCGGTCCACGGAGGAGAGGCCGCAAACATGTCAGCACGTACGCCAGAGGCCGAGCCCCTGCTGACGCCGGCGGAGGTGGCGACGATGTTCCGCGTCGACCCCAAGACCGTCACGCGCTGGGCGAAGGCGGGAAAGCTCACGTCGATCCGCACGCTCGGCGGGCATCGCCGGTACCGCGAGGCGGAGGTGCGGGCGCTGCTCGCGGGAATCCCGCAGCAGCGTTCGGAGTAGACACGCCGACCGGCGGGGCTCCGAGGGAGCCCTCCGGACGCACAGCGCAGGAGGGGGGCGGCCAGGAGGCTTTGGAACGGACCTCGCACCCGAGTCACGTGCGGGGACCCGCTCGGTGTCTCCTGGCCGACACGGGACAACGGTCATCCGAGAACCGTCGGTCCCGGACGCCGAAGCCGCACTGTCCCCGGAACGGGCACCAGTCCGCCCGCTCCGGGGGCAGAGCGCGCTGCCTTCGGGCGACGGAATGCTGTTCCGGGGGTTGTGTCCGGTTGTGGACGCAGCCGAGTTGGATGTCCGAAACTCCGCGCACGTCAACGCGATAACCGCAGGTCGAGCGGTTACTGGTTCGTCTCCGGGCGGCTAAGGGTTCATCTCTTCGTGGGCCAGGCGCTCGAACAGGGCGCCAGTGCCGGGGTCGTGCCTGCCGGAGACCTGCATGATCACCACGAGCTGGTCGACCAGCAGCCGCTCCAGGTCGGGGCGGGCCACGTCGCGGTTCTCCAGCCAGTCCAGGCCGGCGGTCTCCACGGTCGCCATCCAGCAGCGCAGCGTGATGCGCAGGATCGGCGGCGGGACGTCGACGTCCAGCGAGTGCAGGATCCGGTCCAGCAGCAGCCGGCGGATCCCGTCCACGATCTCGCCGGCCTCGCCCGAGCGATCGGCCGGCCCGCCGCGCAGCAGCGCCGTGTAACCGGCCGCGTGGCTCTCCACGAAGTCGAAGTAGCGCTTCAGCGAGATCCGCAGCCGTTCGAGCGGCTTGCCCTCCGTGGGCGGTTCCAGCAGCACCGACAGGTGCTTCGCGGCGCTGCCGAGCGCCGCGATGTACAGCTCGTTCTTGCCGCCGAAGTAGTGGTAGACCAGCGCCCGGGAGGCCCCGGCCTTCGCCGCGACGTCGTCGATCGAGACGTCCTCGGGCGAGCGCGTGCTGAACAGCTGCAGCGCCGCCTCGATCAGCTCGTCCCGCCGTTCGTCCACGCTGAGTCGGCGACGGCCGCGCCCGCCGCTCGGCCGGGTGCGCGCCTTCGCGCCGGCCACCGCACGATCTCCCACCTGGGCAGGGTATCCGAGCCGGACGCTGTCAGGGCCCACACCGAGCGGGCCGGACGCGGGCCCGCCGCCGGTTCCCCGCCCCGGTTGTGATCCAGAACACCACAGGCCCGAACCACCATTGTCGGATGCCCGTTACTCACTGTCGCGGCGCTATGGGGGGAAGGCGCGGCATCATGGCATCTCCTCCTGAGCGGAGGGCGGCGCGCCGAATACCCCTCCGGGGCGCCGCCGCGGCAGGTCCTGCAGGTTCCCCTGGACGGAGCGCCATGTCAGCTGATGAAGCAAATCCCCCGCACGGCATGCTGGGAGAGGGCGCGGTGCCTCGGCCGCGCAACGAGCCCTCTCCCGCACCGCGCGACGAGGGCAAGACGATGCCCGCGCCGAAACCGACGATCCGCAATGTCGCTGAACGCGCCGGAGTGTCCAAATCGCTCGTCTCGCTGGTCATGCGAGGGTCACCGCACGTGAGCGAGCGCCGCAGGCAGGCCGTCCTGCAGGCCGCCCGGGAGCTCGGCTATCGCCCGAACGCGGTGGCGCGCAGCCTGGTCGAGGGGCGCACCCGGCTGATCGGCGCCATCGTCGCCGACCTGCACAACCCGTTCTTCGCCGAGTTCCTCGACGGGCTCCAGGAGAGCCTGCACGGCGCGGGCCTGCGGATGCTGGTCGGCAGCGGCCGCTGGGACCCGATGTTCGAGGCCGAGGCGGTCGAGGCGTTCCTGGAGATGCGGGTGGACGGGCTGGTGCTGCTCAGCGTCGTGCCCGAGTCGCTCAAGGAGGCCGCCGCCAGCGTCCCCGTGGTGGTCGTCGGCGAGCGCGACGTGGTCGGCGTCGACATCGTGGTGGACGACGACGAGCTCGGCGCGAGCCTCGCGGTCGACCATCTCGTCCAGCACGGCCACCGCCGGATCGCCCACATCGAGGGCGCGCGCTCCACCACCGCGCGCTACCGCCGCGCCGGCTACGAGAAGGCGATGCGGCGGCACGACCTGGCCGGCGAGATCGTCGTCGAGCCCGGCGACTTCACCGAGGACGGCGGCTACCGGGCCGCGCTGTCCCTGCTGCGCCGCGACCCCCGGCCGACCGCGATCTTCGCTCCCAACGACCTGGTCGCCACCGGGGCGCTGTCGGCCGCCGACGAGCTCGGCATGCGGGTCCCGGCGGACCTCTCGATCGTCGGCTACGACAACACCCACCTCGCGGCGATCCGGCACATCTCGCTGACCAGCGTCGACCAGCCGCGCCGTGACATGGGCCGGGTGGCCGCCGAGATGCTCACCGCGCGCATCGGCGACCCGCCCCGCGCCCCGCGGCAGAAGCTGGTCGTCCCGCACCTGGTGGTCCGCTCGACGACGGGGCCCGCTCCCGTCCGGTGACCCCGCCTGTGCCGCGCCGCAGGACGACCCCCCGCCTTCCCCTCGCTCCCACCGGCCCCGTGCGTGCTGTGATCCGCGCGTCGTGACGCCTGCCGCCCGGCCGCGCGACGCCGCGCGCCGCGCCGCCGCCCAGCGCCGCCGCGGCCGTGATCCCGAGGCCCGTCGTTCCGGTGGCCCGCGGCTCACGTGACCCGCGCGCAGCGCCGCGCATCGCGCAGGCGTCGCCGGGGCCGGTCATGGGCGGGGTACGGGGACGGTCGATCGTTCCACGAGACGGTGTGCGCCGGGTAAGGGGCAGGCCAAACCTGCCGCATTCGCCGGGACGGGGCCCGCGGCCAGGTGGTTAATGGGACTTCACCGTCGGCGGGCAGCCCCTGGCGGCCTCGCGGAAGGCCGCCGGGCCGGGCCGGGCCGGCGGTCGGGAGAGGGTCCGTTCACCCAGAGGAGAACAGGTCGTGCGTGATCCGGAACTGGTGTCGTGCGCGCAGCGCGCGGCGAGCGAATTGGAACGCGCGTGGTCGGAGTGGCGGCACGCCCGCGGCCTCGCCGAGCAGGTGTCGGAGTCCGTCGCCAGCTACGTGGCCCACTCGATCGACCACCCGTGGGGCCGTCCCCGCGTGGTCCTCGGCCTGGACGCCGACGAGGCGCGCGCCCTCGCGGCCCTGCTGGGCAAGGAGGACCCGCTGCGCGGCTGATTTCCCCGACTCCGTTTGACGAACCTGCGCCGGTGTGCAGACTGTCAGGGTCGGTAACGAAGTCATCACGGAGGAAAACGGCCTGTGCGAATTCATCGGGGCGGCCCCGCGGTCGCCGGTATCGCGCTGTGCCTGGGCGCGCTCGTCGCGTGCAACGGTTCCTCCGGAACGTCCGGCGGCGAGGCGGCCGGGCCGCCGACGGCCGGGGCTGCGTCCCCGGGCGCGAAGGGCGGGAAGTCGCCCGCGTCCGCCAAGGGGGACCCCACGTCGCTGGACGGCAAGGTGATCGTCATCGACCCCGGGCACAACGGCGGCAACGCCGACCACCCGTCGGAGATCAACCGGCAGGTGAAGATCGGCAACGGCAGCAAGGCGTGCGACACGACCGGGACCGAGACCAAGGCCGGCTACACCGAGCACGCCTTCACCTGGGACGTGTCGAAGCGGCTCGCCGCGATCCTGAAGTCCCGGGGCGCGAAGGTCTCGCTGACCCGCAAGGACGACAAGGGCGTCGGCCCGTGCGTCACCGAGCGGGCCGCGCTCGGCAACCGGCTCAAGGCCGACGCCGCGCTGTCCGTCCACGCCGACGGGGCGTCCGCGTCCGGCCACGGCTTCCACATCATCGAGCCGCTCTCCATCGGCCGGAACGCCGAGATGGTGTCCGCCTCGTCCGCGCTCGGCGAGGCGCTGCGGAACGCCTACCACGAGGGCACGGGCATCCCGTACTCCAACTACCTCGGCAAGAAGGCCATCGACCGGCGCGACGACCTCGGCGGGCTCAACATGTCGACCGTGCCGAAGGTCTTCATCGAGTGCGGCAACATGCAGAACCAGGGCGACGCGGACAAGCTGTCCAGCGCGTCCTTCCGGCAGCGCATCGCCGAGTCCCTGGCCGAGGGCTTCCAGACCTACCTGGGCTGATCCCGGGCTGATCGCGGACAGCGATCCGGGACGCGCGCCGGGCCCGCAGCGGGCAGGATGAGCGGATGCCTGATCTTCGTCGTGTGCGCGAACTGCTGCTCGGAGCCGGTTACACCGTCGCGGGGGTGCGCGAGTCGCTCGGCCCGGTCGCGGGCGGGGCGCTGGCGCGGGACGAGATCGTGCCCGCGCTGCGGGCGACGGCCGGCGGTTCGCCGGTCGAGGTGCTGACCCGGCTGTTCTGGCTCCAGGTGCCCGTCCCCGAAACCGCGGTCGCCGCGGACGAGCTGGCGGCGGCGGGGCTCGCCGAGGTGTCCGGCGGGCAGGTGCGGGCGCTGCTGCGCGTCGAGCCGCTGGAGGCGGTGGACGGCGACGGGCACGCCGGTTACGCCGTCTCCGATCTGAAGGTGCGCCCCGGGGACGGGCGCGTCCCGGCGGACGATCACGTGGTGGGAACCGGAGGCGCGTCGGGCAGCCTCGCCGGGTTGGTCGTCCACAGGCCTGTGGACAACGTGCTCGATCTGGGCACGGGCTGCGGCGTGCAGGCGGTGCACGTGGCGGGCCGGTCGCCGGCCGCGCGCATCACCGCGACGGACGTGAACCCGCGGGCGCTGGAGCTGGCCGCGATGAGCTTCGCGCTGTCCGGTGTGGAGGGCGCCGAACTGCTGCGGGGGTCGTTGCTGGAGCCGGTCGAGGGCCGCCGGTTCGACCTGATCGTGTCGAATCCGCCGTTCGTCGTCGCGCCGCCCGGCGACCGGCGGTTCACCTACCGCGAGTCGGGGATGGCGGGCGACGACTTCTGCCGCCGGCTCGTCGGGAGCGCCTCCCGGTACCTGAACGACGGCGGGTATTGCCAGCTCCTGGCCAACTGGCTGCATGTCGACGGGGTTCCTTGGGAGGAGCGTGTCGGCGCGTGGGTGGACGGCTGCGACGCGTGGATCGTCCAGCGCGACGTTCAGGATCCGGCGGAGTACGCCGAGTTGTGGCTGCGCGATTCCTGCGAGGCGGGCACGCCCGAATACCGCGCCCGGTATGAGGCGTGGCTCGACGAGTTCGAGCGCCGGAACGTCACCGGGATCGGGTTCGGCTGGATCGCGTTGCGGCGCAGCGAGCGCCCGGCCGTCCGGATCGAGGAGCTGCGGCACGCCGTCGATCAGCCCGTCGGCGCGTACGCGCACGACGTGCTGGACGGCCTCGTGAAGGCCGAAGAGTTTTCCACAGCCTGTGGACGGCCGCTCGCCGCGGTGCCGGGTCTCGTCCAGGAGCAGATAGGCCCGCCGGGCGCCGAGGACCCGGAACGGATCATCCTGCGGCAGGCGGACCGGCTCCGCCGCGCCGCCGGCGTCGGGACGGTCGAGGCCGCCCTCGCGGGGGTCTGCGACGGCGCCCTGCCGCTCGATCCGCTCCTGGACGCCATCGCCCAGCTCACCGGCATGGACCCCGGCGAGGTCCGCGCGCACGCCGACGCCGTCCTGCCGGAGCTGATCGCCGACGGCTTCTTCGCCTGACCCGGAGGCGCCGCCTCCGGGGGTCAGCCGCGGGCTTCGTCCAGGGTGCGGAAGGCGCTGCCGCGCAGGCGGCGCGACAGGTCGCGGTTGACGCGGTGCGCCCAGAGCGGGCCGCCGTAGATCATGCCGGTGTAGCCCTGGACGAGGGTCGCGCCCGCCCGGACGCGTTCCCACACGTCGTCGGCCGTCTCGACGCCGCCGACGGAGACCAGCGCGAGCCGCCCGCCCGTGCGGGACCGCAGCCGGCGCAGGACCTCCAGGGACCGCTCCCGCAGCGGCGCGCCCGACAGCCCGCCGGTCTCCTTGGCCAGCGCGGGCGGGCTGAGCAGGGCGTCGCGGGCGATGGTGGTGTTGGTCGCGATGATGCCGTCGAGACCGAGTTCGAGGGCGAGGTCGGCGACGGCGTCGACGTCGTCATCCGCCAAATCCGGCGCGATCTTCACCAGCAGCGGGACGCGGCGGTCGCACGAGCGGTCGGCGGCCTCGCGCACGGCCGTCAGCAGCGGGCGCAGGTGCTCGACGGCCTGGAGGTTCCGCAGGCCGGGCGTGTTGGGGGAGCTGACGTTGACGACGAGGTAGTCGGCGTGCGGGGCGAGCCGTTCGGTGCTCGCCACGTAGTCGGCGGCGGCCGACGCCTCCGGGACGGCTTTGGTCTTGCCGATGTTGGCGCCCACGACGGTCCCCGGCGCCCGATGGGCGAGCCGCCGCGCGGCGGCCTCGGAGCCCGCGTTGTTGAAGCCCATCCGGTTGACGACCGCCCGGTCCTGGACGAGCCGGAACAGCCGCGGGCGCGGGTTGCCGGGCTGCGGGCGCCCGGTCACGGTCCCGATCTCGACATGGCCGAACCCGAACGCGCCGAGCGCCGCGTAGGCGACGGCGTCCTTGTCGAACCCGGCGGCGAGGCCCAGCGGGCTCGGGAAGTCCAGCCCGAACGCGCGGACTGCCAGCGCCGGGTCGCGTGGCACGAACAGCCGCCGCAGCAGCGGCACGGCGCCGGGCACCACCTGGATCGCGTGCAGAGCGCGCAGGGTCAGATGGTGGGCGCGCTCCGCCGGTATGCGGGCGATGACCAGTGAGAAGAAGAGTCGATACATCACTGGCCAGTATCCCAGCAGCCCCAAAGGAAAATCGTTTGAGGGCCGCCGAACCGGCTCCCTACCCTGACCCCATGCTTCTCCATGCCGAGGCCACCGCCTGGTGGCCCACGCCGCAGCGCGTCTACCGCGACCGTCCCGCCGCCAGGTCCGGCCGGGACGCCATCGACGTCTGAGCTGCACGCTCCCGCGCGGCCGGACCTGGGTGCCGAAGAACCACGCACACCCAGCCGAACGGGAGAACCCATGTCCAAGAGCCGAGGTCGCAACGGCATGCTCGGCGTAGGCGGCCAGCGCAGGAACCTGTCGCGGAGCGAACTGCGCGGGGGTAAGGCGCGGGCGGCCGACACCGACGCCGCCAAGGCGGCCGAGAAGAAGAAGGACCTGCTCCGCAAGATGCGCGAACGCAACGAGCGGCGCACCACCGCCAACGACGAGTGACACGCGAACCGCGCCGGTCCCTGCTCGGGACCGGCGCGGTTCACCTTCCGCGGAAGGTACGGCGGAGGGTGAGGCGGACGTCGCGGGCTGCTTCTCGCATCGTGCGGCGTGCGGCGCGGAGGGGGTCGCTTACGGTGACGCGCCAGGTCGAGCGGATGCCGTGGCCCAGCGGGCGCAGCACGCTTGCGCGGACCCAGCGGGCCGGGGCGACGACCAGTACCCGCACGGGGACGACGACCAGCGTCCGCCAGAGCCAGCGGAGGATTCGCGCGGCGAGACGCCACGTTCCCACCGCTCCGGCGACGATCGGGGCCAGGAAGTACCGCCACACCGCCCTCGCGGGCGCGACGATCAGGACGCGTCCCAGCCAGGCCAGGCAGCGTCCGATCAGCCGCCACGACCAGGCCACCGCCGCCGCGAAGGCGCGCCAGCCGGAGGCGAGCACGCCGCCGAGCGCGGCCAGCAGGGTCAGGGCGCCGCGGCCGAGCCAGGAGAGACCGGCCCACAGGGCGCGGGCCAGCCAGGCGAGGCCGAGCAGCGGCGGGCGCAGGACGTAGCGCCACAGCAGCACGGCGGGCAGGACGACGAGCACGCCGATCAGCAGGCCGATGCCCTGGAACAGCAGCCTGAGGCCCTGCCCGAGGACGCCGAACAGCCGGGCGAGCCCGCGGCCGAGGGCGCGGAGCGGACGCAGCAGCAGGAACGCGAGCAGTCCCGCGAGGCCGCGTCCGAGCAGGGCCAGGAACCGGCCGATCGGCGCGATGAGGACGCGGTGGACCCATCGGGCCAGCCGCCCGGTCCCGCGTCCGAACCACCGCAGGAAGCCGAGGACCACGACGACGGCGAGCCAGCGCAGCGGCCGGACGAGGAGGAGGTCGAGCAGCGCGGCGATGCCCCGTCCGACGGCGGCCAGCAGGCGTCCGACCGGGGCGAGCAGCCACCGGTACAGGGCGCGCCAGGCGCCGCGCAGCATCCGGCCGAGGAACCGGCCGAACCGGCCCGGCACCCGCATGAGAGCGTTCCAGGCCGCCCGGACGCCGCGGGCCAGCAGGACGACCAGGTCCCAGCCGAGCCGCAGCGGGACCACGACGATCAGCGCCACGACGCGGGCCGGCACGACGAGCCACGCGGGGCCCGCGCCGCGTTCGGGTTCCGGCGCCGGGGGACGTTTCTTCGTCAGGTCGACGGGGCCGCCCGCCGCGTCGTTTCCCGTGGTCACCGCTGCCTTCCTCGTCCGCCGCCGCACACCTGCGGCACAGGGATGTGACTCGGCGCGCGGACGACCGGTTCCAGGTGGTTGAACCCGATCCGAGGGGTTCACCGTATTCCTCCTCGATCCCGGAGCGGCGGCTCCACCTCGATCGACGTGCGGGACCTGGAACCGGAGCCGGGGCCCGGGACGACCTGGAGGACACGACATGAAATTCCCACGTTGGGCGATCCCCGCTGCGGCCGCCCTCACGGCGTCGGGACTGGTGCTGAGCGGGTGCGGCCAGGAGAAGGCCGGGGGGAAGCAGAACGCCGCGGGCTCCCGGGCGCAGGCGGAGCCGTCGGCCGAGCCGTCCGAGCCGCCCGCCCCCGAGCCCACGGTGCTGGAGGTGGCCAGCGTCACCAAGCTCGGCAGGGTCGTCACCGACGGCACGGGCATGACGCTCTACCGCTTCGACAACGACACCTCCCGGCCGCCCGCGTCGACCTGCGCGGCCGCGTGCGCCAAGGCGTGGCCGCCGGTGTGGGCGGGCCAGGGGAACACCGAGGTCAAGGGCGTCCAGCAGTCGCTGGTCGGCAAGGTGAAGCGGCCGGACGGCAAGTGGCAGGTCACGCTCGGCGGGTGGCCGCTCTACCGGTTCGCCAAGGACC
This sequence comes from Actinomadura verrucosospora, assembly GCF_039540335.1. Classification (NCBI taxonomy): domain Bacteria; kingdom Bacillati; phylum Actinomycetota; class Actinomycetes; order Streptosporangiales; family Thermomonosporaceae; genus Actinomadura; species Actinomadura verrucosospora. Next base: position 71,997 of record NZ_BAABEV010000001.1, on the reverse strand, counting down.
GCAGCCCCGGCGACACGAAGGGCCAGGGCGTGGGCGGCACCTGGTACGCGGCGGCCCCGACCGGCAAGAAGGCGGCCCCGCTCAAGCAGGCGAACGGCAACCGCTGGAAGGGCTGGACGGTCGTCAAGGCCAGGCGGGACCCGAAGCTCGGCCTGATCCTGACCGACGGCAAGGGCATGACGCTCTACCGCTACGACAAGGACAGGAACAAGCCGCCGACGACCAACTGCTTCGGCTCGTGCAAGAAGGCGTGGCCGCCGGCCGTCTTCAACGGCTGGAAGCACCTCAAGCTCGAAGGCGTCTCGAAGAAGGTCGTCGACTTCATCGAGCGCAAGGACGACGGCAAGTGCCAGCTCACCATCGACGGCTGGCCCATGTACTACTACGAGCAGGACAAGCGGCCCGGCGACACCAAGGGCCAGGGCGTGGGCGGGGTCTGGTGGGCCACGACGCCGACCGGCAAGAAGGCCGTCGGCACGGGCTCCGGCACCGGTGACGGGGGCGGCACAGGCGGAGGCTACGGGTCGGGGGGCGGCTACTAGGGCCGTCCGCCACGCGCTACCCGCCCATCAGGCGAAGGCGCGGAGGGCGGCGCGGATCGGTCGGGGTCCGCGCCCCCTTCGCGCCTTCTCGGTTCGCGGACGTGTAGCGCGTTCCGCCCGGGGCATTCCCATATCCGGACCAAGGGCCTTTGCCTTCCGATGACTCTCCGGATCTCGACAGTCACGCGATCCGATGGTCGAATGGAGGGCCAATCCCGCCAGGTGCGGCCCGGCGAAGCGCCCGCAGTCCGGTGGGAGCACCGGGAGGCCCTATGGGCGAGCGAGTCGACCGAGCGGAGAGCGACCGGGCGGGACACGCCCGGCCCTGGGAGGGGACGGCCGGCCGGCGCGGTCCCGCGGAGCGGGCGCGATCGGCCTGGCTCAGGGGCGCGGTGGCGGCGGCACTGCTGGCCGGGGGGCTGACGGCCTGCGGGGACGGCGGCGGGGCGCCGAAGCTCACCTGGTACGTCAACCCTGACAACGGCGGCCAGGCGGCCATCGCGAAGTCCTGCACGCAGGCCGCGGGCGGCCGGTACCGGATCGGGACGTCCCTGCTGCCGAGCGACGCGACGCAGCAGCGCGAGCAGCTGATCAGGCGGCTGGCCGCCAAGGACTCCGGGCTCGACCTCATGAGCCTGGACCCGGTCTTCGTGGCGGAGGCCGCCAACGCCGGGTTCCTGCGCCCCTTCACCAGGAGCGAGGCCGCGCCGCTGACCGACGGGGTGTTCGCCCCCGCGGTGCAGAGCTCGATGTGGGAGGGCAAGCTCTACGCGGCGCCCTTCTGGGCCAACACGCAGCTGCTCTGGTACCGCAAGTCGGTGGCGAAGAAGGCGGGCATCGACCCGAACGCGGCCGACTTCACCTGGGACAAGCTCATCGACGCGGCCGGCCGCACGAACACCACGATCGGCGTCCAGGGCAACCGGTACGAGGGCTACATGGTGTGGATCAACGCCCTGATCGCCTCGGCGGGGGGACGCGTCATCAGCGAGGCCGAGAAGGGCGACGACGCGAGCATCGACATCGACTCGCCGGCCGGCCGGCAGGCGGCGTCGATCATCCGGAGGCTCGCCCGGTCCGCCGCGGCGAGCCCGACGCTGTCCACCGACATCGAGGAGCAGTCCCGGGCGACGATCAACGGCGCGCGCGGCGGCTTCCTGCTCAACTGGGGCTACGTCTGGCGGGCCGAGAAGGGCGACGCCGACGCGGGCGCCATCGGCAAGAACATCGTGGGCGACCTCGGCTGGGCCCGCTACCCGCGGGTCGACCCGCGGCAGCCGAGCAGACCGCCGTTCGGGGGCATCGAGATCGGCGTGGGCGCCTACGGCAAGCACCAGAACCTGGCGGTGGACGCGGTCCGGTGCATCACCTCTCCGGCCAACATGAAGCGCTACATGCTCGACGAGGGCAACGTCGCGGCCCGCCCGGCGATCTACGACGATCCCGACATCCTCAAGGAGTTCCCGATGGCCCCGCTGATGCGGGACTCCATCGCCGCCGCCGCGGTCCGTCCGGCCACCCCCTACTACGCCGACCTGTCCGGCGCCGTCCAGAACCGCTGGCATCCGCCCGCCTCGGTGAACCCCGCGACGACGCCGCGCCGGTCCGCGGAGTTCGTCCGGGCGGTCCTGAGCGACCAGGCCCTGCTGTGAGGCAGGGCCGCCGCGAGGCCGGCGCCGCCGTGAGGGAAGCCTCGGAGAGAAAGGTGTCCGGATGACGTCCGCAGAAACGGCGCCGAAGCTCGGCCGCGCCGACGGCGCCCCCGCCCCCGCCCGCGCGGAGATCTCCGACCGCGGCCGCGCGGAGCGCAGGCTGGGGCTGCTGCTCTCGCTGCCCGCCGTGGTGGTGATGCTGCTGGTCACCGCGTATCCGCTGGTCAACGCCGTCTACCAGTCGCTGTTCAGCTACCGGATCACCGCACCCGAGGACCGGCGCTTCGTCGGGCTCGGCAACTACGCGACCGCGCTGTCGGACGCCCTGTTCTGGCAGACGGTGCTCACCACCCTGATCATCACCGTGGCCACGGTGGGGGTGGAGCTGGTCATCGGGTTCGCGCTCGCGATGGTGATGCACCGGGCCGTCTTCGGGCGGCGGACGGTGCGGACCGCGATCCTGCTGCCCTACGGGATCGTGACGGTCATCTCCGCGTTCGCCTGGAAGTACGCCTTCGACGTCCAGTCGGGGTTCGTCAACTCCTGGTTCGGGCTCGGCGACTTCGCCTGGTTCTCCGACCGCTGGGCGGCGCTGTTCGTGATCATCCTGTCGGAGATCTGGAAGACGACCCCGTTCGTGTCGCTGCTGCTGCTCGCCGGGCTGGCGCAGGTGCCGGCCGACCTCGGCGAGGCCGCGACGGTGGACGGCGCGACGGCGTGGCAGCGCCTCAGGCGGGTGACGATCCCGAACATGAAGGCCGCGATCCTCGTCGCGGTGCTGTTCCGGACGCTGGACGCGTGGCGGATCTTCGACAACGTGTTCATCATGACGTCCGGCCAGGAGAAGACCCAGGTGCTGTCGTTCCTGACCTACCAGCAGATCATCACCCGGACCGAGCTCGGCCTCGGCAACGCGGTCGGGGTGCTGCTGTTCCTGTCGGTGGTGCTGATCGCGGCCGTGTTCATCAAGGGGTTCCGCGTGGACCTGTCCCAGGTGCGAGGTGATCGCTGATGGAGTCGGCGCGTTCGAAGTCGCTGTGGATCGTCGCCTCGCTGCTGATCCTGGTGTGGACGGCGTTCCCGATCGTGTGGATCGTGATGCTGTCGTTCAAGCAGCCCAGCGAGATCGGCAACGTCCAGGGGTTCTTCCCCAAGACCTGGACGTGGGCCAACTACGAGACGGTCTTCAAGACCGACCTGTTCACCTCGGCGCTGATCAACTCGATCGGCATCTCGCTGATCGCCACGTTCGTCGGGGTGGTGTTCGCGACGCTGGTCGCCTACGCCATCGCGCGGCTGGAGTTCCCCGGCAAGCGGCTGATCCTGTCGTTCGCGCTCGCCATCGCGATGTTCCCCGTGGTGTCGCTGGTCGGGCCGCTGTTCGACCTGTGGCGCAACATCGGCCTGTACGACACCTGGCCGGGCCTGATCATCCCCTACATCTCGTTCGCGCTGCCGCTCGCCATCTGGACGCTGTCGGCGTTCTTCCGCGAGATCCCGTGGGAGATGGAGCAGGCCGCGCAGGTGGACGGGGCCACCTCCTGGCAGGCGTTCCGCAAGGTGATCGTCCCGCTGGCGGCGCCCGGCGTGTTCACCGCCGCGATCCTGACCTTCTTCTTCTGCTGGAACGACTTCGTCTTCGGGATCTCGCTGACCTCCACCGACCGGGCCAGGCCCGTCCCGGCGGCGCTGGCGTTCTTCACCGGGGAGTCCTACTTCGAGCAGCCCACCACCGCCATCTGCGCCGCCGCCGTCGTCGTCACGGTCCCGGTCGTGATCATCGTCCTGGCGTTCCAGCGCCGCATCGTGGCCGGGCTGACGTCCGGCGCCGTCAAAGGCTGAGAGGAAACCATGGCCGCCATCACCATGAAGAACATCGTCAAGCGGTACGGCGACGGTTTCCCGGCCGTGAACGACGTCTCCCTGGACGTGCGGGACGGCGAGTTCATGATCCTGGTCGGGCCGTCCGGCTGCGGCAAGTCCACGCTGCTGCGGATGATCGTCGGGCTGGAGGACATCACGTCCGGCGAGATGGTCATCGGCGACCGGGTCGTCAACAAGGTCGCCCCGCGGGAGCGGAACCTGTCGATGGTGTTCCAGAACTACGCGCTCTACCCGCATCTCAGCGTGTACGAGAACATCGCCTTCCCGCTCCGCCTCGCGAAGGTCGCCGACGACGAGGTGCGGCGGCGCGTGTCGGAGACCGCCGAGCTGCTGGAGCTGACCGAGCACCTGGACCGCAAGCCCGCGAACCTGTCCGGCGGGCAGCGGCAGCGGGTCGCGATGGGCCGCGCGATCGTCCGGCAGGCGGACGCGTTCCTGTTCGACGAGCCGCTGTCGAACCTGGACGCCAAGCTGCGCGGGCAGATGCGCACCGAGATCTCCCGGCTCCAGCGGCGCCTCGGCGTCACCACCGTGTACGTCACCCACGACCAGACCGAGGCGATGACGCTCGGCGACCGGGTCGCGGTGCTGCGCAGGGGCGTCCTGCAGCAGGTCGGGAGCCCGCGCGAGCTGTACGAGGAGCCGGTGAACCTGTTCGTCGCCGGGTTCATCGGGTCGCCGTCGATGAACTTCCTGCCCGCGTCCGTGGACCGCGCGGCGGACGGCGTGTTCCTGGAGACGCCGCTCGGGCGGTTCGAGCTGCGCGACGCGCGCAAGGCGGCCGCGGTCGGCGACCGGTCGGTCGTGCTCGTCGGGATCCGCCCCGAGCACTTCGAGGACGCCTCGCTCGTCGGCGAGGAGAAGCAGGCGCGCGGCAGCCTCGTGCGGGTCCGGGTGGACGTGACCGAGTGGCTGGGCAACGAGCTGTACGCCTACGTCCCGTACGAGGCGCCCGAGGATCTCGCCGCCCAGCTGCGGGACCTGTCGCGGGAGCTCGACGGCGACCAGCTGCGGACCCAGGCGGTCGTGGCGCTGGACGCGGCCAGCATGATCGCGCCGGGGCGCGGGGCGGAGCTGTGGATCGACACGACGCGGGTGCACCTGTTCGACCCGGCCACCGGCGAGAACCTGACCCGCGACGAGGAGCGCGTCGCGCAGCTCGACCGGCTCGCCGAGGAGTCGCGCGCCGCCCACCGGGAGGCGCAGCGCGAGCCGGCCGCCGGGACCGCGGGCGGGACGTCCGCGGCGCGGCCCTGAGCCGTGCACTTCGTCTTCACCCCGCCCGGTGAGTCGTCGGCCGGCCTGCTGGACCTGCCGTGGTCCGAGCCGCTCGACGCCTGGGACGACGAGCGGCTCGTGGAGATCCGGCAGCGGGGCCTGTCGCGGCACACGGTCAGGTTCGTGTCCGAGGGCGGGGGCGTCTACGCGGTGAAGGAGCTGGACGCGCGGCTGGCGCGCCGCGAGTACCGGCTCCTGCGGCGGCTCCGCGAGCTCGGCCTGCCCGCCGTCGAGGTCGTCGGGGTGGTCGTGGACCGCCCGGAGCTGGACGCCGTCCTCGTCACCCGGTTCCTCGACCACTCCTCGTCCTACCGCGCGCTCTTCGCCAACGCGCGCTACGGCCACCCCACGGACCGGCTGCTGGACGCGCTGGTGGAGCTGCTCGTCCGGCTGCACCTGGCGGGCTTCATGTGGGGCGACTGCTCGCTGTCCAACGTCCTGTTCCGCATGGACGCCGGAGCGTTCGCCGCCTACCTGGTGGACGCGGAGACCGCCGAGCTGCACCCCTCCCTCACCGAGGGGCAGCGCGGCTACGACCTCTCCCTCGCCCGCGAGCGGATCGCCGGGGAGCTGTTCGACCTGGCGGCCGCGGGCACGCTCCCCCGCGAGGTCGACCCGATCGACGTCGCCGACGACACCGTCCGCCGCTACCGGGGGCTGTGGGACGAGCTGACCCGCGAGGAGATCCTGCGTCCAGACGAGCAGCGCTACCGCATCGCCGAGCGCCTGCGCCGCATCAACTCCCTCGGCTTCGACGTGGACGAGGTGGAGCTGGTGGACGCGGGACCGTCCGGGGCCCGCCTGCGCGTCCGCACCCGCGTGGCCGAACCCGGCCATCACCGCCGCATCCTCATGGCCCGCACCGGGCTGGACGCGCAGGAGAACCAGGCCCGCCGCCTCCTCAACGACATCGCCGCCTACCGCGGCCACCTGGAGCGGGTGCGCGGCGGCCCGGTCCCCGAGGTGGTCGCGTCGAACCGGTGGCTGGCGGAGGTGTACGAGCCGGTCGTCACCGCGGTCCCGCCCGGTCTGCGCGACCGGCTGGACGACGTCGAACTGTTCCACGAGGTGCTCGAACACCGCTGGTTCCTGTCCGAGAAGGCGGGACGCGACGTCGGAACGTCGGCCGCGGCGCGCGACTACCTCACCTCCGTCCTGCCGGAGGTCCCCGAGGACCTGACAGAGACCGGTCGTCCTCCTGACACTTCCGGTTGATCTTTCTGGCACGATCGGGGGCATGTACGAGCGCTTCGCCCACGAGTACGCCGCCCATGCCGAGGACAGCTCCTACAACGCCCTCTACGACCGTCCCGCCGTGCTCGGCCTCGCGCGGGACGTGGCCGGCCTGACCGTCTTCGACGCCGCGTGCGGTCCCGGCCTCTACGCGCGGGAACTTCTCGACCGCGGCGCCCGCGTGGCCGGCTGCGACGTCAGCCCCACTTTCGTCGACATGGCCGTGAAACGCACCGGAGGCCGCGCCGACCTGCGCGTCCACGACCTGTCCACGCCCGTGGCCTGGATGCCGGACGCCTCCGTCGACCTGGTGGTGCTGGCGCTGGCGCTGCACTACTTCGACGACCGCGTCGCGCTGCTGGAGGAGTTCCGCCGCATGCTGGCCCCGGGCGGCGCCGTCGTCCTCTCGACGGAGCATCCGATGGCGGGATGGCTGCGCCTGGGCGGCTCCTACTTCCTCGAAGAGCCGGTGGAGGAGTCGCTGAGCCCCGAACGGGACTGGCCGATCCGGGCGTGGCGGCGCCCCCTGACGGCGATCTGCGCCGAGTTCCGCGCCGCCGGGTTCCTCATCGAGGAGCTCGTGGAGCCGCGGCCCGTCCCCGAGATGGCCGACCGCTACCCGGAGGACCACGCGAAGCTGGAGCACTCTCCCGCCTTCGTCGCCTTCCGCCTGGTCCCGTCGCGCTCCTGAACTCCCGCTGAGCTCCCCGCACAGCGCCCGGCCGGATCTCCCGGCCGGGCGTGGGGTTTCCCGGGCTATGCGGGCGTCTCGGTGATCTCCCAGCGCCCCACCTCGCGGTAGTCCGAGTCGTAGACGGCGGACCCGTCTCCCGGCCTCAACTCGTAGTGCCGGACGTTCCCGCCCCAGTACCGCAGGATCCGCCCCAGTTCGGCGACGGCGTCCTTCGCGACGGCGCCCTCACTCATGTCCACTTCAAGAACGAACTTCACGCGTCCGCCTCCCATCGATCCACGCCTTCAAGGGTGTCATTGAAACTCCCGGTGAGGCTTTGGTCGCCAATGAGCTGCCTGACGGAGGTCAACCCTCAACAGCACTGCGGACCCCGCCGGATCGCGGGCCGAGGCCGAGGCGACGATGACCGTGATGATCGAATCTCTGCTGGCGGGGGGCTGACGATGGCGTGCCGGTCGTCGCGCTCCCGAACCCGGCGGCCGACCAGCCCGCCCTGGCCCGGCGCGCGGCCGAGCTGGGCGCCGGGCTGGCGCTGGAAGGTGAGAGCGCCGGCCCGGAGGAGATCGCGGCGGCCGTCCGCACGGTGATCGAGGACCCGTCCTAACGGGAGGCCGCGACCGCGCTGGCCGGACGGCTGCGCGCCGCGCCGGGCCCGGCGTACGCGGCGGCCCGGCTCGAACGGTACGCGGGCGTCAGCTGAGCTTTTTCACCAGCAGCTCGAACTCCAGGTCGTCGCGCTTGGGCAGGCCGAAGCGCTCGTCGCCGTAGGGGAACGGGCTCGTCTCGCCGGTCCGGGTGTAGCCGCGCCTGACGTACCAGGCGATCAGGTCCTCGCGCTGGCTGATCACCGTCATGCGCATCTCGGCCGCGCCCCACTGCTCGCGCGCCCGCCGCTCGGCCTCGGCCAGGACCCGGCGGCCGAGCCCGCCGCCCTGCTGGGACGGGCTGACGGCGAACATGCCGAAGTAGGCGTGCCCGCCGCGGTCCTCCAGCTGGCAGCACGCCGTGAGCGCGCCGTCCGTCTCGGCCACCAGCATCACCGCGCGCGGGTCGTGCACCACGGCGGCCACGGCCTCCGGGTCCGTGCGCTGGCCGTCCAGAAGGTCGGCCTCGGTGGTCCAGCCGTCGCGGCTGGAGTCTCCGCGGTAGGCGCTCTCGACGAGCGCGACGAGGGCCGGGACGTCGTCCGCCTCGGCCGTCCGGAAGATCGGTTCCACGCTGTTCACCAGGTCCACGCTGTTCACCAGGTCCGTGCTGCTCACCAGGTCGGGGCGGCCCGCGGGCTCGCGTCGTTCGTCGGGTGCGACTCTAGCCGGGCCGTGGTCCCGATCCGCACAGGGACGGCGGGTGTAACACGACGAGGCCCTCCCACCAAGAAGACCAAACAGCACATGGCGGGAGGCTCTTGGATGGGAGATGAGAAGTCGGCCGTGGACACGGATCCGGCGGACGTCACCGCGATCGGCCGTGATCCAGCGGCGCTGGAGGTCTTCTACCGGCGGCATGTCGCGGACGTGACCCGCTTCGTGGCCCGCCGGATCTCCGATCCTCACACGGTCGACGATCTGACCACCGAGGTGTTCCTGGCGGCGATCGACGCCGCCGGGCGCTACCAGGCCGGCCGGGGAAGCCCGCGGCCGTGGTTGCTGGGCATCGCCCGGAACGTGGTGGCCGCCGAGTGGCGGCGCCACGCCGGTGAACGCGACAAGGCGCGGCGGGCCGGGGGTCATCGCCATCTGGACGGTGACGACATCGTCCGGCTGGAAGAGCAGATCGACGCCCAGCGAGCGGCGCGCGGCCTGCACGCGAAGCTCTCCGTGCTGCCCGAGCGGCTGCGCAGCGTCATCGAGCTCGTCGATCTGGACGGCCTGAGCCTGGCCGAGGCGGCCGCGGCGCTGGGCATCCGCGACGGTACCGCCCGGGTTCGACTGCACCGGGCCCGTAGGCGGCTGAAGGCCGCCTTCTCCGCGGACGACGCGGCATCCGCTCGGTCGACCGCCACTCCACCGTCCCCCTTGGCGAAGGGAGCCTCCTCATGAGCAGCATCTCCGGCGACGACACTCCGCTCGCGGGCTACCAGGAACGGCGGCTGGCCGAGCTGACCGCGGCGGTCGCCGCCAGAACGGAGCGGGACGCTCGCGCGTCGGCGCCCGGGCCGCAGCGCCGGCCGCGGGCGGTGCGCGGGCGACGGGCGTGGGGACTCGCGGCGGCGTGCGCGGCGTGCGCGGTCGCCGGCGTTCTTCCGGCCTGGACAGGCGGCGCCCAGCCCGCCTACGCGGTGACCCGGGATCCGTCCGGCCTGGTCACCGTCGAGGTCACCGAGAAGACCCTGGACTCGCGCGACGCTGACGCGCTCTCGCGGGAGCTGCGCTCGCTGGGCGTGCCGGCGGTCGTGTACTCCATCCCTGAGGGCCAGGTGTGCCCGCAGCCCCATGCCAGGCAGGTCGACCTCCCGCCGAACGTGTACGACATGCCGGACGGGCTCTACACCGTGCCGAGCGATCTCCCGCGGCCGGGCGGCGGCTGGAAGATGACGATCAACCCGGGCCACTTCGAGCGCGGCCAGTTCATGATCTGGACGCTGACCACCTCCGGTGTCTACGACCAGGACGGCCGGCGCACCGGATCCGGGACCTCGGTCGGCACCTACCTGGTCAGCGGGCGAGCCGTTCCGTGCCGCAACCGGCCGGCCCCCGAGGTCCCGGCACCGCGGCCACCGGCCGGAGAGAAGGACGGCAGGACGGTCCTCATCACCGACACCGGTGGCTACGTCTCCTTCGCGGGCTCGAACTGACCGTCGAGGTCGACGCGGCAGCCGGGGCCCAGCGGACGGGTGATCGTCCAGTGGCGGCGGAAGCGGCACCTGGCCATCTTCCAGCGGCCGTCCTCGACCACGTACTCGTCGTCGTACTCGCCGGTGCTCACCGACTCGGTGCCGTCCTCCAGGTTCACCTGGCGGAACTTGAGCGTCCAGCGTCCCGACGCGCGCGTCCCGTCGTGGACGGTGATGTCCGGGTGCGTCGCGTGGTGCATGTCGAGGACGGCGCTCCGGCCGTCGACCTTCCGGAGCGCGATCGCCTCGAAGACCCTGACCATGCCCTCCGCGTCGTCGAACGCGCCCAGCCGGCCGTAGTCGATCGAGGCGCCCGAGGCGATGAAGCAGGCGCGGAACCCGTCGGGGTCCTTGGCGTCGCAGGCCCGCAGGTAGCGGTGCTTGAGCGCCTTGATCTCCTCGATGGCCTCCAGCCGGGCGACGCGCGCGGCGAGGTCGGGACTCGGGGGCTGCGTCCTCGGGAGTCGTGACATGGTGGCCCGACCCTCGCCGACGGGACGGCCGCCCGTCCAACCGCCGTCCCGGTGACCGGGAGGGCGGAGCGCCGCGCCGCGCGCGAGGCTTCAGGATCGTCCCTGGCGGAGGGAGGGCCCGGGATGAGCTTCCGCGAGCGCCACCACATGCTGGACGCGGGTGACGTCACCCTTCACGCGGTCGAGCAGGGCGACGGTCTCCCGGTGGTGATGTGCCATGGTTTCCCGGGCCTCTGGTTCAGCTGGCGGCGGCAGCTCCCGGCTCTGGCCGCGGCGGGATACCGGGCCATCGCCCTCGACATGCGCGGATACGGGCGCAGCGGCCGCCCGCCTTCGCCGCGGGCCTACGACCGGCGGCACACCGTCGCCGACATGGTCGGTGTCCTGGACGCCCTGGGCATCGACGAGGCCGTCTTCGCGGGCCACGACTTCGGGGCCGCTCTCGTCTGGGACCTTCCCCAATGGGCCCCCGGACGGGTCAAGGCGCTGATGCAGTTGAGCGTGCCGCGCATGCCCGTCTCGAAGCGTCCTCCCACCGAGCTGTACGCGCGCATGGCCGAACAGCACTTCGTGCACGTGCACTACTTCCAGGAGGAGGGGCCTGCGGACGAGGAGTTGGGGGCCGAACCAGACCGCTTCCTGGCGAACGTCTTCTGGGCGCTCAGCGGCGGTTACCGGTACCTCGACATCTGGCAGCACCCGAGCGAAGGCAACGGATACCTCGATGTGCTCCCCGAAGCCCCGCCCCTTCCATGGCCGTGGCTGTCGCAGGACGAGTTCGCCTTCTACGCCGACGAGTTCCGCCGGACGGGCTTCACCGGTGGCCTCAACTGGTACCGGGCCTACGACCACGTGTGGAACGAGAAGCAGAGCCGTCCGGACGAGCCTGTCACCGTTCCCACGCTGTTCCTCGTGGGCGAGCGCGACCCCGTCCTCCAGATGATGGGGTCCGACGCACTGAAGCAGATGGAGACTCAGGTACCGGGCCTGCGCGGCGTCCACGTCATCGAGGGCGCCGGCCACTTCGTCCAGATGGAGGCGCCCGACCAGGTCAACGCCGCCATGCTCGCCTTCCTCGCCGCCCTCTGAGACCGCGGGTCCGGCGGGCGCCACCCCCCGAGGGCGGCGCCCGCCGGAAACTCAGCGGGCGGGAAGGATCCGGCCGGTGACCTCTCCGAAGCCGATGCGGGCGCCGGAGGGGCCGGGGGCGGAGGCGGTGATCGAGACCTCGTCGCCGTCCTCCAGGAAGGTGCGCGGCTCGCCGTTCACCGTCACGGGCTCCTTGCCGCCCCACGTGAGCTCGATGAAGGCGCCGCGCTGGTCCTTGTCCGGGCCGGAGACCGTCCCTGAGGCGAACAGGTCGCCGGTGCGGGACGAGGCGCCGTTCACCGTCATGTGCGCGAGCATCTGGGCGGGCGACCAGTACATCTCCCGGTAGGGCGGACGGGAGACGACCTGCCCGTTCCAGGAGACGGCGAGGTCGAGGTCCAGGCCCCACGGGTTCTTCTCGCGCAGGTAGGGCAGCGGCTCGGGGTCCTGCGGCGGCGTGGCGACGCGGGCGGCCTCCAGGGCGAGGAGCGGGACGACCCAGTGGGACACCGACGTCGCGAAGCTCTTCCCCAGGAACGGGCCGAGCGGGACGTACTCCCACGCCTGGATGTCGCGGGCCGACCAGTCGTTGACGAGGACGACGCCGAACACCCGCTCGTCGAAGTCGTCGGCGCCCACCGGGTCGCCCAGCGCCGAGCCGGTGCCGACCACGAAGCCGACCTCGGCCTCGATGTCGAGGCGGCGGCTCTCCCCGAACGTGGGCGCCGCCTCGCCCTTGCGCTGCCCGCTCGGGCGCACGATCGGCGTCCCGGACGGGACGACCGTCCCGGCGCGGCCGTGGTACCCGACCGGCAGGTGCTTCCAGTTCGGCATGAGCGGCTCGGAGTCCGGGCGGAACAGCCGGCCGAGGTTGGACGCGTGGTGCTCGGAGGCGTAGAAGTCCACGTAGTCGGCGACCTCGAACGGCATGTGCGGGGTCACCGCGCCGAGGGGGTGGACGGCCTCGTCCGGGACGTCCTCGGAGACCAGGTCGAGGACCTGCTCGCGGACCTCGACCCAGCGCGCGTGGCCCTGGGCCATGAACGGGTTCAGCGTCGGCGCGGCGAAGACGTCGTCGCCGAGGCCGGCGGCGAGGTCCACGACGGAGTCGGCCACGCGGACGCCCACGCGGGGCGCGGCGCCCGGGGGCGAGAACACGCCGTAGGGGAGGTTGGCGAGCCCGAAGAGGGAGTCTCCGGGAATCGCGATGCGGGTCATCGGGAGGTCTCCAGGAGGGCGGACCCGAGCAGTCCGAGGTCCGCGAGTTCGGTCAGGGGGTCGGTGATGCTGCACGTCCCGAAGGACAGGAAGCGGGCGCGGGCCGCGGCCGTGCGCGCCTCGCCGAGCCCCGCCACGCGGGCGGCGACCGCCGGCGCGTCGCGGTCGGCCAGGACGGCGGCGAGCTCCGCGTGCGGGCGGCCGCGCAGGGCGGCGTCGGTCGCGAGCAGCAGGTTCAGGAATCCGTGCTGGTGGAACCCGGTCTCGGGATCGGTGTTCCGGACGGGATGGTGCAGCCCCGCCGTCGCCTTGAACGGAACGCCCGCCTCCACGACCGACGTGACGGCGGCGGCGAGCTCGTCCGTGCCCGGGTACAGGTGCGCCTTCACCCCGCCGGTGCGGAACTTCGCGCGGTCGCCGCGCGCGGCGACCGCCTCGATGAACGCGGGGCGCCGCTCGTCGCGGGGGATCTCGACGTACACGGGGACGCCGGGGCGGCCGAGCACGCGGAAGAACTCCTCCGGCCCCATGCCGGTCGGGACGGCGACCTCCAGCCCGCGCAGGTCGACGGGCAGGCCGGCGGCGACGCCCACCGCCTTGGCGGCCTCGCACGGGCCGTTCGGCGCGGTGACCGACACGTCGAGCGGCTCGCCGTCGAGCAGCGGGTGCAGGGCGTCGAGCGCGGAGGCGGGCAGGACCAGCGGGCCGACGAGGTCGGCGTAGGCGGCGGCGCGGTGGTCGCGGTGCGCCGGGACGGCGTCGGCGAGCGGCGCGAGCCCCGGCGGGAAGACGGCGGCGTCGTCGCACAGGGCCGCCGCGAACGGGGGAACCGCGAACGGGGTGGTCATCGCCGCCCCGCCCAGGTCCAGGCGTACGCCTCGTCCTCGCAGGCCAGGCCGCCCTCGCCCAGTTCGAGGGGCCGGAAGGTGTCGACCATGACCGCCAGCTCGTCGAAGAACTCGACGCCGATGCTGCGCTCGTACGCGCCGGGCTGCGGGCCGTGCGCGAGGCCGCCCGGGTGCACCGAGACCGAGCCCTGCCCGATGCCGGAGCCCTTGCGGGCCTCGTAGTCGCCGCCGCAGTAGAACATGATCTCGTCGGAGTCCACGTTCGAGTGGTAGTAGGGCACCGGGATCGACAGCGGGTGGTAGTCCACCTTGCGCGGCACGAAGTTGCACACGACGAAGCCCGGGCCCTCGAACACCTGGTGGACGGGCGGCGGCTGGTGGACGCGGCCGGTGATCGGCTCGAAGTCGTGCACGCTGAACGTGAACGGGTACAGGCAGCCGTCCCAGCCGACGACGTCGAACGGGTGGCGCGCGTAGGTCAGCCGGGTGCCGGAGATGCCGCGCGACGTGCGGTGCTTGACGAGGACCTCGACGTCGGCGCCGTCGGCCTGGAGGGGCTCGCCGGGGCCGTGCAGGTCGCGCTCGCAGTACGGGGCGTGCTCCAGGAACTGGCCGTAGCGCGACAGGTAGCGCTTCGGCGGCGCGACGTGGCCGGAGGCCTCGATCGCGTACGCGCGCAGCGGCTGGTCGCCGGTCGGCAGCCACCGGTGCGTGGTCGAGGTCGGGATGACGACGTAGTCGCCCGGCTTCGCCTCCACCGCCCCGAAGATCGTCTCGACCGTCGCGGTGCCGGACTCGATGTAGACGATCTCGTCGCCGGTCGCGTTGCGGTACAGCGGCGAGTCCGCGGCGGACACGACGTAGGAGATCCGGACGTCGCCGTTGCCGAGGACGATCCGGCGGCCGGTGACGACGTCGGTCTCGGACCACGTCTCCTTGGGGAACAGCTCGTGCAGCTTCAGATGGCGGGGCCGCAGCGGATGGTTGGGCGTCGTGGTCTGGTCGGGGACGTCCCAGACCCGCGAGTCGACGATCGCGGACGGGATCTCCCGGTGGTACAGCAGTGACGAGTCGGAGGAGAAGCCCTCCTCGCCCATCAGCTCCTCGAAGTAGAGCCGCTCCTCGCCGCCCCCCTGGCCGCTGTGGCGGTGCTGGGTGTGGCGCTTCGGCGGCACGTGGCCGACCCGGCGGTAGTGGGCCATGCTCCATCGCCTCCGATGATTAACGCATTAACTACTTTCTGCCGACCTTACGGCTGTTCTCCCTCAGAGGGGAAGGCCCTAATCGGCGGCGGCGTCGGCGCCCCGGTCAGCTGCGCTCGCGGGCGTCGAACGAGCCGCGTCCCGCGATGAGCTTGTCCAGCAGCATGACGAGCATCCGCTGCTCGGTCTCGGTGAGCACGTCCGCCCACTGCCGCTCGCGCTCGTTCTGCCCGGCGAAGATCTCCAGCATGGCCTCCTGCCCCCGCTCGGTCAGCGCGAGGATCACCGACCGGCCGTCCCGCTCGCCCCGGGTGCGCGCGAGCATCCCGTCCGCGACGAGCGTCTTGCTCAGGTTGGAGACGGCGGCCCTGCTCATCCCGGCCAGCGTGGCGGCCCGGCCGGGCTCCAGCGGCCCGGCGAGCCAGGTCACGAACAGCAGCCGGAACGCCGACCAGGAGTGGCCGCGCGGCCGGTGCACCGTGGACTCCAGGTCGTAGGTGACGATCGCCGACGCCCGGTTCAGCGTCAGCAGCAGCCGCGTCGCCAGCCGGTGCCGGAACCCGTACTCCTCCGAGAGCCGCCGTCCCGCGAGATCGACGAACGACCAGAAGTCCAGCTCCGCCCGGTCGTCGGTGCTCATGTCCGCGTGGTCGTCCGTCATCCGCTCGCAGTCCCGCCCATCTAGTTCATGGTTTGACCATTTAACCCCGGTGGGGCCGGGGGTGTCAGCCGTAGCCCGGTGTCAGCCGTGAGCCAGGGGGCATTGCATGGCGGGGGAGACGTAGCGGGGGACTCAGCGGGGGAGAGGGCGAATGGCGACCGTCGCCGACCAGTTCATCGAGGTGCTGCGGCAGGCCGGGGTCCGGCGGATCTACGGGGTGGTGGGCGACAGCCTCAACCCGGTCGTCGACGCCGTGCGCCGGACGCGCGGGATCGACTGGGTGCACGTCCGCAACGAGGAGGCGGGCGCGTTCGCGGCGGCGGCCGAGGCGCAGACCACGGGACGGCTCGCCGTGTGCGCGGGGAGCTGCGGCCCGGGCAACACCCATCTCATCCAGGGGCTTTACGACGCGCATCGGTCGGGGGCGCCGGTGCTGGCGCTGGCGTCGCAGATCCCGAGCGTGCAGATCGGCAGCGGCTACTTCCAGGAGACCCACCCCGAGCGGCTGTTCGTCGACTGCAGCCACTTCTGCGAGCCGATCGTCACCCCGGAGCAGATGCCGCGCATCCTGCGGACCGCCATCCAGCACGCGATCGGGCTCGGCGGCGTCTCCGTGCTGACGCTGCCCGGGGACGTCGCGGGCCGTGACACCGCCGAACCGACCGGCGAGCACGACTTCCTCGTCCGCAAGGGCATCGTCCGTCCGCCGGCCGACCAGGTCGAGCAGCTCGCCGGCGCGCTCAACCGGGCGCGGAAGGTGATGCTGTTCTGCGGCGCCGGCGTCCGGGACGCCCACTCCGAGGTGATCGAGCTGGCGCACCGGCTGCTCTCGCCGGTCGGCCACGCGCTGCGCGGCAAGGAGTGGATCCAGTACGACAACCCGTTCGACGTGGGCATGAGCGGCCTGCTCGGCTACGGCGCCTGCTACGAGGCGATGCAGGACGCCGACCTCGTCCTCCTGCTCGGCACCGACTTCCCCTACGACCCGTTCCTGCCGGGCAAGAACACCATCCAGGTGGACGACGACCCGTCCAAGCCGGGCCGCCGGACACCGCTCGATCTCGCGGTCCACGGGGACGTCGGGGAGACGATCCGGCTCGTCCTGGACAAGGTGGAGCAGAAGCACGACCGCTCCTACCTCGACGAGATGCTGCACCGCCACGCGCGGGCGCTGGAGAACGTGGTCTCCGCCTACACCCGCGACATCGACCGGCACATCCCGATCCACCCCGAGTACGTCGCCGGCGTCCTGGACGACCTCGCCGACGACGACGCGATCTTCACCGTGGACACCGGGATGTGCAACGTCTGGGCCGCCCGCTACATCACCCCGAACGGGCGCCGCCGCGTGATGGGCTCGTTCGTCCACGGCTCCATGGCCAACGCGCTCCCGCACGCCGTCGGCGCCCAGTTCGGCGCGCCCGGGCGCCAGGTGATCTCGATCTCCGGCGACGGCGGTCTCGGCATGCTGCTCGGCGAGCTGCTCACCGTGCGGCTGCACCGCGTCCCCGTGAAGATCATCCTGTTCGACAACGCGTCGCTCGGCATGGTGAAGCTGGAGATGATGGTGGACGGCCTGCCGTCCTACGAGACCGACCACGAGCCCGTCGACTACGCGGCGATCGCCGAGGCGGCCGGGATCGAGTCGGCGCGGGTGGAGCGCCCGTCCGACGTGCGCACCGTGATGGAGCGCGCGCTGGCCGCGCCCGGCCCCTACCTGGTGGACGTCGTGACCGACCCGAACGCCCTGTCCATCCCGCCGCGCATCACGCCGCAGCAGGTGAAGGGCTTCGCGCTGTCGGCCGGCAAGACCGTCCTCACCGGCGGCGTCGGCAGGATGCTCGACCTGGCCCGCAGCAACCTGCGCAACATCCCCCGCCCCTGAGGGCCCGGACGGTCAGCGGAACTCGCGGGCCATCTCGGTGAGGGTCTCGGCGGCGACCTCGGAGAGGGGGCGGACGGGCTGCTCCTCGATCCAGGTCACGGACGCGACGCGCAGCGCGGTCATGAAGGCGCCGGCCATGACGCGGGCGCGCAGGCGGGGGAGGCCGTCCCGGGAGGCGATCAGGTCGGCGAGGGCGCGCTCGAACTCGGCGTAGCTGGCGAGCTGCCGCCCGAGGACGGACGGATGCTTGCGGGCGAGGCGCGTCTGCGCCGCCCACTGGGGGTCCAGGTCGCCGGCCTCGGCGTGCAGGGCGTCCAGCGAGGCGCGCAGCGCCGTCCATGACGACTCGCCGGCCGGGCGGGCAGCGAAGGTCGCCAGCACGGCGTTCATCCGCTGCTCGTCGCCGTAGAGGAGGGCGTCCTCCTTGCCGGCGAAGTAGTTGGAGAAGGTGCGGCGGGAGACGCCCGCCGCGTCGGCGATGGCCTCGACGGTGACCTCGTCCAGGCCGTGCTCGACGGCGAGCCGCATCGCGGCCTCGTGAAGGGCGCGGCGCGTCGCCTCCTTCTTGCGTTCGCGCAGCCCGCCGGTGGTCTCCATGGTGGGCCCCAGCCTAGCGGGGAAAAACCTGCCCAGCGCGAAATTTTGCGCAGTGGGAATAAAGTGTCCGGGCCGGGGGTTGATCCCCTCGTTCCCATCCCGGACAGGCCCACTTCACCCGGAGGCGTTCCTTGGCCGAGCAGGTCCCCGCGAGATCGGCGCCGATGTCGCACCGCCAGATCCTCGAAGCGCTCAGCGGCCTGCTGCTGGTGCTGTTCGTGGCGATGCTGAGCAGCACCGTCGTGTCCACCGCGCTGCCGCAGATCATCGGCGCCCTCAAGGGCAGCCAGTCGCAGTACACCTGGGTCGTCACCGCGACCCTGCTCGTGTCGACCGCCAGCACCCCGATCTGGGGCAAGCTGGCCGACCTCTACGACAAGAAGACGCTGCTCCAGGCGGGCGTCGGCATCTTCGTCCTGGCGTCCGTGGCGTCCGGGTTCGCGCAGAGCACCGCGCAGCTCATCGCTTTCCGCGCGGTGCAGGGCCTCGGCGTCGGCGCGCTGCAGATCCTCGTCCAGATCATCATGGCGGCGATGATCAGCCCGCGGGACCGGGGCCGCTACTACGGCTACCTCGGCGGCGTGATGGCCGTCGCCACGGTCGGCGGGCCGCTGCTCGGCGGCCTCATCGTCGACTCCGCGCTCGGCTGGCGCTGGTGCTTCTTCATCGGCGTGCCGTTCGCGGTCGTGGCCTTCGGGCTGCTCCAGAAGACCCTGCGGCTCCCGCACGTCCGCCGGCCCGGCGTCAAGATCGACTACCTGGGCGCCACGCTCATCGCCGCCGGGGTCAGCGTGCTGCTGATCTGGATCACCTTCGTCGGCGAGAACTTCGCCTGGCTGTCGTGGCAGACGGCCGCGATGGCCGGCTCCGGCGTGGTTCTGCTCGCCGCGGCCGTGTGGGTCGAGGCCCGCGCCGCGGAGCCGATCGTCCCGCTGGACATCGTGGCGCGCCGCAACACCGCGCTCGCGATCACGGCCAGCCTGGCCGTCGGCATGGCGATGTTCGGCGGCGCCGTCTTCCTCGGCCAGTACTTCCAGATCGGGCGCGGCTACAGCCCGACCAAGGCGGGCCTGCTCACGTTCCCGATGATGCTCGGCGTGTTCGGCGCGTCCACCGTGGCCGGGCGCTTCGCCTCCAGGACCGGCAAGGTCAAGCCCTACATCGTCTTCGGGACGGTCGTGCTGACCGCCGGGTTCGGCCTGCTCGCCACCATCGACCACCAGACCTCGCTCGTCTTCATCGGCGCCGCGATGTTCCTGGTCGGCGCGGGGGTCGGCATGACGATGCAGAACCTCGTCCTCGTCGTGCAGAACTCGGTGCGCCTCCACGAGATCGGCGCCGCGAGCGGGACCGTCACGTTCTTCCGCTCCCTCGGCGGGACGGTCGGCGTCTCGGTGCTCGGCGCCGTCCTGGCGAACCAGGTCGCGGACCGGATCGCCGACGGGCTGCGCAGGCTCGGCGTGAACCCGGGCTCGGGCGGCGGCGACGCGGGCACCCTCGACATCAGCGCGCTGCACCCGTCCGTCCAGCAGGTCGTCCGGGCCGCCTACGGCGACGCCACCGGCCACATCTTCCTGATCTCCGCGGCGATCGCGATCGTCGGCATCGTCGCGGCGGCGTTCCTCAAGCCGGTGACGCTGCGCGACAGCCTCGACCTCGGGGACTCGCCGGAACCCGCGAAGGGGGACGTCCCCGTCCCCGCCGCGGAGGGCCGCGCGTTGTCAGGCTCCTGACAAAAGCCCGGCCGAAGAGCTGGGCCGAGTCAGAAGAGGACGAGAGCCTCCGTCCGTACGGTCGGTACCCCCAACCCCGTACCCGGAGGCGGCAGATGAGCGGACGATCGGAGGACGGGCGCCGCGCGGCGCTGGCCGGCCGCGCGGCGTCGGTCGGCCGGGCGGGCGGGATGTTCGCCCGCAGCGGCCTGTGGCGTCCCGGACCGCCGCTGCGCGTCGCCCGCCAGCTCGGCGCCCTGCGCCGCTGGGGCACCCTGCTCGGCGGGACGCTCGCCTCCGCCGCCGCCCGCGACCCCGGCGCCGTCGCGATCGTCGACGACGCCGGCGAGCTGACGTACGGCGAGGTCGACGCCCGCACCGACCGGCTCGCCGCCGCCCTGTCCGCGTCCGGCTCCGGCTCCGGCTCCCCGCCCCGCGTGGCCGTCCTGTGCCGCAACCACCGCGGCATGGTCGAGACGCTCGTCGCGTGCAGCAAGCGCGGCTCCGACCTCGTCCTGCTGAACACCGGGATGAGCACCGAGCAGCTCGTGGCCGTCCTGCGGCAGCAGGAGGTCGAGGTGGTGATCGCCGACGCGGAGTTCACCGGCTTCATCGCGGCCGTGCCCAGGACCGTGCGGGTGGTCACCGCGGGCGGGACGGGCTCGGAGCTGGAGAACCTCATCGTCACGACGCCCGCCGCGCCGATCGGCCCCCCGGCCAGGGCCGGCCGGACGATCGTGCTGAGCTCCGGCACGACCGGCCGCCCCAAGGGCGCCGACCGGCACTCGCGCCCGGGGCTGTCGCCGCTGGCGTCGATCCTGTCCCGCATCCCCTACCGGGTCCACGAGCGGATGTTCATCGAGGCGCCGCTGTTCCACACCTGGGGATACGCGATGCTCCAGATCGCGGTCTCGCTGCGCGCCACGATCGTCCTGCGGGCCAGGTTCGACCCCGAGCGGACCCTCCGCACGATCGACCGGACCCGCGCGACCGCGCTGGTCGCCGTCCCGGTCATGCTGCAACGCGTCCTGGACGTGCCGGAGGCCGCGCGCCGCGGTCACGACACGTCCTCGCTGCGGATCGCGGCCGTCAGCGGCTCGGCGCTGCCCGCGACGCTCGCCACCGCCTTCATGGACGAGTTCGGCGACGTCCTCTACAACCTGTACGGGTCGACGGAGGCGTCCTGGGTGACGATCGCCACCCCCGCCGACCTGCGCGCCCGTCCCGACACCGCGGGCACGCCGCCGCCGGGCACGCGGGTCGCGGTCCTGGACGACGAGGGCGCCCCCGTCCCGCCCGGCGCCACGGGCCGCATCTTCGCCGCGAACGAGCTGCTGTTCGCCGGCTACACCGGCGGCGGCACCCGGGAGATGCGCGACGGCCTGATGAGCCTCGGCGACGTCGGCCACCTCGACGAGCACGGCCGGCTCTTCGTGCACGGCCGCGACGACGACATGATCGTCTCGGGCGGGGAGAACGTCTTCCCCGGCGCGATCGAGGAGGTGCTGGAGAAGCTCCCGCAGGTGCGGGAGGTCGCCGTGGTCGGCGTCCCGGACGAGGAGTTCGGCCAGCGCGCCGCCGCATTCGTCGTCCTGCGCGAGGGCGAGGCCCTGGACGCCGACGCCGTCCGCGCCCACGTCCGCGACCACCTGGCCCGCTACGCGGTCCCGCGCGACGTCCACTTCCTGGACGCCCTTCCCCGCAACCCCACCGGCAAGGTCCTCCGGCGAGCCCTCCCCACCTGACCCCGACCGGTCACCCGAGCTGTGTGAGGGATCGCGCTGAGCGGCACGCCAGGCCGGGGCGTGGCCGGGTGGGGGCGCGCGTCGGCAGGGCCCGCGTCAGACGGAGACGGCCGGGTGGCGGCTGTCGATCACGAACCAGAGGCGGGTGCGGCGCGGGGTCTGGTCCAGGCCCCATTCGTCGGCCAGGGCGTCGATGACGGTGAGGCCGCGGCCGTGGTCGAGGCGGGGCGGGCCGCTGGGGTCGGCCTGGGCGGGGCCGTCGTCGGACACCTCGACGCGGAGCCGGCGGCCGTCGGTGGCGATCGTGACGCTGATGAGGCCGGAGCCGTGCAGGATGGCGTTGGCGACGCCCTCGGCGGTCATCAGCTCGACGTCGTCGAGGAGCGTCCCGTCGGCGAGGACCTTCGCGGCGCGCTCGCGGACGGCGCGGCGGGCGCGGCGGCCGCCGTCGCCCTCCCCGGTGAAGCCGATCGGTTCGCCGAGCCGTTCCATCCCCTCGGTCACTGCATCACCACACTCGGTTCGGGAAGCGTTCCGCAATCATTCATCTGCGCTGAGTGACCGGGCGACGCTACGGACGCTTTGATCTTGGCCTTTCCGGGGCAGGTCGGCCTTAGGTGGCGGAGCTTACGGCAGGACTCGCCGCTCCAAGCGCACATCATGAAAAACATCTCCGTCGCGTGGGGCACTACTCACCCGGGCGCACAAAACCGGGAACTTCTCCGTCTTCCAGCCAGAATCACCGCACACCTTCCTCATGTCACGCTGGGGTTCCACCCCTGGGAGGAACGCCATGCACGCGGTCGTCCTCGCCTGCGCTGCGCAGGCCGTCTACATCGTCGCCTATGTCCTTTTCAAGACGGCCGCGGGGCGGATGAGCCCGCTCTCGGGCCGCCATCCGCTGCACGCCGCCGGTCTTCTCGTGCGAAGCCCGCGCTGGCTCGCCGGTCTCGCGGTGCTGACGGCGGGCTTCGGACTCTCCGCCACGGCGCTGGCCGCCCTGCCCGTCGCGGCGACGCTCCCCGCCTACGGGCTCGGTCTCGTCCTCCTGCTGGCCGTCGGGATGAGCGGCTTCGGCGAGCGGCCGACCTCGCGCGAATGGCTCGCCGTCCTCATCACGGTCGCCGCGATGGTCACCGCGGCGCTGTCGGTGCTGGACCACGCCGCCGCGGCGCCGCACCGCGTCGGCGCCGCGGCGGCCGCGCTGCCGCTGTGGAAGGCCGCGCTCGTGTGCGTGCCCTCGCTGGCCGTCCCGCTGTGGATGTTCTGCGTGCGCGACCGCCCGGTCGGCGGCCGGCACGCGCGCCCGCTGACGGGCATCGCGTCGGGGATCGGCGCGGGCGTCCTGCTCGGCGCGACCGAGGTCTTCGGGCAGGGCATGGCGATGATGTTCGCCGCGGGCCGGGGCGCGGACGTGCCCTCCTCGCCGCATCCGTACCTGTTCCTGCTCGCGGGCGCGTTCGGCGTCGGGCTGCTGTCGATCGGCCTCCAGCGCTGCCGCCTCACCGTCATCGTCACCGTCGTCACGGTCACCGCGAAGACGCACCTGCTGCTCTCGGCCACGCTGCTGTACGCGGAGCCGTGGCCGCGCGAGGCCGGGCCGTTCTGGCTCCGGGCCGCGGGCGTCGGGCTGGCCGTGCTGGCGCTGCTGGCCTTCCCCCGCCACGAGCGCCGGGCCCCGCTCGCGACCCCCGCCCGGACGTCCCCCGAGCCGCGCGAACGGCCCGCCGTCCTGCCGCTCGCGCCGCGCACGCGGCGCGCGGCGCCGCCGTCCCGTCCGGGCGGTGCGCCGCCCGTGCCGCCGTCCCAGGTCAGCGCGCCTCCCGGTGGATGGCCGGCCGGGCAGGGCCGGGAGCGACATCTAGGCAATGTCAAGATAGAGTGGAGGTGATCCCGAGAGAGAGGACCGCGTGATGGCGGAGGACCCCGGCCTCGCACGGCAGATGTGGCACCAGCTCGAACCCCTCCACGCCCTGTTCTGGTACTCCCCGGAGGTCTTCGCCGAGGCGCGGGGGCTCGGCTACGACGTGGAGACGCGCTGGCCGAGCTACTTCGCGTGGCGCGCCGCGCCGCTCGGCGCCGCGGGGAGCGAGGCCGTGTCGGCCGCCTTCTACAGCTTCAGCCCGCGCATGGTGGCCGAGCACGTCCCCGCCGCCTGGACGGTCGCGCCGCCCGACCGCGTCCTGGAGGCCCGCCTGCGCGCCGTCGACCGCATGTACCGGACGCTTCTCGGCGACGGCGTCGGGAGCCCGGACCTGGCCGAGGCCGCCGAACTGGCCCGCGCCGCCGCCGAGGCCGCGAGCACCGCCGGACGCCCGATCGCCGCCGCCAACGCCGGCCTGCCCTGGCCGGACGAGCCGCACCTCGTCCTGTGGCACGCCATCGGAATCCTTCGCGAGCAGCGCGGGGACGGCCACGTCGCCGCGCTCCTCACCCGCGGGCTCGACCCGGTCGAGGCGCTGGTGTCGTTCGCCGCCGTCGGGGCCGCGTCCCCGGAGACGTTCGCGAGCCGCGGCTGGACCGGCGAGGAGTGGGCCGCCGCCCGCGACCGCCTCGCGTCCCGCGGGCTCGTCGACGCGGACGGCGCCGCGACCGGCCGGGGGCGCGAGCTGCGCGACGACGTCGAGCGGACGACCGACGACCTCGCCTACGGGCCGTGGCGGACGCTCGGCGCCGCCAAGGCCGACCGGCTGGCGCAGCTCACGATGCCGATCCTGGTGAAGGTGCTGGAGACCGGGCTGATGCCCGCGCAGAACACCCTCGGCATCGGCAGGATCCAGGCGCCGCCCCGCTGAGTCACCGGGTCGGCAGCCGCCAGGCGGTCCCCTCCAGGCGGCCCGTGTTGCCGAGGTCGATCGGCCCGTCGGCCGGGACGATCACGACGGGCCGCCCGGGCGCCGGGCGGACCTCGAGGTACGTGCCGGCCACCGCCACCGTGTCCGCCTCGGTGACCGTGTTCCGCCAGACGATCACGAACTCGGCCGTGCGGCCCGGACGGATCGTCAGCGGCTCCGGCCCGGCGTCCTCGACCTGCCTCGTGCCGCGCACGGCCGTGACGTTGAACGGCTGCCGCCTGTCGTCGAGGACGCGCAGCGCCGGGTAGCCGTTCAGCCGGTACGGGCGCTGCCCGCAGTTGCGCAGCTCGACCCGCGCCGCGCGCAGGCCCATGGCGGCGTCCGGCTCGTTCATCGAGACGGCGATGCCCTCCGGCGTGCAGGGAGGCGGGGGCGGCGACGAGCGCGTCGCCACCACGAGAGGGGTGGGAGGCGCCGGCGTCGCGGCGGGTCCCGCGCCGTGCCCGGCGCCGGGCACGGCGGCGGTGCCGCACGCGCCGAGGGCGAGCGTGCTGAGGACGAGCGTGCCGACGGCGGGGCCCGCCGCGCCGATCAGGCGGAGACGGGTCCGCTTCGTAACGGTCACCCCCAGATCATCGCAAATGCCGGAGACCGCGCGGGCGGGCGGGCGTGCGGCGCCCCGCCGCCGGCCGGTGCGGTGCGGGGACGGGGGCGGGGACGGGGACGGGGGCGGGGGCGGCGCGACGCGACCGCAGGTGGGCGGCGCGGAGCGCGACCTCGATGCCGAACCGGGCCTCCGGGTCGGCCAGCGCGTCCCCGAGGGACTGCTCGATCTTGCGCATCCGGTACCGGACGGTCTGGGGGTGGATGTGCAGCCGCTCGGCGATCTCGGCGGCGGTGCCGCGGGTGACGAGCCAGGTCCGCAGCGTCTCGGTCAGCCGGTCCCGCCGGCCCGGGGGCATGCCGTCCAGGATGCCGAGGCGGCGCCGGGTGAGCTGCTCGACCAGCGCGGGATCCGACACCAGCCACAGCGCGACGAGGTTCTCCTCGCACAGCGTCACCGGCCCGTCGAGGACGCCGTCGAGTGCGAGGCCGAGCGCCTGCCGCGCCCAGCGCAGGGAGTCCGCGGCCTGGCGGGCCGGCATCGCGACGCCGACCGCGATGCGGCGGCCCGGGAGCGCCTCGTCCAGCATCGCGCGGCGCTCGGGGGTGAACGGGCCGGGCAGGAGCAGGTGCGGCTCCGGGCACTCCAGCTCGGCGAGGACGTCCTCGTCCAGCGCCGTCCAGACGCAGGGGGCGTCCGGCTCGACGGCGACCAGCGTGACCTGGTCCGGAAGCGGCCACCCCGCCCCGTCGGCCGCCTCCTTGAGGTCGGCGGCCGTGGCGGGCTCGGCGCCGTCCGGGCCGGGGACGGCGAGGAGGAGGCGCAGCAGCCGCCGGCGCCGCTCGTCCAGCGCGCGGATGGGACGCGCCCTGGCGTTCCGGTGTCCGTCGAGCGACTGCGCGGCCAGCTCGTCCATGTAGGCCAGCAGCGCGTCGGCCAGCCGCGACAGCACGGCCGACGAGATGTCGTGGCGCGGCGCGACCTTCATGACGCGGCGCCAGGCGACCTGCCCGCCGATCCGGTACGCGGCCTGGAGGCTGTCCATGCTGCGCCCCTCGTGCGCCTCGTACTGGCCGAGCATCCGCGCCGTCCCGGCCGGATCGTCGCCGGCCGCCGCCCCGGCGGGCGACGCGATCCGCTCGGCGAACGCGGCCAGGCTGCGCTCGACCCCGAGCCGCAGCACGTGGCCGTAGGGGCCGTCGAGCGGCCGGGCGTACTCGGGGATGGCGCGGCGGATCTCGGCGACGATCTCCTCGGCGAGGCTCGGCAGCTCCGGCCGGATCAGCTCGGCGAGCCGCGGCGGGAGAGGCGCGGCGAGCTCGGCGGGAACACCCGATGCGAGGGCTCGGTTCATCGGCACACCTCCGTCTGGCCCGCGTGCCCGGCTGCGCGGCGGGACGTCCCGACCGTACGCACCGCGCGCACCCTTCTTCTGTAGGGCGGAGGAACAAAAGCCCGCGGCCGCTGCTCATCCGCTTATAAGCGAGCCCGCGCACCAGCACCGGGATCAGGCGCAGAAGGCGGTGTCGGCGGCCTTGGCGAGGTCGGCCCGGAAGGTCTTGTCGTACTCCAGCTTGGACTCGTTGTAGGTGATGACGGCCTGGCTGCGTCCGTCGGCGCTGGTGTAGGTCCAGGTCCGGTATCCGGGGAAGCCGCCGTCGTGGCCCCACGCGTACCCGCAGGAGAACTTGACGCGGGCGACGCCGAGGCCGTAGTCCTCCACGACCCCGTCGTCGTCGACCGGCCGGACGGTCCGCATCTCGCGCATCTGCTTCGGCGGCAGCAGCCTGCCGGTGAACAGGGCGCGGTGGAAGCGGGCCACGTCGTCGACCGTGCTGACGATGCCCCCGGACGTCCTCGCGCTGGACGGGCTGATGAGCGTGCTCACGTCCCCGTAGTCGTAGTAGTACCCGTGCACGTAGCGGCCGGGGAACGAGGAGTCGGTCGTCGGGTAGGACGTGTTCCGCAGCCGCAGCGGCTCGAAGACGCGCTTCCGGAACTCGGCGCCCACCGACCGCCCGGTCGCCTTCTCGATGACCATTCCGGCCAGGATGTAGTTGGTGTTGGAGTAGTTCCAGCTCGTCCCGGGCGCGTACTGCGGCGGCTTCTCCATCGCGATCGCGATGAGCTCCGCCGGCGTCCAGGCCCGCGCGGGGTCGGTCATCACCCGCGGATCGGGCGTGTAGTCGTTGAGGCCGCTGGTCTGCGCGAGCAGCTGCCGGATGGTGATCTTCGATCCGTCGTTGCCGTTGCCCGCGACGACGCCCGGGAGCCACGTCTCCACGGTGTCGTCCAGCGAGAGCCGGCGCTCGGCGGCGAGCTGGAGCACGACCGTCGAGGTGAACGACTTGGTCACGCTCGCGATCCGGAACAGCAGCCGGTGGTCCATCGGGGCGCCGGTGGCCTTGTCGGACACGCCCGCGGTGACGTGCGAGACGCGCCCGCCGCGGCGCGTCATCACGATCACGCCGGGCGCGCCGTCGGCGACGAGCCGGCCGGCGGCCGCCCGCACCTTCCGGTCCAGCCCGTGCGGGCCCTCGGACGGGGCCGCGCTCGCCGCCGGGGCGGCGGCGAGGGCCGCCCCGGCGATCAGGGCGGTGGCCGAGGCGAGCGAGGCGGTGAGGGAGATCCGCGACATGGGTTCCTCCTGGAGGGTCGTCTGCCGAACGTGATCAACACTGCCGGTCGCCGGACCCGGCGGCACGGGGCCGAGAACCCGGACGGAGGGTGTACCTGACGACACCTGGCGCGGTGGACCTCCGGATGTATATTCGACAGGTACTCCAATAGCAGGAGGTGCCCATGCCGGACGCCGAGGTCGCGATCATCGGGGCCGGACTGAGCGGGATCGGCATGGGGATCGCGCTCCTGCGCGCCGGGATCGACGACTTCGTGGTCCTGGAGCGCGCCGGGGACATCGGCGGGACGTGGCGCGACAACGTCTACCCCGGGATCGGCGTGGACGTGCCCGCGCAGGCGTACCAGTTCAGCTACGCCCTCAACCCGCGCTGGAGCCGGGTGTTCGCGCCGGGCTCCGAGGTCAAGGAGTACATCGACCGGCTCGCCGACCGGTACGGCGTGCGCCGCCACGTCCGCCTGCGCACCGAGGTCACCGCGCGAGTCTGGGACGAGGACGCCGGGCTCTGGCGCCTGCGGACGCCCGCCGGGGAGGTGACGGCCCGCTTCGTGGTCAGCGCGATCGGCGCGTTCGTCGATCCCAGACCCGCCGGCCTCGCGGGCCTCGACGACTTCCGGGGCGCGGTGCTGCGCTCGTCCGGGTGGGACCACGGCTGCGACCTGACCGGCAAGCGGGTCGCGGTCGTCGGGACGGGCGCCAGCGCCGTCCAGATCATCCCCGAGATCGCGCCGCTGACCGCGCGCCTCGACGTCTATCAGCGCACCCCGATCTGGGTGGGGCCGAAGCTGGACGCGCCCGTCCCGCGCCCGGTGCGGTGGCTGTTCCGGCGAGCCCCGCGCGTCCAGGACGCGGTCCGCCGCACGGCCACGCGCGGTGTCGAGATGGTCCTGGTCGACCTGGTCGTCGGGCACGGCAGGGCGCCCTACCTCGCCCACGGCGGCGCGCGGCTGGCCCGATCCCTCTGGTACCGGACGCAGGTCAGGGATCCCGGCACCCGGCGGAGGCTGACGCCCGGCTACGGTCTCGGCTGCAAGCGCCCGTCCGTCTCCAACACCTACCTCAGGACCTTCAACCGGCCGAACGTCGCCCTGGTCACCGACCCCATCGACCGGGTCACCCCCACGGGCGTGCGCACCGCGGACGGCCGCGAACGCGACGTGGACGCCATCGTCCTCGCGACGGGTTTCCGCCTGGCCAGCGACCCGGAGGTCTACCGCCGGACCCCGGTGCGCGGCCGCGACGGCTTCGACCTCGCGACGTTCTACGCCGAGAACCGGCTCGCCTCGTACGAGGGCATCAGCATCCCCGGGCTGCCCAACCACTTCATGATGTTCGGCCCGTACGGCTGGGTCGGCGGCACCTGGCACCAGCTCGTCGAGACGACCTCGGCCCACGTCGTCCGCGTCATCCAGGAGGCGCGCCGCCGGGGCGCGACCTCGGTGGAGGTGCGTCCCGAGCCGACCGAGCGCTGGACGAACCGCATGCGCGAGCGGCTCGCCGGCTCCCTCTGGGCGACCAACGGCTGCGCCACCGCCAACAGCTACTACTTCGACCATCACGGTGACACGCCCTATCTGCGGCCGACGAGTGCGGCGCAGGCCGCGCACGCCGCCCGCACGTTCCCGCTGGACGACTACGTCTACTCGGCCCCCCACACGCCCCCGCGTCCGAGATGAGGTCCGCATGACCCAGCACGCCATCCAGACCCGCCGGGTCGCCTTCGACCACCCGAGGGGATCCCTGCGCCGCCACTACGTGGACGGCGACCTGGTCATGAGCCACCTCGTGGCCCTGCTGTCCGCGACGTTCCCGCCGGGCGAGGACTTCTTCGTCCGCTCGGTGCGGCACTACCGCGACCGCGTCACCGACCCGGACCTCGCCGCCCGGGTGCGCGGCTTCATCGGGCAGGAGGTCGTCCACGGGCGCGAGCACGACCACCTCAACCGGACGCTCCGCGCGATGGGCTACCCGACCCATCGGATCTCCGCCGTCGTCGAGCGCGACCTGCGCCTCGCCGACCGCTTCCTGCCGCCGATCGTCCGCCTCGGCTTCACCGCCGGGCTGGAGCACTACACCGCGACCGTGGCCGAGTGCCTGCTCACCGATCCCCGCGCGCGGGACCTGCTCGGCGACACCAGCGTCCGGTCGATCCTGCTGTGGCACGCGCTGGAGGAGTCCGAGCACAAGGCCGTCGCGTTCGACGTCTTCCGGCACGTCGGCGGCACCGAGCGCACCCGCGTCCGGACCATGCGGGTCATCAGCGCCGGGTTCCTGTTCCTCATGGTCACCGGCACGGCCGTCTCGGTGCTGGGCGACCCCGCCGCCTACCGTCCCGGACGGCTGCGCCGCAGCCTCGCCGCGCTCCGGCACTCGCCGTTCCTCAAACGCGAGGTGATCCGGCGCCTGCGCGCCTACAACGAGCCCGGCTTCCACCCGGACGACTTCGACAGCACCGACCTGCTGGAACGCTGGCGCGAGGAGCTGTTCGGCGCCGAGGGGACCCTCACCGCCAACCTGAAGTGACCGGCCGCGCCCCGGGCCCCGTCAGCGGGGGGTGACGACCGTGCGGTCCCCGTCCCGCTCGTACGCCACGACCTGGACGACCGGCAGGTCGGCCGCGTCACCGGTGCGCGGCCCCGGCACCATGAGCAGAGGGGCGTCGCCCTGCCGGTCCGGCGCGTCCTCGTGGGAGCCCAGCTCGCCGACCGACCTCAGCCGCGCGACGCCCGGCCCCGCCGCGGCCACGAGCCGCCAGCGCCGGGGCGACCGCCACCACACCGCGGCGGTCGTCGTCTCGCCGGGCGAAGCGAAGTCGCCGTTCGTCCCTCCCCGCTCCGACAGCGCCTGCCCGTCCTCGGAGATCAGCATCGAGCGGCCCGCGCCGCCCGGCGGGGAGGACGCGTCCACCGTGAGCAGGGTCGCGCGGCCGCCGCCGTCGGGCAGGCGCCCGCTCCAGAGCCGCCCCAGCCGCAGGTCGCCCGACTCGCTCAGGGACGTCGCCCCCGCGCAGGCGACGGCGTTCAGCGCCGCCCACCCGGACGGCCGCTCCTGCTCCGCCGGTTCCCGGAACCACACGCGCGGCGCCGCCGACCGCGGATCGTTCGAGGCGAGCTGGGTGACCGTCCCCACCCCGGACCTCATCTGGAACACCACGTAGTTCTGGCACCTCGGCGTGAACCAGTTCCACGGCAGTGGAGCGCTCAGCCCGTCCCGGACGTCCACCGGCCGCCATTCCGGGGACCGCCCGGACGGCACCGCCGCCCGCACGTCCAGCAGCCACGGCGGGACGAGGTAGCGCCACGTCATGCCGACCATGATGAGCTGCCCCGCGTCGGTCCCGAGCTTGCGGACCGACTCCACGCCCCGCGACAGCCGCCGCTCGAAGTACTGCGCCACGCTGGTCGTGTCCCGCGGTCCGGGGGAGTCGCGCAGCACCACCAGCGACGCGCCGTCCACCGTCCCGGCGTACAGGACGACGACGCGGCCGAGCGGCGGGTCGCGGCGGTCGCCGCGCCAGGCGTCCGCCGCCCGCCGCAGCAGCTTCGCGTCGCGGAGGAGGGGGCCCTGCGAGGGCCAGTCGTCGATGCTCGGCGTGCTGTTCGACGACCACGCATGGAGGCCGATCAGGGCGGGCGCGCCGCGGCCTTCGTCCGCCCGGGTGAGGAAGGCCCCGGCGACCGTCAGGAGCGCCGCGGCGACCACGACCGCCACGGCGGCGCGCCCCGCGCGCGGGAAGGTGAGCGGCGGCCGCAGCCGCACGAGGTCGGGGTCGAACGCCTCGATCTCGGCTCGCTGCGCGGCCTCGTCCATGCCCGTCCGGTCGCCCACGGCGCTGATGGTCCCGTCCACGTCCCCGAAGACGATCGGGAGATGGACGCCCAGCTCGGCGACGACCTCGGGGGCGGAGAGCCCGTCCCGGTGGAGCAGGTAGGCGAGCCGCTCGTGCGGCGGTAACTCCAGGAGAGCCGCCCGGACGGGGCCCGGTTCGCCGCGCGCGGGCTCGAAGAGGAGGCCGCGAAGCCGGTGCCTCCCGGTCGGCGGGTCTTTGAGCAGGGTCGCGACGAGCTTTGCACGCATGGCCGGATAGCCGCCGCGCCGCACCCGCATCGCCTCGGCGACAGCCCGGCGGGCGGGCGAGAGCGGGTGGTCTCCGTCGTCGAGTGTCAGGTAGGCGAGCCGCAGAAGGCGGCCGTAGTGCTCGCGTTCCATTCGTGGCACCGTCCCTCTCCTCCCCGCATTGTGGGCGCTCCGGCCGGTGACGGCCAGAGGCGCCGGGGCCGGGATCGGGGTGGGATGGCGTTGACATTGAAATCACGTTGTCGTCGAATAATTGACGATTGTTCACGTTCTGTTTGATCCTCCTCTCATTCGCCCTTCGTGAATCCGGCCTTTCCGCAGGCCGGGCCCCCGCACGAAACGGAGTTACGAATGAGAAAGCCCCTGCTCGCCGTCCTGGCCGCGGCTCCCCTCGCGGCCGTCCTGGCGACTCCCGCGCAGGCGGTGACCCCCAACGCCCCGCTGACTCTCGCGGCACCCGGTCAGGGCGTCAGCGGCCAGTACATCGTGACGCTGAAGTCCGGTGTCTCGGTCGGCAGGACCGTCTCCAAGAACGGCATCAGCGCGGGCCACCGGTTCGGGAAGGTGCTGAACGGATTCTCCGCGAAGCTCACTTCCGACCAGCTCACCAAGTTGCGCCGTACGCCCGGCGTCGCGTCCGTCGAGCAGGACGCGGTCGTGCGCGTCGCCACCACGCAGCAGAACCCGCCGTCGTGGGGGATCGACCGCATCGACCAGGACAGCCTTCCGCTGTCCAAGAGCTACACCTACAACGCCGCCGGGTCCGGAGTGACCGCCTACATCATCGACACCGGCCTCTACCCGTCCCACCCGGACTTCGGGGGCAGGGCCAGCAACGTCTACGACGCGACCGGCGGCAACGGCGTCGACTGCAACGGCCACGGCACCCACGTCGCGGGGACGGTCGGCGGCACGAGCTACGGTGTCGCCAAGAGGGTCAACCTGCGCGGCGTCCGCGTCCTGAACTGCCAGGGCAGCGGCACCAACTCCGGTGTCATCGCCGGCATGAACTGGGTCGCCCAGAACCACAGCGGTCCGTCCGTGGCGAACATGTCGCTCGGCGGCGGTTACTCGTCCTCGGTGAACACGGCCGCGAACAACCTCGCGAGCTCCGGCGTCTTCCTGGCCGTCGCCGCGGGCAACGACAACGGCAACGCCTGCAACTACTCGCCCGCCAGCGCGAGCAACGCCACCACCGTCGCGGCGAGCACGAGCACCGACGCCAAGGCGTCCTACAGCAACTACGGCAGCTGCGTGGAGCTGTACGCGCCCGGGACGGGCATCACCTCCACCTGGCTGAACGGCGGGACCAACACCATCAGCGGCACGTCGATGGCGACCCCGCACGTCACCGGGGTCGCGGCGCTGTACAAGTCCGCGAACGGGGACGCGTCCTACAGCACGATCCGCAGCTGGCTCGTCTCCAACGCCGTCAGCGGAAAGATCACCGGCAACCCGTCCGGCACCCCGAACCTCCTCCTGAGCAAGCGATCCCTCTAGAAGACCGCGTCGATGGGCCGTCGGAAGCGACGGCCCATCGACGGCCGCGGCGGCTCAGCGGCCCAGCGCCCCGCGCACGGTGAGGCCGTGCCGCGTGCGGAGCCGGTGCAGCTCCCACATCGCGACGGCGGTGACGGACAGCGGGGCTCCCAGGATGAACCCCAGCCGCACCACGAACGGGACGCCGCCGTAGGCGCCCTGGAAGACGTCGAAGACGGCGACCTCCCAGACGAGCAGCGTCGCGAGGAGTGGCGGGACCGTGTCGTGGAGGTCGGCCGTCCGGAAGACGTGCACGAGTGACTGCACGATGCCGTAGAGGCCGAAGGGGATGTACCACAACGAGAAGGCGCCGATCGCGAACAGCAGCACCAGCCGCCACGGTGACGCCGTCCAGTCGGTGTCCTCGGTCACATAGCCCAGCCCCGTGGCCAGTCTCGGCGCGGCGAGCGTTATCGCCAGCGTGAGCAGCGCCCCGGCGGGTTTGGCCGCGCGGCGCAGGTACAGGCGCCGGTTGGGCGGACGGGCCGCCGCGATGAAGACGGTGACGGCGATCGGGAACGTCACCGCCAGCGTGATGAGGGTGGTGCGGATCTGGGCGAAGCGGTCGTCCAACACGCCGTTGGGGTCCTTCGCCAGCCCGTAGGAGAACAGCATCCACGTGACGGCGACCAGACCGACGACCGTTCGCCAGATCTGCACCTTCTTCACCGCCGGGTCGTGTACGCGTTCCGGCCGGGACGGCGTGAAGACCGCGCTCCCGACGGCGAACGGATTGAAGAGACGCCCGAACGTCATCCGGCGCGGCGGACCCGGCTGCCACGGACCCTGCGGGGGCCGCCCCGGGCCCTGCGGCTGCTGCCATGAGCCCTGCCCCTGCTGCCAAGGGCCTTGCGGCTGCTGCCAGGGGCCTTGGGGTTGCTGCCAGGGACCTTGCGGCGGCGGTCCGGGCTGCCACCCGGGTCCGGGCGCTTGTCCTCCTCCGTACGGATTCATCGCGCCCTGCCTCCGCTTCCGCTCATCCCGCGTCCTTCCCTCGCCGCGCCCGAGGCCACGAGGAGAATACGCAAGATCTCACCGAGTGAGAACGCTTATCTCGATCCCGGCCGGGCCGCTGTCGCCCCGAGGACACGTGCCGCCGGGAACCAGGCCCCTCCGCTCCCGCACACGCGATCTTGAGTCGACTCGCCTCCCGTCACGTTCTCGCAGGTAGGAACGATTCTCAGATTTCGCTCGCAATTTCTGTTATCCGGGCGTACCCGCCAGGTCTCCCAGGTGACCGACAAATCCCTGGAAACCAGGAAGGCAGGCTTACGTGAGCGAGAGGAACAGCACGGGGTCGAGACGGAGTCCCCGGACGCGCCGCGGCAGCTACGGGCGGGCGCCGCGTCCGAGCGGGCGGTGGTGGGCCGCCGTCGGCGCGAGCGCGAGCGTGGTCGCCCTGACGGCCGGGGTCGCCTACGGGGTCACCGGGTCTTCGGAGGCCCCGGCCGATTCCAGGCCGGTCGCCGACCGCGCGGCCCCCGCGCCCACCCCGTCCCCCGCCAAGGCGAAGGCGCCCGCCGGCAAGCCCACGGCTTCCAAGACCGCCAAGCGCTCGACCGTCGCGAAGAAGCCCGCGAAGCACATCACGAAGCGTCCGCAGAAGAAGAAGCGGCCGGTCACGCCGGCGCCCCGTTCCACGGCGCCCGGCGGCGGCAGCGGGGGCGGCGGCACGCTCGCCCAGCAGGTCGTCGCCCTGACCAACGCCGAGCGCGCCAAGAACGGCTGCGGGGCCCTGACCGTCGACTCCCGCCTCCAGGCCGCCGCGCAGGGCCACTCCGCCGACATGGTCGCCCGCGGCTTCTTCGACCACACCAACCCCAGCGGCAGGAGCCCGGGCGACCGGATCACCGCCGCCGGTTACCGCTGGTCCACCTACGGCGAGAACATCGCCTACGGCCAGCGGACGCCCCCCGCCGTCATGTCCGCCTGGATGAACAGCTCCGGGCACCGGGCCAACATCCTCAACTGCCGGTTCAAGAACATCGGCGTGGGTGTGGCGCTCAAGTCCGGGACCCCGTACTGGACGCAGAACTTCGGCACCCGCTGACGTGCGGAGGCGTGCGCGCACGGGAGGGGCGCGAACCCGTCCGGCGCGCACGCCTCACTGAGGCGAGGCGAAGTCCTGCGTCCACCAGGGGCCGCCGGGGCCGGACGCGACGCCCACGCCGATCTCGGTGTAGTCGCAGTTGAGGATGTTGGCGCGGTGGTAGGTGCTGGTCATCCAGCTCGACACCGCCGAGGACGGCGTCGCGGCGCCCTGCTGGATGTTCTCCGCCCAGGCCCGCCACCGGTATCCGGCGGCGGTGATGCGGGCGCCCGGATCCTGCCCGCCCGCGCCGTCGTGGGAGAGCACGCGCCGCGCCGCCATGTCGGCGGAGTGCCTCTGGGCCGCCCTGGTCAGCCTCGGATTCTCGCGCAGGGGGCGGCACCCGTGCCTGGCCCGCTGGATGTTGGCGAGGCGGACGACCTGGCGTCCCGGGCTGAGGGGCGCCGTGGACGTCTTGCGCGGCTTCGGTGAGCGTCGGGTCTTGGACGGGGTGGGCGACGGACGTTCGGAGGAGGTCGGCGCCTCGCTCGGGGTGGCGGCGGGCGCGCTCGGGAGCGCGGCGGCCGGGGGCGGCTCGTCGTCGGGCACGGCGAAGAACCAGACGACCGCCGCGACCGCCGCCACCGCGGCCGTCCCGGCGATCGCCGCCGTCCGGGCCCCGCGCGAGGCGTGCAGGGCGACGTCCGCGCCCGACAGCTTGGCGTTCGCCAGGTCCGCCGCCGACAGACGGGCCGGGGGCGGGACGAGGACCATGCCCGCGAGCAGCGCCTCCGCCGGGGCGAGCCTGCGCCGGTGCGCGCGGCAGGCGTCGCAGCCGCGCGCGTGGCGGGCGATCCGCTTGCGCCACACGGGCGTGGGCCGCCGGTTCCACGAGGCCGTCACCTCGGCGAGGCCCGGGCACGGCGGCGTCGCGGCGAGCACGCGGACCACGAGCCGTCCCGTCTCCAGCTGCTCCTTCATCCGGTTCACGCGCACGGCCGCGTGGCGCCGCTTCACGTCCAGGGCCGCGGCGAGTTCGGTGCGCGTCAGCTCGCCCGAGACCTCTAACCACCACAGCGAGAGCAGGTCGCGGTCGGCGGGGTCCAGCCACCGGGTGGCCTCGGCGATCTCCTTGCGCTGCCCGGACAGCCCGAGCCGGACGATGGTGGTCTCGACGAAGTCGCCGCCGGGGTCGGGGATCTCGTGCGCGGCGTCCAGGCCGACGGCGGGGCGCCTCCGGTTCGCCGACCACCGGCGCCGCACCTGGTTCATCGCGATCGCCACGAGCCAGGACCGGAACCGCGACGGGTCGCGCAGGCCGCCGAGGCCGTTCAGCATCCGCAGCATGGTGTCCTGGACGACGTCGTCCACGTCCGCGTGGCCGTCCAGCGCCCGGCCGACGACGTTGTACACCAGCGGCAGGCAGGTCGACACCAGCCGTTCCCTCGCCGCCGCGTCGCCGGCCTGCGCCGCCGCGACCAGCCGCTCCTCGCCGCCGTCCATCCGCATCCCTTCGCGCCACCGGACCGAACCGTTCGGCCACGCCAGAAGAGACCCCGCCACCCTCCCGTCGATTACAGAAAAACTAGGACATGTCCGAGCGGGCGGGCCGTCCGGCCCGGCGGCGCGTCCCGCGGTTCACCGGCGGGAGCGGCTCACACCAGTGAGGCGTCGCGCGACGCGGGATCCGCCGCGATGAGCGTGACGGACTCCCTGACCGTCTCCAGCGCCGCCGCCCGTTCCTGGTCGGTCATGTGGGCCGGTCCATAGGTGACCACGGGGTCGAGCACCCGGTAGCCGACGAACTCCAGCATTCCGCGATGGATGTGGAACAGGAAGTCGTCCATGGAGCCGAAGACGCCAGGCTGGAACATCTCGCTGGGACCGCCGGTCGTGAACAGCAGCATCGCTCGCTTGCCGGCGAGGGCCGCGTTCTCGAAGAGACCGTGGTCGCCGCCGAAGACCGCCCCCATGGCGAAGACGCGGTCCACCCATCCCTTGAGGATCGCGGGCAGCGAGAACCACCACATCGGGAACGACAGCACGAGCAGGTCGGCGGCGAGCAGGCGGTCGAGGTGGGCCTGGACGGTCGCGTCGAGCGTCCCTTCCCTGACCGCGCGCATCTGCTCGGCCTGCGGCTTGAAGTGGCCCTCCACCGAGGGGAAGTCGTCGCGGGCGAGGGTCGGGGCCCAGGCGTCGGCGTAGAGGTCGAGGACGTCGACGCGGTAACCGGCCTCGCGCAGGGCCTGGGCCGCGGTGGTCATCTGGGCGGTGCTGAACGAGCGGGGCTCGGGATGGGCGTGGACGATCAGGGCGAGGGGAGCGGCATCCGAGGTCGACATGGGAAAATCATATCGACATATCGCGATTCGTCAATCAGATGGTGATGGCGAGCGCCTCCGCCAGCCGCGCCAGCCGCTCCTCGTCCCGCCGGTAGTGGGTCCACTTGCCCACCCGGGTCGCCCGCACGAGCCCGGCCCGTTCGAGCGTGCTCATGTAGCTGGAGACGGTCGACTGGGCGAGCCCCGCCTTGGCCTGGATGTGCGTGACGCACACGCCGACCTCCTCGCGGTCCGCGATCGGCTCCCACTCGCCGAAGTGCCGCTCGGGCTCCTTCAGCCACTGCATGATCTGCAATCGGGCGGGATTGCCGAGGGCCTTGAACACGTCGATCAGCTCCTCCGACCCCAACTCCGCCGCCGCGGCCATCAGCCATCTCCCTCACAGTCGAACCGACAGACCACGATATCTCGATACCTGAGCCGAGGCGGCCGGACTCACGGCCGCCGCCCCCGCAGCGACCGGACATGCCGTGGTCAGTCGAGGCGGTCGGCCTTGCCGAGCAGGTAGCGCTGCTCCACCTGGTTCTTGGTCAGGGCGGCCGCCTGGCGGTACAGAGCGGCGGCGGACGCGTCGTCGCCGGTCATCTGCAGAAGGTGGGCGCGCACCGCGCGCTCGCGTTGCCGCGTGAGGGGGTCGCGGTCCAGGCGGTGCCGGCCGTTGAGGTCGTCCAGGAGGGCCAGGCCCCGGGCCGGTCCGAACGCTCGGGCGACCGCCACCACGCGGCTGAGCCGGATCGGCGCGGTGGGCGTGAGGCGTTCGAGCCAGAGGTACAGCATCGCGATCTGCGGCCAGTCGGTCTCCTCCGGCGACGCGGCCGCCGCGTGCACGGCGGCGATGGCCGCCTGAAGCCGGTACGGGCCCGCCGCGCCGCGGTTCCAGACGCCGTCGATCAGCTCGGTGCCCTCGCGGATCAGGTCCGGGTCCCAGCGCGTGCGGTCCTGCTCGTCCAGCGGCACCAGCTCGCGGTCGACGCCGGTGCGTGCCCGGCGCCGCGAATCGGTGAGCAGCATCAACGCCAGCAGGCCCGTCGCCTCGGCGTCGCCCGGGAGCGAGGCGTGGAGCATGCGGGCCAGCCGGATCGCCTCCCGCGTCAGGTCGACGCGGGCGAGCTCCCGCCCGGCCGTGGCCGTGTAACCCTCGTTGAAGACGAGGTAGAGCACCCGCATCACGGCGGCCATCCGCGCGTCCCGGTCGGCGTCGGTCGGGGGAGTGAAGCGGGCGCCGGCGCGGGCCAGCCGCTGCTTGGCGCGGCTGATCCGCGTTCCCATGGTGGCCTCGGTCGTGCCGTGGGCGTGCGCGATCTCGGCGGTCGTCAGGCCGCCGACCGCGCGCAGCGTGAGCGCGACCTGCGACGTGGTGCTCAGCGCGGGATGGCAGCACAGCATCAGCAGCGTGAGGCTGTCGTCGACCTCCGGCGGGGGACCGGCCCGGCGGGCCGGCGCCCCCATGGCCAGCTCGGTCATCCCGGCCTCGTGCTCCCGCCGGCGCCGCGCCTGGTCGGAGCGGAGCAGGTCCACCATGCGCCGGTAGCCGATCCTGATCAGCCAGCTCCGCGGGTCTTCCGGCACGCCCCGGGCAGGCCAGTCCTCGCTCGCCGCCAGCAGGGCCTCCTGGACGGCGTCCTCGGCGATGTCGAAGCGTCCGAAGCGCCGCACCAGGGCGCCGAGCACCTGCGGCGCCTCCGCGCGCAGCAGATGCTCGACGTCGCCGTTCACGCCGCGAAATCCTCCCCCATGATCGGCCGGATCTCGATCGGCTCGCCGAGCACCTCCACGATCCGCGAAGCGATCTCCACGGCGCGTTCCCGGCCCGCGACGTCGATCACGGCGAAGCTGGCCAGGACCTCCTTGAGCTCGGCGAACGGCCCGTCGGTCGCGACCACGCCGTCCGGCGCCCGGCGCACCGTCGTGCTGACCACCGGGTGGCCGAGCCCCTCGCTGGTGACGAACTCGCCCGTCTCGGTCAGTTCCCGCTCGACCTTCTGGTACTCGGCGAACGCGGCGAGCGCCTCCTCCGACGGAGAGTCGGCGGTGGCGGCGTCCCAGGCGGCGGCCGGGGTGTAGCTGAGCAGCAGGTACTTCATGGCGATCCTCCCCTTGGTCCCACAGTGCACGAGCCGGGTTCCCGCTGTACAGCCAGGTCAGCCCGGGTGCGTGCTCCGGCGGCGCAGCGACAGTGCGACGACGGTCGTCCAGGTGAAGGCGACCAGGCCGTTCAGCGCGATCTGCAGGCTCATGTGATCCGGCGACATGGGCACCAGCAGGACGAGAGCGACGGCCCCGTTCAGCACGGCCGGCAGCACGGCCCGACGGCGCGCGCACCGGACGGTCATCACGGCGGCCGCGATGGCGAGGGCCGTGAAGGCGACGGCCGCCGCGACCGAGTGCGCGACCCCGTGCCAGGACATCTGGTCGACCGGCCCCTCCGGTGTGCCGGCCGGGAAGCCGTTCTCCGGATCCATCGGGAGCAGCCCGGCGGCCACCAGCCCGGCCCCGAAGACCCCGACGAGGACGGGCAGCGCCCGCCGCCCGGCCCCCTCGGTGATCGTGCGCCTGAGGCCGACGGCCAGGGCGACGCCGCCCAGCCCGGCGAGCACGAACGTGACGATCTGGATCCAGCCGAGATCACCGGTGGCGAGCTGGCTGATCGGGTGCCGCCTGATGTCGAAGCCGTCCCGCATGACCATCTGGGTGACGGCCGAGGCGAAGAACAGCGGCCCGGCGAGGGCGCCGGCGACCAGGACGCGGGACGTCCGGCGGACGCCGGCCGAAGGGGCGATGGCGGTGGTCATGGATTCCTCCTCATCGATGGGTTCTCGCCGCTACCTCGGGACCGGGCCCCGGATCTCGACGTCCCGCAGAAGTGACCTACGTCACATCGGTGTCATGTCCGAAAGCGTCCGGGGGCTCCGAGGTACCAGCGAACACCCGCGAAGAGGAGGACACGATGTCCGAGAAGAGCCCGAACGAGAACGTTCCGAACGAGAGCGACCAGCCGAGCACCGAGGTGCGAGCCCTCGACCGCCTGGTCGGCACCTGGAAGGTCACCGGCGGCGCCGAGGGGACCGTCCGCTACGAGTGGATGCCCGGCCGCTACTTCCTGCTCCAGCACGTCGACCTCACCCAGTTCGGCGAACCGGTCACCGGCATCGAAGTGATCGGCAAGCTCCGCCCGTTCGGCGAACCCGCGGGCGAGGACGTGATGTCGCGGTACTACGACTCGCTCGGCAACACCCTCGACTACGTCTACGAGCTGACCGGCGACAAACTGACCATCTGGGGCGGCGCCAAGGGCAGCCCCGCCTACTTCGAAGGCACCTTCAGCCCTGACGGCAACGCCCTCACCGGCGAATGGGTCTACCCCGGCGGCGGCGGATACAGGTCCGCCATGACCCGCATCTGACACCCGCGAACGACGACCAGAAGCGCCGGGCCCGATCAACGGGCCCGGCGCTTTTCGCTTTCCCGCGGGATCCACCTCGACGAACCGCCGGCCTCCCGGCGAGGCGGCCGGATACCCGCTGACCGGCTCACGCTCCGTGCCGGGCGCGGCGGGAAACGGACGGTCCCCCCTGCAAGGCCGCACAAGGCGGCAAGGCTGAACGCCGAAAACGAGAAAGGACGTCTCGCATGAGTGAGATGCCTGACAGGCTCCGATCCTGCTCGCCCGAGGCAGTGGTATTGGAGACCAGTCGAAAGACCGCGGGCTGGGGCCTCTTCGTCCCCGGCTCGGAACCCGTCCTGACCGTCAAGCCTGGCGCGTGCGTCACCATCAACACCGTCAGCTGGACCGGGGCGACCGCTCCCGAGGGCCCGATCGCCTACTTCCGGGCACTGGGGGTGCCCGCCGCGCAGGTGCTGCCCGAGCTGCTGGAAGTGGCGGCGATGCCGCGTCCGGAGGGATCGAGCGGCCACGTCCTCACGGGGCCGATCGGCGTCGAGGGCGCCGAACCGGGCGACGTGCTGGAGATCCGCGTTCTGGATGTCTCGCCGCGCGTCCCCTACGGCGTGAACAGCAGCGGCCCCGGCCTCGGGGTCCTCGGCGATCTTCTGGAGCGGCGGACCGCCCGCCTGCTCCGGCTCGATCCCGAGCAGCGGTTCTACGCCTTCGGGGGCGGCATCGAGATCCCCTTCAGGCCGTTCGCGGGGATCATGGCGGTCGCGCCGCCCACCGGGGTCGGCGCCGTCTCCGCCAACCCGCCCGGCAGGTGGGGCGGCAACATGGACTTCCGCGATCTCGTCGCGGGGTCCACGCTGTACCTCCCGGTCTTCCAGCCGGGCGGTATGTACTACACGGGCGACACCCACGGCGCGCAGGGGCACGGCGAGGTCGACCAGACCGCCGTCGAGCACTCGATGAAGGTGACCGTCCAGTTCTTCGTGCACAAGGGCGGCGCCCTGAAGTTCCCCCGCGCGGAGAACCGTGATTACGTCTGGTGCATGGGGATCCACGCGGATCTCAACCTGGCCATGCGGATCGCGGCCGAGGAGGTCGTCGACTACCTCGTCGGCGTCCTGGGAATGACGGGTGTCGAGGCCTACCGGCTCTCCAGCCTCGTGGTCGACTTCAAGGTCGCCGAGGCGGTGAACGTCAACAAGGTCGTCATCGCCGAGATCCACAAGGACCGGCTGCGCCCGCTGGTGGGCGGGGCCGACGTCCCCATCGTGGGTCGCGGACACCACCGGCCCGCCGGTTCCTCCGTCTCCTGACGGTGCCGCAGGCGGGTCCTGAGATCTGCGGCGTCGCCGCCGTCTGACAGCGGCGACGGCAAGGGTGAACACCCTGGGGTCCACGGGATCTGAAGCTCCGTGGACCTTCAGCACGAGGCGTCCCGGCAGAAAGGCGGCATCATGCCGCCCGACGCCGGGACGCTTTCTCGTTCCACGAGCACCTGCGAAGACGCGAAAGCGTCGCCGTCCGCGAGAGAGGAACGCGGCCCCCGACCGTTCAACATCGCGACATCGCGCGTTCCCACGGCATCGACATCGGCGCCGACGAGAACCCCGTGCTTCCGGGGGGCGTCAGGCTCGACTGCAGGGTGCTGACCAAGGACGGACGGCGGCTCGTGAGGATCACCGTGCACGACGCGGTGCCGAAGGAGTTCAGCCCCCGGCAGGTGGTGGCGCAGATCTGGACCGGCTCGGACGGCTGCCAGCACGGCAGCCACCGGACCGACGAGGGCACGGCCTGCTGGGGAGAGGTCCTCCTGGAGGACCCGGCCGGGGGCGAGTCTCCCGCCTGAGCCTCGCCATGCTGACCGCTGACACACCCTCGTCGGCTTCGGTGTGGGGGCGCGGACACCGATGTGGTCGCACTGTCGAGGACAGCGCGACCACGGCGACTGGACCGGTGCGCTCAGCCGCAGGCTATCGGGCCGAAGTCATACGAGCCTGCCCAGTCTTCCCAGCCCCAGACATTGATGCAGGTGTTACGGGCGGACACATAGACCGGTCCCGCGAAGTACCGGTAAGGCCCGTTGACGTCGTAGGACGTGTCCCCGTAGCGCAGCTCCCGCAGTTTGACGCTGACTTCGGACAGTTTTCCGTAGCTGTAGTTCGTCGTCGACTTTTGCGTGAAGGCGCAGTTCTTGCCGTTGCCGGCGTTGTAGCCGATCTTCACGTATGCGACGGTGCCCCACCCGTCGGCGGTCTTGTTGTAGCCGGAAAGGGCGATGCTTCGCACTTCTTTGTAGCCGCTGCCGCAGACACCCGGCACCGAGTAGGCGGCGGCGGCATTGGCCGGACTCATGAGGGACAGAGTTCCGACAGTGGTGACGGTGAGTGCTGACAATGACAGCACAGTTCGGCGCAGAGCCGTCTTCATGCGTGCCCCCCAGGGGTTTTCCTTGCGCGGATACAGGAGATCGGTCCGCGCGCTGGCTTCCGCCATCCGGGGAACGGTACCAAGAATGATCAAGAGAGCGACATCACGGGTCGGCAACGAAAATGGTTGCACTTAACGGACGACCGAACGGTGCTTACCTACTTTGGGGTTGTGCCGTCCTCTCGGGGCCGACCCGTTCCTTTGTCGTGGCTTTGAGGTAGATCATGGTCGCGTATTGTGATCGTTTCGCATTGGTCCAACGAAATTCCCGTGCTGCCGGGGACCAATGCGGACCTGTCGCTCGCCGCCGCCTCGGCGAGGACGGCGGGCGGGGTGTGGTCCAGCAGCAGCACGAAGTGCAAGGCGAACGGCTTCCTGTCCTCGTGCGGGACCCCGTCGGCGTCGAGTTGCAGGTTGGCCTTCCAGGCCGCCTGGCAGAGCACCGAGACGAGCAGGCCCAGGAACTCCGCACCGGCCAACCCGTCGGCGTCGTCGACGAGGACGGCGACGTCCCGCTCGCCGTGCCCGGGGCCGTGCCAATCGTGCAGGCAGTCCACGAGCGCGTCCCAGTTGTGGCCGAAGTAACCGGGGAAGGACAATTCCCGGGCGAAGGCGCGGAACAGTGAAGCCGGGTCGAGCAGTTCCCGACCGTCCAGTCGGAAGACGAGCCCGCCCTGTTCTTGGAGCGCCGCGGTTTCGGCGGCCACCCACGAATCGTCACCGGCGGTGAAGACGACCCAGGGCGGCCTGCGCTCGGTGAGGGTCGGGGCGCTCATGCCGAGGATTCTGACACGGCATGGCTTGGGCAAAGCGGCGCGAGGGGCCTGTGCCTGCCTTGGCTCACGCTGCTGGATCAGGCGCTCTGGCGTTCGGCCCGCTGCCGCGCCAGCTCCTCGACCGCGCTGGGCAGCGTGGTCTCGAAGTCGATGAGCTTCGCCCAGGTCGGGGTGACGACGATGCGGACCATGCCGTCGTAGAGGGAGCGGACCTCGGCCTCCCACTCGACGCGCTGCTCGGGCGTCATG
Source organism: Actinomadura verrucosospora (assembly GCF_039540335.1). Taxonomy (NCBI): domain Bacteria; kingdom Bacillati; phylum Actinomycetota; class Actinomycetes; order Streptosporangiales; family Thermomonosporaceae; genus Actinomadura; species Actinomadura verrucosospora. Next base: position 27,578 of record NZ_BAABEV010000001.1, on the reverse strand, counting down.
GCGTAGCTGCCGTTCATCTGGAGGTATTCGTCCGGGATGCCATCGACGACGTCGAGCTCGGCGCGTCCCCGGATGAGCAGGATCTTCGGCGGGTGCACCTCGGTGTCGATCGTGAGGGCCACCATCGGGTTCTCGCGCAGGTGTGCCAGCTTCGGGGCGTTCCTGCTGGTGCACATGACGATCTCCGAGCCGTTCCACGTGAAGGCGATCGGCACGTTGCGCGGCGTGCCGTCCTTGGCCACGTAGGCCAGCCGCGTCACATCACGCGCCAGCAGCTCCTGGCTGTACGGCCGGTTGAGGATCTCGGTGATCTCGTGCTGCTCCATGGTCGTCGCTCCTGTCTCGGTGCCGTCGAGCGCCCGTTCTCGGCCGCTCGTGCCCCTGGGACGGAGCCACCCCCACGTTCTCGACATCCCCGACACCGAGATCTCGAACTTTTCATGGCGTGTCGTAGATGGTGACGGAGACGCCGGGGTCGGTGAGCTCGCTGATGACGAGCGGTTCGATGCGGTCCCATCGCCCGCCGGCCAGGCCGCAGCCGATGCGAGGCATATGGACGGTCGCTTCGAGCTCGATGGCGTGTGCGGCCAGCTGGTGGAGGCACTTCCGCACCGCCTCGTAGCGGATCGGCGGCCCGGAACTCCGGCTGGTCTTGACGCCGTGCTGGCCGATCATGTTGGCGACCCAGATGTCGGGCCGGACCTGGACGAGCTGGACCGCGCCCAGCCCGAAGTCGTTGGCGGCGCGGTCGCGGTGCCAGCGCCGGTAGGCGGCTTCGGGCTCCGGCCAGCGTCGGGATATCGCCAGGACGAATCCCTTGCCCCAACCACCCCTGTTGTTGCAGACGTGCGCGATGACCTTGGGTCCTGCGGCCTGGGGGGAGGTCGCGTCGCCCTGGAGGTAGCGGATCTGCGCCATGATCGTCACGATATCCGCGCACAGTGACAGATCGGCTGGTCAGGGCACGCGCCCGTTCGAGCGCCCTGGCGTACGACCAGTACTGTTCGCGGATGGGATGCTGGACCGCCTATCTCGTCCGACTGGAAGACGGCTCCCACCGGGAGTTGGACGAGAAGTACGGCCGGTGGCACCTCACGGGGGCCGACGCCCGCAGCGGCCTCGTGGAGAGGGTCCGGGCCGACGGCAGGCTCGTCGACGGAGCCCCGAAGACGGCACGGTCCTGCCAGGGCATCGCCCTGGACATGACCACGCGCCGGTACCGGTTCTACGGCTGCGCGTTGACCATGCCGCCCGCGGGTGCCAGCCACCGCGAGAGCATGGCCCTGCGCCAGGCGGCCACGCCGGGCTGGGAGGACTGGGACGTCGCCTACGCCTGGGGCGGAGACGAGGAACTGCGCCGCCTGATCTTCCCCGGACTCCCGCCCGAACCGGCGAGGGCCGAGGCCGTAGAGGTGAACCCGGCCGCACGCGACTACTGGTTCGTCGACTGGGACCCGGACACCCGCCAGATCACGGTCCGCCACCACGAACTGATCGCAGACGCCCTCGCCGACGCGTCCTGCCTCGTCAGCGTCATCGAAGCCGATGCGGCCCTCACGCACTGGCAACTGTCCAACACGATCGTCCCGCTGCTGGCGCATCACGGGGAATCTCTTCCGGGCGCCCTGGCCGCCGAGGCGCCTTTCCCCTTGGCCGCCGAGGACGCCGTGACCGACGGGGCGGTCATCGACCTGCGCGCCCGTCGCCTGCGTTATTGGACCACCGCCACCGTCCCGCCGGGGCTCGTCGCGCGTGTGGGGGAGACCTGGCCGGGCTGGAAAGTCGAACGGCTGGCCTGGGGCCACCGCGGACACCTCGCCGCCATCGGACGGCACCCCGACGGCCTGAGCATGACGGACGCCGAACTGCGCGAAGCCCACTGGGACGACGAGCTGATCACCATCAGGAACCGCGCCACGCTCCCCACCGAACCGCGCCGGCTGCACGCACCGAAAGTGCACGTCATCGACCAATAGTGAAGGCCGCCACCCCACCGCGACCGGCCGTCTACCGAACTGCCCAAGGCCGGGGATGCGGCTTCGCAGGGCTGCTTGGCGCGGAGCAAGGGAACTCTTCCGCCCTACTCTGACCCGTGTGACACCGATGCTCACTCGCCGCGCGCTCAACCGCGCCACGCTCGACCGGCAACTGCTGCTGGCCCGTTCGACACTGCCCGTGGTGGAGGCGGTGGAGCATCTGGTGGGTCTCCAGGCGCAGACGCCGCACTCGTGGTACGTGGGCCTGGGCGTACGGCTGGAGGACGTGCGCCCGGAGCAGATCGGGCAGCTGCTCCTCGACCGGCAACTCGTGCGCATCGCGTTGATGCGTTCGACGATCCACCTGGTGAGCGCACGCGACTGCCTGTGGCTGCGCCCGCTGATCCAGCCCGTCCTGGACCGCGACCTGTTCTCCAACCACACCCACGGCGAACCCGTCCAGGGCTTGGACATGGACGAGTTGGTCGCCGCCGCCCGGCCGTTGGTGGAGGAGAAGCCGCGTACGAGCAAGGAACTCGGCGCGCTGCTCGCCGAACACGGCCGGACGGCGGGATGGGGCGACCGGCCCGCGGCGTCGCTCGCGTACGCGGCCCGCAACAGGATGGCGTTGGTGCAGGTGCCGCCCCGGGGTGTGTGGGGGCGAAGCGGGCCCATCGCGCACACGACCGCCGAGGCGTGGCTGGGCCGATCTTTGGCGGCCGACGCGTCCCTTGAGGAGATGGTCCTGCGTTACCTGGCGGCGTTCGGCCCCGCGTCCGTGAAGGACGTGCAGAAGTGGTCAGGGCTGACGCGGTTGCGGGAGGTGGTGAACCGGCTGCGTCCCCGCCTGGCCGTCTTCACCGACGACGACGGGCGTGAACTGTTCGACGTGCCTCACGCTCCCCGGCCCGATCCCGACACCCCCGCGCCGCCGCGTTTTCTGTACGACTTCGACAATCTGCTGCTGTCGCACGCCGACCGCAGCCGCGTCATCACCGACGCCTTCCTCGCGCAGAAGTACGCCACGCGCCGTCCACTGCCCGGCATCGTGCTCCTGGACGGGTTCACCGCCGGTGACTGGCAGCTGCAACGTGAACGGGACACCGCGACGCTGCTCGTCCGACCCTACGAGCAGCTCGCGTCGCGAGACAAGGACGCGCTGGCCGAGGAGGGTGAACGGCTCCTGGCCTTCGCCGCCGCCGACGCCACCACTCACGACATCCGCTTCGAATCCTGAAGTTGGTGATCAGGCTCGCGGGGAGGGCGAAGCCGCAGCGGGCGGCGGTGTCCATCTGGAGCAGCCGGTACTCGGCCGTCCGCGTTTTCGGGAGGGTTAGAGGTCCAGATCTCCGCGCTTTGCGCGGGTGATGAGCTGGGTGAAGCCTGTGGGGGTGAGGGTGAGGTGGCCGGTGTCGGGCGCCTTGCTGTCCCTGATGCCGCGCCCTTCCACTAGGGCGGCCACCTCCACGCATTCGTTTCCGGACGCGTTGCTCCGGCTGGCCTTCCGCCATTCGATCACTTCATGGCCTCCATAATCCGGGCGACGTGACTCCGTGAGGCGGACGCTGACAGGGCTTCCGCGCCTATGAGGTCGAAGCGCCTTGCGAAGTCGTCAAGCATCGTGGGGTCGTGCGTCAGTCTGCCACCAGTATTTGCTTCCATGTAGGCCGCAGACCAGTTTCCTCCGCTTAGCAGGGTGAACGAGCCGTCCAGCCCGATATGCGCACCCACGTTGCGTGGCACAGTGCGAAGGATGACGTTTCGTCGGTGGCTGAGGGTCATCAGATGGGCGAGTTGCTGCCGCATGACCTCGGGGCCACCTACCGGCTGTTCCAACGCCGCCTCGTTGAGCAAGACGCGCAGCTCGGGGGGCTTCTCTCGTTCGAGGACCGCCTGCCTCGCCATGCGTGCGGCGACGGCCGCCTCGACGTCCTCGATGATCTGGCCGTTTTCGAGCAGCGTTCGGGCGTAATCCTCGGTCTGGAGCAGCCCGGGGATGATCGCAAGCGCCCAGTAGCTCACGCGAGACGCCTTCCCTTCCAGAGGGATGTACTGGGACCACCAGCCCGGGTCGTGCGTTCGCTCAGCTAAGCGTCGAAGTCGGACGAAATGTCCGCGAGCGCGCCAAAGCAGGTCTAAAGTTTCGGCGTGCTTCATGGGTAGATTTTCGCGGCCCGATTCCCAGTTCGAAACATGGGATTTCGTCACGCCGAGAAGGTCGCCCAGAGATTCCTGTGTCATGTTCCGTTCCGTGCGCCATATGCGCAGGTCAGAGGCGAGCCAGTGCCAGTTGTTGTTATCTGGATCAAGCTCGTTCGCGGAGGTCATTTGAGATCCTTAAAGTACAGATTGATTGATTGAATGCTATTAACCGTATCGAGAGGCGGCACTCTTTCGCCAGAGCCCAGTCGCGAGAGGTGGTCTCGGGGATGAATCGCATTCAGGGCAAGTCGGACAAGCTTCCAATGAACGCAAGGAATGAGTTCGGGCTTCGGTGGCGGGCTTATCCGGAGAGCGTGTATCTGACGCGGTCGCTGGTGTCGCAGGCGTGTGAGGCGTGGGGGTTGGCGCGGCTCGACTATGTCGGGCGGACGATCATGTCGGAGCTGGCGACGAACGCGGTGGTGCACGCCGTCGAGGGGCATGAGATCCAGGCGTGGGTCACGCTTTTGGACGGTTCCGTCGAGCTCCGGGTGTGGGACCCGTCCCACGCGCCGCCGGTCGTGCCGGACGCCGATGTCGAGGCCGAGGGCGGGCGGGGCCTGATGATGGTGCGGCTCCTGGCGACCGGCGGCTGCGGATACCGGCACGTCAACGGCGGTCGCGGCAAGGTCGTCTGGGCGCGGCTCGCCCTCTAGGACCCCCGCCCGTCCGGCGAGTGGCCGCGCCCGACCCCCCTGGGTGCGGCCGCGCTTCCCCCGCTTCGCCGGACGGGCGGGCTCAACGCCGGCAGGTGCGGGCTCGGTTTCCGCGCCATCCGTTGCAAACGGACTGTGGTCCGATTAGTATCCATCAATAACCGGACCACGGTCCTGATTCTTGGAGGGTACTGGCATGACCGCACTCATCACCCGCGACGAGCTCAAGGCAGCGATCGAAGCGGGCACCGTGACCGTCCTCGACACCCTGGGCGGCGAGTACTACGCCAAGCAGCACCTGCCCGGCGCCCTCGAACTGGTCTTGTCCGACGTCAACGCCCAGGCGCCGACCCTGCTGCCCGACCGCGACGCCGCGATCGTCACCTACTGCTCCAACCCGGCGTGCCCCAACAGCGGACAGGTCGCCGATCGGCTCACCGCTCTCGGCTACACCGACGTCCGCAAGTACCGCGAGGGCATCCAGGACTGGGTGGAGGCCGGGCTCCCCACCGAGTCGGCTTGACGTGCCGGGGAGGGCAGAGTCCCCTGCCCTCTCCGGCATCGCACCGCCTCTGCCTGGATCGAGGCCCCGGGTGGCGACTGCCCGGCCGTCCCGGAGATGAGCCCCGGTCATGGAAAGCCTGTGACCGGGGCCCGAGCGCCGTTAGTTGCGGTAGCGGAAGACGATCCGGCCGCGCGTCAGGTCGTACGGGGAGAGCTCCACCAGGACCCGGTCCTCCAGGTTGATCTTGATGTAGTTCTGGCGCATCTTGCCGCTGATGTGCGCGAGTACCCGGTGTCCGCCCTCGAACTCCACGGTGAACATGGCGGCGCGAAGGCACTCGACGACCTTGCCTTCGCGTTCGAGGCCCTGCCTGTTCCTGGTCATCGGACGAGCTCCAGGTTGCTGCTCACCGACCGGGCCCCGACGCCCTCGATCAGTGCCGAGGCCGCCCGGTTGGACTCCTGGACCTCGGCCCAGGCCGCGTCGAATCCGGACTGGTGGAGCGTCCCCAGTGCGTGGGCCAGCAGGGCGCGCGCGATGCCCCGGCGCTGCTCGCCGGCCCGGACCGCGAGCAGCCCGATGCGCGGCCGTCTGACCGTCACCACCCGGATCAGACCCAGGTACCGGTCCGGCGCCGCGGCCACCGCGTACTTCGACGGGTCGACGACGGTGTCGTCCGCGGGGCGGGGAAGCACCTCCGCGGGCATCGACTGCCACCATCCGACGGTCGCCTCGACCTCGTCGCGGATCGCGCGGTCGACCGCCCGCAGCAGGTCCTCGTCCACCTCGCCGGCGGGGACGATCGTCACGCCCGGAGGCGGCAGGGCTCCTCCGAGCCCCGTCGCCCGCGGGTCGGTCGGGACGACGTACTCCCACTCGCGGCGCCGGATCCTGAAACCGGCCCGCCGCCATCGGGCCGTCAGCTCGGCGTCGGCTTCGTCGACCACCGTGTACAGCGGCGCCGGGAGTTCCGCCGGCATCGCCTCGGCGAGCCGGTCGAACGCGGCGTCGTGCCAGGCGTCGATGCTGACGAACAGGCGCCCGTCGGGCCGGTGTTCCGCGTACCCGCGGCCGACCACCAGGTCGTCTTCCAGTGCGTGCCAATGCCTGTCCGCGACGCGCGTGATCTCCACCGCGTTCCCGCTCAGGCCGGGTCTGTAGGGCTTCGTGTTCATCGGAGTCTCCTTCAGGAGTGCCTCGATCTCAGGCGCTCCTGGCGACACCGACTGTCAGCCGCCGGACCGTGACGAGCTGAAGGAGCACCCATGGGTGACAGGGTTCACGGGTACTCACCTCCTGGCGACGTCTGCACGGCCGAGCGCGACGGTATCAGCGCGGCGCCCTCCCGCTCCAACCCTTTTCCACCTCTATGGGCGCCCCGCGTCCTATTCGCGGGCGGCGACCAGTGCCGTGAGGGACGGCCTGGTGGCGGCCATCGCGGTCAGGGCGGCGGCCACGGCGGTGATGGCCAGGGAGGCCGCGGTCAGCAGGCCCAGCAGGCTCCACGGCACGGCGAGGATGTGCACCCCCTGCATCGCCGGGACGAAGCCCGCCAAAGCCCCCGCTGCGACCACGACCCCCAGGGACAGGCCGATGAAGGTGACCGCGGCGGACTCGATGACGGCCATCCGGACGACCTGGGCGCGGGTCAGGCCGGTGGCGCGGGCGACGGCGAACTCGGTGCGGCGCTCGGCGGCGGCGATCACGACGGCGTTGACGACCGCGATGGCGGCGTACAGGCCGGACATGCCCATCAGGACGGACATGATCCCCGTCGTGCCGCGCTGCTGCTCCGCGACCCTGGCATCGGCCCACTGGCGCAGGGTTCGCACCTCGCCGAGCTTGGCGGCGCGGATCCGCGAGGCGACGGCCTGCGGCGACGTGCCGGGCGCGACCTGGACCAGGGTCTCGGTGGGCGCGTCCGCGAGCATCGAGGCGGGAATGAGGTCGCGCGGCACCAGGAAGTTGTCGCTGCCGTTCTCCAGGACTTCCGGTAGGCGCGCGACGATGCGCAGTTCGAGCTTGCGGGAGCCGACCCGTGCCGTGACGTCGCCGTTGCGGACGCCTTCGGCGGCCAGTTGGGGGCCGATCGCGATGGTGCGGCCGTGCAGGGCGTCCAGGGAGCCGGAGCGCAGGGTGAGGCGGTGGGTGCGCCGGTAGGCGGGGGCATCCACGGCGGTGATGCCCGAATAGCGGGTCTGCCGGTAGGAGCGGCCTTCCACGCGGTGCCGGGACGTCACCGACATCTCGACCTGGCTCTGCGGGGACGCCAGGGCGACGCCCGGGACCTGCGGGATCCGCGCCGCGGCGGCCCCGGTCGAGGTGACCACCAGGTCGGCCGCGGTGATCCGTTCGAGGTCCGCGCCGGTGGCCCGGGCCAGCGAGTTCAGCGCCCCGGTCAGGCCGACCAGCAGGCCGACGAGGACGATGACGGGCGCGGCCGTCGAGGCGCTGCGCCGGACGGCGTCGCGCAGGTTCGCCTGCGCCAGTTCACCGAGGACGCCGGCGCGCAGCGCGGTCCCGAGCACGTGGCCGACCAGCGGGACGGCGAGGGGGCTCAGCGCGCTGAGGGCGATCGACCCGAACACCGACACGCCCATCGCGATCAGCAGGACGCCGAGCAGGTCGGCGCCGTGCCCGGCCGTGACCAGCATGACCGTCAGCGCCAGCGAGGACACGCCCGACAGCCAGCGGCCGGCGGTCATCACCCGGGTCGCGCGCGGGGCGTTGCGCAGGGCGTCCAACGGACGGACCCGGGCCGCCCGGTAGGACGCCGACAGCACTCCGAAGACCGCGACGCCGATCCCCACGATCGGCGACACCAGCAGGATCCCGGCGGACCAGTGCGCGGAGAAGCCGTGGGGGAGCAGCCCGATCCGGATCAGCAGCCGGGCTTGGAGCCAGGTGCCCGGCACGCCCAGCAGGATCCCGATGCCGCTTCCCGCCAGCCCCAGCAGGAACGCCTCGCCGAGCAGCAGCCGGACGAGCTGGGGACGGCTCCCGCCGAGCATGCGCAGCAGGGCCAGGTCCTTGCGCCGCTGCTCCACGGCGAAGGCGAACGTCGAGCCCACGATGAACACCGCCAGGAACATCGCCAGCGGCGTGGCCATGCCCAGCAGCGTCGCGGCCCCGACGTACCCCTCCCGGATCTGCTCGGCCGTCCGGTCCGAGGCGCCCGGCGGGATCTTCGGCTCGCCCGTCGAGAGCAGCACGAGCACCGACGACTGGACTAGCGCCACGCCGAGGGAGACGGTCAGCAGTGCCCCGGCGAACAGCGGCCAGCGGTCCCGGACGATGCTGGCGGAGATGCGCAGCACGGGTCAGCCCTCCAACCGGGTGAGGCGCTCGGCCACCTGGGCGGCGGACGGGCGCATCAGGCGGTCGGCGATCCGGCCGTCCGACAGGAACACGACCGCGTCGGCGCTCGCCGCCGCGACCGGGTCGTGGGTGACCATCACGACGGTCTGCCCGGCGGTGTCGACCATGCGGCGCAGCAGCCGCAGGACGGTGCGGGCCGATCCGGTGTCCAGGGCCCCGGTGGGCTCGTCGGCGAACAGCACCGACGGCCGCGTCACCATTGCGCGGGCGATCGCCACCCGCTGCTGCTGCCCGCCCGACAGCTCGCGCGGACGGTGCCGCGCGCGGTCGGCCAGGCCCACGTCCGCGAGGGCGGCCCGGACGTCGTGGCGCGACGGCCGGGCGCCGGCGAGCTTCAGCGGGAGCGCGACGTTCTGCTCGGCGGTGAGCGAGGCAATGAGGTTGAAGTTCTGGAAGACGAACCCCACGGCGCGGCGCCGCAGGCCGGTCAGGGTCGCGTCGGCGGCGTGGGTGACGTCCAGCCCGGCGAGCACGACGCGCCCGGACGTCACCTTGTCGAGGCCCGCGGCGCAGTGCAGCAGGGTCGACTTCCCCGAACCCGAGGGGCCCATCACGGCCGTCCAGGAACCGGCGGGGAAGGTCACGCTGACGTCGGCCAGCGCCTGCACCCGCGCTTCGCCCGTCCCGTAGTGCCTGCTCACCTGGTACAGCTGCACCGGCGCGACCGGAGCGGTGGCGGGCGCGGGACCGGGACCCGTCATCGCGGGACCCCTCATCGCAGTTTCCGCAGGTCGACGCCGCGCGCCAGGGCCTGGTAGCCCGCGTCGTTGGGGTGCAGCCCGTCCTGGTAGACGTACGAGAGGCGGGGACGGTCGGGGTCGGCGGGGTCGGCCATGATGCGGTCGGCGTCCAGAACGGCGTCGTAGGTGCCGCTGGTCCGGATCCAGTGGTTGACGGCGTCGCGGTTCTTCTCCACCTGGGGCGTCCACACCGGGAACAGGGCGCCCTTCATCGGGAGGATGGTCGTCCCGACGACCTTGAGGCCGCGGGCGCGGGCGGCGCGGACCAGTTGCCGCTGGGCGTCGATGACCTGCGCGGCGGTCGCCGGTCCGCCCGGCCGCAGGCACGGGTCGCCGGGGGTCTCGCGGATGTCGTTGGCGCCCAGATGGACGATCACTGCCCGCACGCCGGGACGGTCCAGGACGTCGCGGGCGAACCGGGCGGTGGCCTTCTCCCCGGCGCATGCCGAGTCGTGGCGCAGCCGGTTGCCGCCGATGCCCGCGTTGACGACGCCGAGCGGGCTGCGGGCGGCGGCCAGCCGCTCGGCCAGCGCGTCCGGCAGGCGCGCGTCGGCGCCGGGGGCGGCTCCGACGCCGTCGATGAGCGAGTCCCCGAAGGCGACCACCGTCCCGCCGGTCCCGCCGGTGACGTCCACGCCCGCCAGGTAGTACAGCGCGTCCGTGGAACGGGTGTAGGCGCCGGCGCCCTCGTCGGACAGGTGGTCGCCGGAGGCGCGGTAGGCGGGCTGGGTGGTGAAGCGGTGGAACGTCGCGGGCCCCGTCGCGCCGGTGAACCGCAGCGTGACCGCCAGCTTCTCCAGCGGAACGGTGGCCAGCGGCACCGGATCGCTGACGATGTCGGCGCCCGGCGCCACGGTGGCGGACCGCGTCCCGCCGAACCTCAGCGCCGCCGTGGTGCCCGGCCACGCCTGGGCGCCGCCCGCCGAGCGGGCGACGGCCGCGGCGGCGACCCGCAGCGGACGGGTCCCGTAGAGGTTGGACAGCCGGATCCGCACCTGAGCACCGCCCGTGCTGAGCCGGACGACCTGCCGCAGCGAGTGGTCGCCGAAGCCTTCCACGGACCAGTTCGGGCCCTCGTCCTCGCCGCCGGCGATCGGGCGCTGCATCGCCGCGCCCCAGCTCTGCGACCAGCCCGCGGTCCTGAAGGACGCCGCCTGTGCGGCGGAAGGGGCGGGACGGGGCCAGGCGTATCCGAGCCCGGCGATCAGCGCGGCAGCGGTGACGCCGGCCAAGGGCGCGACGGCCCGTGCGGGGAGCTTTCGTCTCATGCTCCGATCCCACCGCCGGGGCACCGGCGACCGCATCACGGTGGTCCACCAACTTGGAGGTATGCCTAGCACTACCTCCGCGTTCGCGCGGGCCGGGCACGGCGCGGGGTCGGCTAGCGTACGCCTGTGCCGAACGACCCGCCGCCCACCCTGCTGGCCGCGATGGGACGCCGCGGCTTCCTGCTGACGGCCTGGCCCTGGCGCGCCGTCGGCTACCTGCTGTCGACCGTGGTCGTCGTGGTCGCGGCGGGACTGCCGCTGGCGGTGCTCGGGACGCCGCTGCTCCTGGCCGCCGCCTCGGACGCCGCGCTCGGCGAGCGCGCGCTGCCGGCCGTCCTCGGCCTCCTGCTGGTCGCCGGGCTCGGGCCGGCGGTGACCATCCCGCTGACCGGTCTGGAACGGCGCCGGCTCCGCCTGGTGGACGCCCGTCCGGCGGGCCCGGGGCATCGGCGGCCGCCCGAGCGGGGCGTCCTGCCGTGGCTCCGCACCCGCTACACCGAACCGGTCACCTGGCGCGCGCTCGGCTACTTCCTGCTGCTGTCGGCCGCCGTCCCCGTCCTGTACGCGGCGCTGCTGTCCGTGCTGGTCTTCGAGTCCGGCGCCGTGGCCGCCCCGCTGATCCTGCTCGGCGGCGACGGGCCGATGGTGCTCGGCCCTGTGAAGATCGCGACGCCGGAGGAGGCGCTGCCCTACGCGGCCGCGGGGCTGGTGCTGCTGCCCGCCGTCCCGTACCTGCTCGGCCTGGTCGCCGCGGCGCAGGGCGCGCTCGCCCGGACGTCCCTGCGCAACGGCTCGGGGCAACGGCTCCAGGCCGAGCTGGTCGAGGTCGCGCGGTCCCGCGCCCGGCTGGTCGACGCGTTCGAGGCCGAGCGGCGCCGCATCGAGCGCGACCTGCACGACGGCGCCCAGCAGCGGCTGCTCTCCCTCACCCTGAAGCTCGGGATCGCCCGCGTCGACCTGCCGCCCGGGTCCCCGGCGGCCGGCAGCGTCGCGGACGCCCACGCGGAGGCCAAGCTCCTCATGACCGAGCTGCGGGAACTCGTCCACGGGATCCACCCCCGCGTCCTCACCGACCGGGGCCTGGCGGCGGCGCTGGGCGAGCTGGCCGACCGGTCCCCGCTCGCGGTCGCCGTCGAGGCCGACCTGCCCGGACGGCTTCCCCGCCAGGTCGAGAGCACGGCCTACTTCGCCGCGGCCGAGGCGCTCACGAACGCCGCCAAGCACAGCGGCGCCGACCGGGCCGCGGTGGTCGCGCGCCTCGCCGGCGGCGTCCTCACGGTGGAGGTCGCCGACGAGGGCGCGGGCGGCGCCGACCCGGCCCGCGGCACCGGGCTGACCGGCCTCGCCGACCGGGTGGCGGTGATCGACGGCAGACTGCTCGTGTCGAGTCCCGCCGGGGGGCCGACCCTCGTCCGCGTGGAGCTGCCTTGCGAACCGAACCGACCGCCGTCCGGGTAGTCCTCGCCGAGGACGGCGTCCTGCTGCGGGAGGGCCTGGCGGGGCTGCTGGCCAGGTTCGGCTTCGACGTGGCCGCCGCCGTCGACGACGCCGAGGCCCTGCTCGCGGCCGTCGCCGAGCACCGCCCCGACCTGGTCATCACCGACATCCGGATGCCGCCGGGCTTCTCCGACGAGGGCCTGCGGGCCGCCGTGCGGCTGCGCCGCGCCGACCCGGGCCTCGCGGTGGTGGCGCTCAGCCAGTACGTCGAGCTGAGTTACGCCGCCGACCTGCTCGACTCCGGCGACGGCCGCCGGGTCGGCTACCTGCTCAAGGACCGGGTGGTGGACGTCGCCGACTTCGTCGCGGCGCTGCGCCAGGTCCTCGACGGCGGGACGGTGGTGGACCCGAAGGTCATCCGGCAGCTCATCGGCCGCCGCCGTGACCCGCTCGCCGCGCTGTCCCCCCGCGAGCACGAGGTGCTCGCGCTGATCGCCGAGGGGAGCTCCAACGCCGCCATCGCCCGCCGGCTGGTCGTCACCGAAGCGACCGTGGGCAAGCACGTCCGCAGCATCCTGGCCAAGCTCGACCTCCCCCAGACCGACGACACGCACCGCCGGGTCCTCGCCGTCCTGGCCTACCTCCGAGACCGTCCCCCCACCCCAGACCCCGGCTGAGGCCGTGAGGCCCGGCGCGTCCCGAGGGTCCGGGTGGCTCGCTCACCCCCGGCCTCGACTTCGCCGACTGAGATCAGTGCGGCCGGGCCGCCGCCGACCAGGCTCGTGCCCTTGAGGCTGTCGGCCGTGGTCTGGGCGGCGGCCGCGGCCGCTGTGTGTCAGACACTGGGGGCGGGGGCTCCGGGCGACAGGCTCGGGGCTTCGGCGTCCTCGGGGGCGGTCCGGTGCTCGGAGACGGTCGGGAGCTCGGGGCGCGGGGTGTTCATCAGGACGGCGACGATCAGCGCGCCGACCACGAGGATCCCGGCGGACCACGCGCCGGCCGCGGCGAAGCCCTCCACCAGTGCCTGCCTGGCGACGGCCGGGCTCGGGCCGTGCGAGGCCAGGTAGTCCGCGGTCGCCGCGGTGGCGATGGTGTTGAGCAGCGCGATGCCGATCGAACCGCCGATCTGCTGCGCGGTGTTGACGGTCGCCGAGGCGATGCCGGAGTCGCCCTGGCCGACGCCGTGGGTCGCGTAGTCGAGGGCGACCGGCATGATCATGCCCGCCCCGAAGCCCAGGAGGAGCTGGGCGACGAGGACGCCCGCGGCGTAGGGGGTGCCGGGCTCCAGGGTGAGCATCCACAGCATGCCGGCGGAGCTCACCAGCATGCCGGGGACGATCAGAGCGCGCGGCGCGACCCTGGGCAGCAGCCGGGTGGTGAGGCCGCCGGCCGACAGCAGCACCGCCGTGGCCATCGGAAGGAAGGCCGCACCCGTTCTGATCGGCGAGTATCCCTTGACGACCTGCATGTAGTACGTCAGGAAGAGGAACGCGCCGAACATCCCGATGACCGCCAGGCCCACGGCCAGGTAGGCGCCGCCGCGGGTCCGGTCGGCGACCACGCGCAGCGGCAGCAGCGGCTGCGCGACGCGGCTCTCGACGAGGGCGAACGCGGCGAGCAGCACCGCGCCGGCGGCGAGCAGGCCGATGACCTTCGCCGAGCCCCAGCCGTCCGACCCGGCCCGGCCCGTGGCGTACACGATCGCGACCAGCCCGCCGGTGACCGGCAGGACGCCGAGGAAGTCGAACCGGGCGGAGCCCGGGTGCCGGGACTCGGTGAGCATCGCGAACCCGCCGACCGCCGCGACCACGGCGATCGGGATGTTGATGTACAGGCACCAGCGCCAGTCCAGGTAGTCGGTCAGCGCCCCGCCGGCCAGCAGCCCGATCGCGCCGCCCGCGGCGGAGATCGCGCCCCAGATCCCGAACGCCTTGGCGCGGTCCTTCGGCCCGGTGAAGGTCACGGCCAGCAGCGACAGCGCGGACGGCCCGAGCAGCGCGCCGAACGCGCCCTGCAGCGCGCGGGCCGTCAGCAGCATCTCGAAGCCGGCCGCCGCGCCGCCGAGCGCCGACGCGCCGGCGAAGCCGAGCAGGGCGACCAGGAAGGCCCGCTTCCGGCCGGTGTAGTCGGCGATCCGGCCGCCGAGCAGTAGCAGGCTCCCGAACGCCAGCGTGTACGCGGTGATGATCCACTGCCGGTCGCCGTCGGAGATCTGCAGGTCCCGCTGGAGCGACGGCAGCGCGATGTTCACGACCGTCCCGTCCAGAACGATCATTAGCTGGGCCAGGCCGATGAACGGCAGCGCGGCCCAGCGGCGCGAGCCGGGCGGCGGCGCGGGCGCCTTCGTGGTCGCCATGACTTCGTCCTCACTCGTGGTGCGGCGTGCCGCGCGAATCGATCGCGGGCCTCCTGACGCACACGAGACACCGGCGGCCGCGTCCTTCTGACAGGCCGCTCGTGTGAACTGCGCCACGGGCCGCGATGACGCCGCCCGCGTCCGGCCGGGGCGCCGGGACGGCCCTAGCCGCGGTCCGGTTCCGGCGCGGCGGCGACCGGGGGCGTTTCCGGCTTGGTGTAGAGGACGTCGCGAGCCTGCTCCACGGCCCGGTTCAGGCTTTCGCTGACGAAGTCGAGGAAGCGGGCGGCGTTCTCCAGGCGGGTGGCGGCCGGGGTGCCGCGCCCGAGGACGGCGACGCCCTCCCGCGCGGCTTCGCTGAAGCGGTCGTTGTCCCGGATGCTGCGGATCATCGACTGGTACCAGAGGTCGTTGTCGACGACGTAGCGGTCGCGCCGGCCGTCGCTCTCCCGGCGGATGAGTTCCAGGTCCGCGAGGAAGCTGACCGCCTTGGAGATGGACGCGGGGCTGACCTGGAGCCGCTCGGCGAGTTCAGAGGCGGTGAGGCTGGTGTCGGCGGTGTAGAGGCAGCTCAGCACCCGGGCCGTCATCTTGGGCAGGCCCGCCGTCATGATGACGGTGGCGAGGGTCTCCTGGAACTCCAGCACCGCCTCGGCGTCGCGTCCGTAGGGCTGCGGCGCCGCCCGCGTCCCCCGGGCCGCGGTCTGGGTGCGCCGCCGGGTGCGGCGCTGGGTGGCGTGGTGGGCCAGGTCGGCGCGGTAGCCGGTGGGGCCGCCGTTGCGCATCACCTCGCGCGTGACCGTGGAGGTCGGACGGTCGAGGCGGCGCGCGATCTCCGCGTAGGCGAGGCCGTCGGCCAGCCCCACCGCTATCTGCTGGCGCTCCTGCTGGGTGAGCCTGCCTCCCGGCATCACGACCCCTTTCGTGCCCCGCGGGGCCGTGGCGTTCCCTGACGCCTCCACCATAGCGTTCACCTTCAGTACATTGCAACGTTCGGCAGCGTTGCGTTGCGTTAGATTCCAGTCTGTTGCAATGATTATCTAACTCTGACCTGCACAAACGCTACTTCAATGCAAAGATCATGTTGCCTACACCTGGAAAGCAACGTAGCTTTTGCGTTGTTCGAAACAAACAGCCGCAAGGCGGACCGCAAGGAGAGCACGATGCAGAAGTTCGACACCCCCGCCCCGATCACCGCCGTCCTGGACGTCCCCGCCGGCCGCGTCCAGCTCATCGCCGCCGACCGCACCGACACCGCGGTCGAGGTCCGGCCCGCCGACGCGTCCAAGGGCCGCGACGTGAAGGCCGCGGAGCAGACCGCGGTCGAGTACGCGGACGGCGTCCTGCGGATCGCGGTCCCGGTGAACAACCGCCTCGGCTCCTCCGGGGCGGTCGAGGTGACGGTCCAGCTGCCCACCGGGTCCCGGGTCGAGGGGAAGGCGGCCGCCGCCGAGCTCCGGACCGTCGGACGGTTCGGCGACGTCGCCTTCGAGGGCGCCTACCGCTCGATCAAGCTGGACGAGGCCGCGAGCCTGCGCCTCACCGCCACCGACGGCGACGTCGAGG
Organism: Actinomadura verrucosospora; assembly: GCF_039540335.1. Classification (NCBI taxonomy): domain Bacteria; kingdom Bacillati; phylum Actinomycetota; class Actinomycetes; order Streptosporangiales; family Thermomonosporaceae; genus Actinomadura; species Actinomadura verrucosospora. Next base: position 11,494 of record NZ_BAABEV010000001.1, on the reverse strand, counting down.
TCGGCCGGCTGGGCGGTCCCGCGGAGATCAGCACCCAGCGGGGCGACATCCGGGTCACCGAGGCCGCGGGCGGCAAGGTCGTCCTGCGCACCATGTCCGGCGACATCTCGGTCGGCGCCGCCGCGGGCGTCTCGGCCTCCCTGGACGCCGGCACCAGCCAGGGCCGCATCACCAACACCCTCAAGAACGACGGCACCGCCGAACTCGACCTCCACGCCACCACGATGCACGGCGACATCACCGCCCGCAGCCTCTGACCCGCGGCTCGACGCGACCCCCAAAGGAGCAGCACCATGACCGACCTGGCCATCGCGGCGACCGGGCTGCGCAAGTCCTACCGCGACAAGAAGGGCGAGAAGGTCGTCCTGGACGGCATCGACCTGTCCGTCCCCGAAGGAACGATCTTCTCCCTGCTCGGCCCGAACGGCGCGGGCAAGACCACCACCGTCCAGATCCTGTCCACGCTGATCCGGGCCGACGCCGGCGAGGTCCGCGTCGCGGGGTTCGACCTCGGCCGCCAGGCCGACGACGTGCGCGGCGCGATCGGGGTGACCGGGCAGTATTCGGCGGTCGACAAGCTCCTGACCGGCGAGGAGAACCTCCTCCTCATGGCCGACCTCAGGCACCTGCCGAAGAGCGAGGGCAGGCGGAAGGCCGCCGAACTGCTGGAGAAGTTCGACCTGGTCGACGCGGCGGGCAAGCCGGCCTCGACCTACTCCGGCGGCATGCAGCGCCGGCTCGACCTGGCGATGACCCTGGTCGGCGACCCCAAGCTGATCTTCCTGGACGAGCCCACCACCGGACTCGACCCGCGCAGCCGCCGCGCCATGTGGGGCATCGTCCGCGACCTCGTCCGGGACGGCGTCACCATCTTCCTCACCACGCAGTACCTGGAGGAGGCCGACGAGCTCGCCGACCGCATCGCCCTCCTCGACCAGGGGCGGCTGATCGCCGAGGGCACCTCCGAGGAGCTGAAGCGGCGCATCCCCGGCGGCCACATCCTGCTGAAGTTCGGCGAGCCCGGCCGGCTCGACGCCGCCGCGCTGGCCCTCGGCGCCGGCACCCCCGACCCGGAGGCGTTCACCCTCCAGGTGCCGAGCGACGGCAGCGTCCGGATGATCCGGGACGTGCTCGCCGTCCTGGACGACCACTCGATCGAGATCGACGAGATGTCGGTGCACACGCCCGACCTCGACGACGTCTTCCTCACCCTCACCGGCCGGCAGGCCGACGACACGGCCGGAACCAAGGAGGCCCTCCGATGAGCACGCTCACCCTCGCCGCGCGCGACTCCTCCACCATGGTCCGGCGGCAGCTCAAGCGCATCGTCCGCTACCCGTCCATGACCATCCAGCTGATCATCACGCCGGTCATCATCCTGCTGCTGTTCGTCTACGTCCTCGGCGGCACCCTCGGCAGCGGGCTCGGCGGCGGCCGCGACGCCTACGTGAACTACGTCGTCCCCGGCATCCTGCTCATGACGGCCGCGACCGCCGCGACCGGAACCGCCGTCATGGTCGCCACCGACATGACCGAGGGCATCGTCGCCCGCTTCCGCACCATGCGGATCTCCCGGGCCTCGGTCCTCACCGGCCACGTCGTCGCCAGCGTCGTCCAGCAGCTCTTCGGCATGGCCGTCCTCATCGGCATCGCGCTGGCGATCGGCTTCCGCCCGAACGCCTCCGCCGTCGAGTGGCTGGCGACCGCCGGGATGCTGACCCTGTTCGCGGTGGCCGTCACCTGGCTGTCGGTCGCCCTCGGCCTGAAGGCCTCGACCCCCGAGGCCGCCAGCAACGCCCCGATGCCGCTGATCCTCCTGCCCTTCCTCGGCAGCGGCTTCGTCCCCACCGACTCCATGCCCACCGCCCTGCGCTGGTTCGCCGAGTACCAGCCCTTCACCCCGATCATGGAGACCGTCCGCGGGCTCCTGCTCGGCACCCCGATCGGCAACAGCGGCGCCATCGCCGCCGCGTGGTGCGCCGGCCTCGCCCTCCTCTCCTACTTCTGGGCCAAGCGCACCTACAACAAGGCCTGACCGTGAACCGGCCGACCAGGGCCGTCAGACCAAAGGGTCTGACGGCCCTGACCGTTTCCCGGCCCAGTGGTTCACCGCCTCAGGCGGAAAAGGCTGGCGGTGGCCGCCCAGAAATCGGGGGCCGGTGTGCCCGTGACGTTCCAGGAGCCGTCGCCTTCGATCGCACGCCAGTCGGATGACCAGGAGTCGATGACGGGGCGCTCCGCGAAGGGGACGGAGACGAGGGGAAGGTCGGGCACGGTGCTGTTGGTGGGGCTGACGTGGCGGCCGCCGCCGGTGTTGCGCCTGGACCTGCGGAAGGCTTTTTGGGCGTCGCCCTCAGTGAGGCACCGGTTCTCGATCGCGCGCCAGAAGCCGGCCTCGAAAGACCGGTAGGCGGAGTCGTCGGACGTGGGGACGGCCATGAGCCCGAGAGGCAGGAGCAGGACCCGCAGGTCGCTGCCGGGCCGTCGCGCGATCATCGAAGCCGCCCAGCCGGGGGCCTGGTGCTCCAGGAGCTGGTAGCAGAGGCAGTACCCGTTCCAGGCGGCCACGGCGTTGCGCTCGTCCTCGGTGGGCTCGGGCCGGGCGTGGCGGCCCTTGGGGCGCCACATCTCGCGGGCGGCGGGGTGGGCGGGGCGCTTCTCACCGGTCCACCGCTGTCCATCCCAGTAGGCCTCGACGTCGGGACGGGTGCTGTTGAGATACCAGCCGGGCCGTCCCCACTCCACCGCGCCGGCCATGTTCCCCCGCCTCAGGGAAACCGGGCTGACCTGGCCGTCGCGGGCCTTCAGGCGTTCGACTTCCCGCTGGAGACCTTCGACCTGCCCGGTGAGGGTGGCCTTCTCCCGGTCCCAGTCCCGGACGGCCTGGCCCCACTCCTCCAGCGCCCGGCGGTACTTGTCCTCGTCGTCCTCCCGGGCCTTCTCCAAGACGGCGATGGTGTCGCGGTAGTGGGCGCTGAGCCGCTCCTGAAGAAGCTGCATGTCCTTCAGCTCCTGGATGGTCTCCCCCTGCCGGGAGATCCTCGTCAGCGCCTTCACCAGGGAGGTCTCCATGACCCGGGCATGCTCGTGCAGGCCGTCGACCCGCATGGCCCGCTGGGTCAGCTTCTGGGAGAACCAGGACGCCTGGAACTTCAGCATCTCGGCCTGGGCGTTGCTGTGCCGCTCGGCTTCCTCGGCCTCCCGCAGCTGCTGCTTGGCGGCGGCCAGACCGGCCTCCAGGTGCCCGAGGGCCTCGCGGAGTTCCTCGGCGGTCTGACGATGGCGTTCGCCGTGCGCGGTCAGCAGCGCGACCAGGCCCCACATCCGCTTGAGCGTCTCCTCCGCCGCCGCCAGGTCCTTCTTCGCGGTCGCCAGGTCCTTCTCCAGGATCGGCACCTGGTCCGCGTGGGTCGCCGGGCGGGGCTTCCGCTCGTCACGGGCGGCCCGGTACCGCTCCCGCAGAGTGCGCGCCTCGTCGTCGTCCAGCTCCCGGACGGTCTCCAGCGGCGCGACGAAGAACGCCTCCAGCACCCGCTCCTCGGGCACCGCATCGCCGTTGAGGTAGCAGTCGAGGCGGCTGTGCCCCCGGATCCCGGCGGCGGCGAGCAGCCTGTCCTTGGTGAGCCTTCGTGCCTCCATGAGGTCGCGAAGGTATTGGGACAACGCCGCGACCTGCGGGAAGTCCTCGTTGATCTTCTTCTTGGGGCGTCCGTGTGAGCCCACGCGATCTCCTTCCCCCGGAACGGGAGAACTCGCGAAAACGAAAAATCCCCGCGGCGTCCCCCTCTCCCGTTACCGGGAAATTGGATCATCGGTAGAGACTCGCCGAAGACGCGCCGCAAGGAAGTCAAACCAGTATCTCCCTGCCTAGTTCGTCTTTCAAAACAACACGCCCAGAAGGGGTCCAACCTGCATAGATGCCGACCCAGTCGACCAAAGCAGTCGAGAACGAACAACCAGAACACCGTTCTGGAATTTCGCTACAAATCGTTACATCCTCCTGTCCGAAACCCTCGGACGCGGACGCCCCGAATGGAGGGGCTGGAAAGCAGTAAAGAGTGGTTGACTCCAGTAAAAACCGGAATAATCGGTCAATGGGTCGTGTCGCGGTGCCGAAGAACGGCCGGCCTCGCCGGACGACGCGCCGGGGCGGGCTCCGCCGGATGGTCCGTCGGCTGGCGCAGGCGGGCATGTTCGCGGCCGCACGCGGCATCGCCTACACCCTCGGATGCGCGTTCACCGCGTGGCTGATCGTGTGGATCACCCAGCGCTGACCCTCGGGCAGCTCGCCGACGCGCCGGGCGGCCCCCCGGCGCGGCGCGCCCCGCCGACCTCCCGGGGCTCCGGGACGAGCCCGGGGCCCCCCGCCTCGTCGGACGGGCTTCGGGGGTCAGAAGCCGATGGTCTCGCGGAGGAGCAGGACGGTGCCGCGTCCGGGTTGGTGTTCCGCGTTGAGGATGAGGAGGCGGTTGACGGCGCTGGGCGTGCCGTAGGCCTTCAGGGCGCGGGCGTTCTCCAGCGGCAGGCAGTGGTCTTCGACGCGGCGCAGCGCGGTGCTCAGGTCGGGCACCACCTTCTGGGCGCCGGCGATCCAGATCGCGCGGGCGGCTCCGCCGGAGTAACCGGGCAACTGGCTTCCGCTGCCCGAGGCGACCACGAGGGAACCGGTCTCGGTGACCGCGTGGACGCTGCCGACGACGACGTCGGGGGTGGCGCACCGCCGCCGGATCTCGTCCGTCCGGGTGGCGCGGTCCATGGCCAGGATGCGCGGCTTGACGGCGTCGTATCGTCCGCTGCCGTTGATGTCCTCGTCGATGCCGGACAGGCGGAGGGTCTCGCTGGCCGCGGTGAACACGCCGGCGCCCTCGGGGATCAGCTCCCTGACACGGGTGCGCGCGGCGGCGGCGTCATCGAGGATCTCGACGGTGAAACCGTGCGCGGTGAGGGCGGCGGCCGCCCGCTCCAGTCGCCGCCCGGGCGCCGCTTCGGTGAACTGCGGCGCCGGAATCGAGGTGGTCATGATGTCGCTGAGCTCCTTGTCGCCGGATGATGGGGTCGTCTGAGCAGTTCGACAACGCAGCCCGCGGAAACGTGAGGCCGGTGCGCCGCCTCACATTCCGGTGCGCCGTCCTGTCGAAGGGGTGAGGACCGATTCGACCGAGGGAGCCGTCGGCGCCATGACCATCCGATCCGAGCCCGAGCAGGACCGGCCCGACCCGGACCTGGACGCGATCATGAGCGAGCGGCGGCGCCTGACCGGTCTCGCCTACCGGCTCCTGGGCTCTTTGGCCGAGGCCGAGGACGCCGTGCAGGAGACCTACGCCCGCTGGTACGCCATGTCCCGGCAGCAGCAGGAGGCCGTCGAGGTGCCCGGGGCCTGGCTGACGACGGTCGCCGGCCGCATCTGCCTCAACGTGCTCGGCTCGGCGCGGGCCCGGCGAGAGACGTATGTGGGCGACTGGATCCCCGAGCCGCTGCCCGAGCGCGCGGAGTGGATCGGCGGGCGGCCGGACGGCGCGGCCGCGGACCCGGCCGACCGGGTCACCCTGGACGAGTCGCTCAGCCTGGCCTTCCTGGTCGTGCTCGAATCGATGACCCCCGCCGAGCGCGTCGCGTTCATCCTGCACGACGTCTTCCGCCACCCCTTCGCCGAAGTGGCCGAGATCGTCGGCCGCACTCCGGCGGCGTGCCGCCAGCTGGCCTCCTCGGCCCGCCGCCGCGTCCGCGCCTCCCAGCCCTCCGCGACACCGCCGGCCCGGCACGCCGCTGTCGTCAGAGACTTCAGGCGGGCGTGGGAGGCGAAGGACATCGACGCCCTCATCCGCCTGGTCGACCCCGACGCCACGGCGGTCGCCGACGGCGGCGGCCTCGCCACCACCTTCTCGCCCCCCATCCAGGGCGGCGAGCGGATCGCGCGCGCCTGGCTCGAACTCGCCCGGCGCAGGCCCGACGACATGACGTTCGCGGAGCGTTTGGTCAACGGGCAGCCCGGCCTGGTGGCGCAGCAGGACGGCGCCATCGTGACGGTGTTCGCGTTCCAGATCGCGGGAGACCGGATCCGGCGCATCTGGGTGGTGCGCAACCCCGAGAAACTCCGCCTTTGGACGGCGGGGTGACGGGGCGTTCCGGGCCTTGCCCCTTTCGCGGGGCGGAAATCGCGCGTCTCGGGACAGCGGTGTTCGGGGAAGTTGTCGTTCGCTTCTATAACGGCATTCGGGTTTCCGGAGCGGGACGTTAGAAAACTCACAGAGGTGAGTAATCGTCCCCCTTTCTTCGTCGCGGACTTGGTTCATCCGGTGGTGCGCCGCTCATTACGGTTCTTCTCCCCGTCCACGCCTTAGCGAAGGGGAGCACCTTGACCGCCTCCGTAGCGGTGGAAGAACCGGCGTCCGCGGCCGGCGCGCCGGCCGGTCGGCGCGCGTCCGCGTGGGGCTGGGCCGGGCCGCTGCTCGTCGCGGCGTTCGCCGGGTTCCTGGTGTTCCACCGGCTCGGCGCCCCTCACGCCCTCGTCTGGGACGAGACGTACTACGCCAAGGACGCCTGGGCGTTCCTGCACTACGGGGTCGAGCACAACTGGCGCGGCGGGCCGAACGGCGAGTACGCCGACTCCCTCTTCATCGCCGGGCATCCCGCGGCGGGGCTCGCGGGCGGCGGCGAGTGGGCCGCGCATCCGCCGCTCGGGAAGTGGCTCATCGCCGCCGGGATGGCGCTCTTCGGATCCGGCCCGTTCGGTTACCGGTGCGCGGCCGGTGCGGCGGGCGTGCTGGCGGTCCTGCTGCTGGCCCGCATCGCGCGGCGGCTGACCGGCTCGACCGTTCTCGGCTGCGCGGCCGGGCTGCTGCTCGCGCTGGACGGCTCGTGGCTGGTGTCCAGCCGCGCGTCCATGCTCGACATCTTCCTGCTCGTGTGGGTGCTGGCCGGGTTCGGCTGCCTCATCGCCGATCGGGACAGGACGCGGGCCGCCCTGGCCGCGCGTTCCGATAGCGGGGGGCTTGGCGGGCCGTTCGTCTGGCATGGGTGGCGCTTGGCGGGCGGGGTCTGCTTCGGCCTCGCCTGCGCGACGAAATGGTCCGGCGCCTCCGTGCTCGTGTTCTTCTGGGTCCTGGCGCTGATCTGGGACGGGAAAGCGCGCAAGGACACCGGAGCCGTCCGGCCGTGGCGTGGCATGGTCAGACTCGACCTCCTGCCGTCGCTGGTCCAGGTGGGGGCCGTCGCCGGGGTCGTCTACCTGGCCGGTTGGTGGGGCTGGTTCGTCTCAGGGACGCCGCTGCAGAAGACCCTCTTCGGCCAGAACGTCCCGGGGTTCCAGCGGCGCTGGGCCGAGGCGCATCCGAGCGGCCTGTGGCCGTCGTTCCTCGATCCGCTGCGGTCGCTGTGGCACTACCACGCGATGACTCTGGACTTCCACAGCGGCGTGACGCAGCCGAACCCCGGCCAGTCGTGGCCCTGGCAGTGGCCCGTCCTCGGGCATCCGGCCGTCATGTGGCGCACCTCCGTACCGCAGGGACGGGACGGCTGCGGCGCCGCGAAGTGCGTCAGCGAGATCTCCCACCTCGGCACGCCTGCGCTCTGGTGGTTCTCCATCGTCGCGCTGCTCGGCATGGTGGTCTGCGCCTTCGCGGCGCGCGACCGGCGGGCCGCTGCGGTCGTGGGCGGCTACCTCGCGAGCTGGCTGCCCTGGTTCCCCGCCGCGCTCGCCGGCCGGACGATGTACTCCACCTACGCGCTGCCGATGCTGCCGTTCGCGATCCTCGCGATCGTCCTGCTCTTCGACGGCGTCTCCGCCCCGTACCGGGAGCGGCCCGTGCCGCGCCTGCTGCTCGGCGCCGCCGGGGCCGCCTACCTCGCGCTCGTGGCGGTGAACCTGGCCCACCTCCTGCCGATCCTCACAGGCGAGCCCCTTCCGGAGGCCGGCCGGCAGGCCCGCCTGTGGCTTCCCGGGTGGACGTGACCTCGCGCCGGCCCGCACGTCCGCAGCAGTCCCAGGAGAGGTGATCGACGATGAGGACCCCCGCCCGCTGGAGGCTCGGCGCCGTGACGGCCGTCGGGCTGGGCGCGCTCGTGACCGGATCGCTGCCGGGCGGTGCGGCGCGGGCGCAGGAGGCGGACGCCGCCCTGACCTACGCGTGCCGCCTGCCGTCCGGGACGTCGCGGGAGGTCGGCGTCCGGGTGCGGGGCGCGTTCCCCGCGACGGGAACGGCCGGACGACCCGTGCGGCCGGGCCGGGTCACGGTCGCGGTGACGATCCCGAAGGCCGCGGTGCCCGAGGTGAGCGCGCTCGGCGGCGCCTCCGTCGCCGGGACCGCGGAGCTCGGCGTGTCCGTGCGGCAGGACGGCCGGTCCGCCCCGGCGGCCTGGCCGGGACTCGCCACGCCCGCCACCCCGGTCGCGGACGGCGCCGACCTGGTCCTGGCGGCGTCCGGGGACGTCCCGCCGGTCACGCCCGCCGGGACCGGCGACCTCACGTTCACCGCCGGGGACCTGACGCTGGAGCTGGGCCCGCGCGACGCCCACGGCGGCGTCCCCGAGGACGCGAAACCGGCGATCACCATCGGGTGCGAGCCGACGGCGGAGCACGTCCTCGCCACGGTGCCCGTCCCCGCAGGCGAGGCCCCGGCGACGCCCGCTCCGCCGAAGACCGCGCCGCCTAAGACAGGGAAGCGGGCCGCCGCGGCGCCCGGCGAGACCCCGGCCGAGTGCGGGAGGTTCACCGGGCCCACCGATGACTGGTACCCCGGCTGCGTCTACCTGTCGGGGTTCTCCAACGTCGCCAAGCTCAAGGGCGCCGCGATCCTGAACGACCCGGAGTTCGGCCGCCCCGCCCTCACCAATGTCGTCTACTCGCTCACCGACACCGGCGCCTCCGTCCGGCAGCGGTTCGTCTCGCCGCTGCGGTCGCGGTCGACGTTCCTGACCTTCGGGTTCATGCCGACGACCGCGACGATGGAGATGACGCAGCGCCCCCTCGGGCCGGGCGAGGACTACGGGACGTTCGAGGCCGTCAGCGACATGCAGACCGGCGTCCAGTCCGTCAGCGCCCACATGCGGATGTCGATCCGCATCTCGGACGTCTCCGTCAACGGGACGCCGCTGGACGTCGGCGGGAACTGCCGCACCGCCGCCGACGCCGACATCGTCCTCAAGGGCGAGATGACCAGCGTCCTGGAAGGCGGGATGCTCGACGGCTCGTTCCGCATCCCGCGCTTCACCGGCTGCGGGGCCGGCGAGGACCTCGGCCCGCTGTTCGACGGCGCCGTCTCCGGCCCGGGGAACCTGCTCCGCGTCACCCTGGGCGCCACCTGCATCCCGGACGCCGACATCAGCTGCCCGCCGGTCGTCCCCGCCCCCGCGCGCACCGCCCCGCGCCCCGCCGGCTGAACGACGTGCCCGCCCACCGCAACGCCCGCCCACCGCAACGCCCGCTCACCGAACCACGGAGGAACGCCGTGACCACCACCCGACCGAAGGACCAGTGGCGCCGCTGGATCGCCGAGAACCTGCTGCTCGGCAACCCCCCGGAGGTGATCCGCGCGGCGCTGGAGAGCAACGGGTTCACCGAGGAGGAGGCCGCCCGGGAGGTGGCCGGCGCGCTGGCGAGCCCGTACGTGCTGGGCGCGACCCGCGTCGCCAACCGGCTCCGCAAGCGCGAGTGGACGCTGACCGTCTACGGGCGGCTCGCCCGGATGCGCGCGGACGGCGGCGAGATCGTCCGGAGGGAGCGCCTCTCCCGGGACGAGTTCTTCGAGGAGTACTACTTCCAGAACCGGCCCGTCATCATCACCGGAATGCTCAAGTCGTGGCCCGCGCTCACGAAGTGGGACTTCGACTACCTGCGCGCGACGTGCGGCGGCAACGAGGTCGAGGTGCAGTTCGGCCGCGAGTCCGACGAGAACTACGAGATCAACGGGCCGCGGCACAAGCGGCTCATGCCGTTCCGCGAGTACGTCGACATGGTCGAGGCGGCCGGGACGACCAACGACTTCTACATGACGGCCAACAACGCGTCCCGAAACCAGCGGGCGCTGGACGTCCTGTGGGACGACATCGACCCGGTCTCCGAGTACCTGGACGGCGGCGAGGTCAAGGGCCGCAGTTTCTTCTGGCTCGGCCCGCCCGGCACGAAGACGCCCTATCACCACGACCTCACCAACAACTTCATGGCGCAGGTGATGGGCCGCAAGAGGGTCAGGATGGTGCCGATGCACGACACCGCCCACGTCTACAACACCCTGCACTGCTACTCGGAGGTCGACGGGAGCGACGTCGACTACGACAGGTTCCCGGCCATGCGCAGGGCTCAGGTGCTGGAGTGCACGCTCGCCCCCGGTGAGCTGCTGTTCATCCCGATCGGGTGGTGGCACTACGTCGAGGGCCTCGACGCCACGATCACGATGAGCTTCACCAACTTCCTGAAAGACAACGACTTCGCCTCCGACTACACCACCTACCAGCACCTCTGATCCGTTCGCGCCGGTGATTCGAGCACCGGATGACAAAGTGCGGAAACGCTGTCGTCCGGTGGTCTGACGCTGCCCTCGAAAAGCTCGGAAAATGTCAGATCATGCTCAAGTGGCCGCACTTTTGAAAAGCCGTTGAACGGTGAGCGTGAACGCCTTTGATTTTGTCAGTCGACCGCGAAGACCCGGGTGCCGGCGGCCGGTAATTTACCGCCTCGAAACGTACGGGAAATCTGGTTCCGGACGAAAGGCAGAAAGTTGGACGACAAGCTCGGTACGCGCAAGCGGCGCACGGCCAAGGGCCTCGCGACCGCGGCCATCGGGGGCCTCGGCCTCTCCCTGCTCGGCGTCGTCGGCGCCGGCCCCGCCCTGGCGGACCCGATCCACCAGACGCTGAACTTCCACTGCGTCTTCCCGCTGATCGGCAACCAGCCGCTCACGGTCGACATCGACAGCGACTTCCCGTCCAGCATCAAGGTCGGGGAGCTGTCGCCGCCCTTCCACATCAAGTCGACGGCGCACATCACCGGCACCATCACCAACGGCCTGCGCGCGGTGAAGGCCGTCACGCTGGAGGGCACGGCCTCCGCCGACTCGGTCGTGTCGGTGCCCGAGGACCCGAACCTGCCGGTCGCGACGGACGTCGTCATCAACAAGGTCGACATCCCGCAGCAGGCCGGGGCGACCTGGGACCTGGTCGCCGAGGGCGACGCGCCGCAGCTGGTGTTCAGCCAGACCGGCGAAGGCAAGATCACGATCGTCGGGCTGACGCAGCACATCAACCCGAAGAAGGCCGACGGCACCGAGGTCTGGGCCGGCGGCAAGGACGTGACCTGCACCAAGGACCCGGGCCAGGACGAGCCGTTCGCCCACTTCACCATCACCGACGGCGGCACCCCCACGCCGACGCCCACCCCGACCCCGACGCCCACCCCCACTCCCACGCCGACCCCCACTCCCACGCCCACCCCGACGCCCACCCCCACTCCCACGCCGACCCCGACCCCCACGCCCACCCCGACCCCCACGCCCACCGA